>NZ_AP019797.1:0-172500 GCF_009936275.1 Rhodothermus marinus
ATGGAGCGAACACCGGAGGCGATCTGGCATGCCTGTCTGGAAATCATCCGGGACAACGTCAGCCGGCAGAGCTTCAAGACCTGGTTTGAGCCGATCAAGCCGGTCAGCCTGACCGAAGAAGACGACCAGATCAAGCTGACGGTCGAGCTGCCGAGCCGCTTCTATTACGAGTGGCTGGAAGAGCACTACTACAGCCTGTTGCGGAAGACCATCACCAAGGTGCTGGGTCCCAGAGGGCGTCTGTTCTACAAGATCGTGATCGAGAAAGAGGACCCGCAGAGCGGTTTCGAGGGCATCTCGGTCAACATGCCGGCCCATCCTCCGGAGACGACGACACCCCCGCCGCCGCCCCGCACACGTCCGGTTTCGCCGACCGTACCGCCCGGTACGCCGGAATCGCCGGTAGAAGTCGCCGAGCAGGAGCCGCCCGTTCCCGCCAACCCCTTTGCGATTCCCGGCATCATCCGCAAGATTCAGGTCGACAGCCAGTTAGATCCGAAGTACACCTTCGAACGCTTCATCGAAGGGGACTGCAACCGGCTGGCCCGCAGCGCCGCGCTGGCCATTGCGCAACAGCCGGGCGCGACCAGCTTCAACCCCTTCCTGGTTTACGGTGGCGTGGGGCTGGGCAAGACGCACCTGATCCAGGCGATCGGCAACTATGCCCGCCAGCACGGCACGGCCGAAACGATCCGCTACGTCTCCAGCGAACAGTTCACGAACGAGTTCGTGCAGGCCATCCAGCACAACCGGATCAACGAGTTTTCGCTGTTCTACCGGCACATCGATCTGCTGATCGTCGACGACATTCAGTTTTTCGGCGGCAAGGAGAAGACCCAGGAGGAGTTTTTCCACATTTTCAATGCGCTGCACCAGACGGGCAAGCAGATCGTCCTTTCAGCCGACCGGCCGCCCAAAGACATCCCCGGCATCGAAGAGCGGTTGCTGTCGCGCTTCCAGTGGGGACTGATGGCCGACGTGCAGCCGCCGGATCTGGAAACGCGCATTGCCATTCTGCGCCGCAAGGCCGAGGACGAAGGCATCGAACTGGGCGACGACGTGATCGAGTTCATCGCGCATCACGTCAAGAGCAACTTCCGGGAGCTGGAAGGGGCGCTGCTCCGGCTGGTGGCACACGCGGCCTATCAGCGCCGGGACATCGACCTGGCACTGGCCCGCGAAGCCCTGCGCGACCTGATCAAAGAAAGCCGCGTTACACTGACCATCGACCAGATTCAGCAACTCGTCTGCGAATACTTCGACATTGCGCCCGACCTGATCCGCTCCAAGACGCGCAAGCGCGAGATCGTCCAGGCCCGCCAGGTGGCCATGTACTTCTGCAAGCAGTTCACGCAGCACTCGCTGAAGTCAATCGGACTCCACTTCGGTGGCCGCGATCACTCGACGGTGATTCACGCCTGCCAGAGCGTGGAAAACCTCATGGAAACCGATCCGAAGTTCCGGGAAATAATCGAAGAGCTGCGGCACAAAATCTCGCTTTACAGCCGCTGACATCCCGCGATTTTTCCCTATATTCCAGCATCCCCTGGCCAGCTTTTTAAGAAAGCCATGCGTTTTACCGTATCCAGCAACGACCTGCTGAAGGCCCTGACGGCGGTGGCCGGTGTGGTGCCCTCGAAGGCTACCATGCCCATTCTGGAGTGCATCCTGTTCGAGGCGGAAGACGGCGCGCTCCGGCTGAGCGCGACGGATCTGGAGATCTCGATCGTTGAGCGGCTCCCGATTCAACTGGAGCTTCAGAACGGCAAGGAAGGAGCGCGCCGCGTGGCCGTCCCGGCCCGTCGGCTGCTGGAGACGCTCCGGGCACTTCCGGATCTGCCGGTGCAGTTCAGCGCCGACGAGTCGTTCAACGTGACGCTGACCACCGATCAGGGGCATTACAAAATGGTGGGCTTCGACGGCGCCGACTATCCGGCCCTGCCCGAACTGGACGAAGCCCATAGCCTGAGCGTCGATGCCGCCCTGCTGCGCCGGGCCATCCAGAAGACGGCTTTCGCCGTCAGCAAAGACACGCTGCGCCCGGCCATGATGGGCATCTTCTTCCAGGTGCAGCCCGAAGAGGGGCGGGTGGTGGCCACCGACGGCCACCGGCTGGTACGTCTCCGCCTGCGCGAGCTGGTCAGCGAGACGCCCCTGGAATTTATCGTCCCGGAAAAGGCCACGTCGCTGGTGGCCAAGCTGGCCGCCCAGCTCGACGGCACCTGCACGATCCGCGTGGACGAACGCCACGTGGCCTTCGAGATGGGACCGGTGCGCATCATCAGCCGCCTGATCGACGAGGTCTATCCCAACTACGAGGCGGTGATCCCCGTCGAAAACGACCGGCGGCTGGTGGTGGACCGGGACGCCTTTCTGTCGGCCGTCAAGCGCGTGGGCCTGTATGCCTCCAGCACGACCAACCAGGTGCGGCTGACGCTCGAGCCGGACCATGTGGAGATTGCGGCCGAGGACATCGAGCGGGCCAGCGAAGCCTACGAGCGCGTGCCCTGCGCCTACGACGGCGAACCCATGGTGATCGGCTTCAATGCGGGCTATCTGACCGAAGTGCTGGGGAACGTGGACTCCGACGAGGTCGTGCTGGAATTCAGTTCGCCTAACCGGGCCGGCGTGGTCATGCCGCACGAGCAGGCTGAAGGCGAAGACCTGCTTATGCTCATCATGCCGGTCATGCTGAACACCTACGCCTGATTAGCACAGCTCCGGTGTCTCCAGGCACCGAAGCCGCGTCAGGAGCTGTTGGGCCGCTTCGGTGTAGGGCCCTTCCTGCGCGGCCACCTCCTGGAGGGCCTGGCGCGCGCCGTCCACATCGTGGCGCAGGAGCCGGACTTTCCCCAGCAGCCACTGCGCCTCCTGTCGGATTGGGGACGACTCAGGCATGGCCGTCACCACGGCCACCAGAAGCGACTCGGCCCGGGCCAGACGCTCCGTGTCGTAGTGCGGGAAAAGCCCCAGAAACGACCGATAAGCCGTCCGGATCTCCTGAAGTGCCTCCTGATAGGTGCGTTCGGCCTCGGAGGCACTCGGCGCCGCTTCGCCCCGATACTGCTCGACTTCAAGCTGCGCCGGCGCGATGAAGCCCAGCCGCTCCAGCTCGGACTGCGAGGCCCGACTCCACCAGAACAGCCCCCCGTAAATCACCGACAGCACGACCACGACAAAGGCGCCGCACTCCACCCAGCGCCAGGCGGACCTGCGGGCAAGACGCCGTGCCGGTCGGTCCGGCGCACCGACCGGGGCCCGATCTCCTGCGGGCGTGGCAAAGGACGCGGGCTCCTCGGCCACGACAAGGGCTGGCTCGGTCTCGCGCTCCAGGCTGCGTCCCGTGAGGCGCTCGAAATGCGCCGGCGCATCGAATTTCCGGACCAGCTCGTCCAGTTGCCGGGCCATTTCCTCGCAGCGACGACGCAGCGTCGGATCGGCCTCCAGTTGCGCTTCCAGACGGGCAAAGAGCACGGCCAGCGACGGCGGAAGCGGTCGATCGGACAGGCGCCGGGTAACCAGATAGAAGGCCAGCATTTCTTCGGACATGGGACCCTCCGGCGTCAGGGGTAGCGATTGCAGCAAGGGCGTGATCGACTGAACGGCCTCCAGCAACTCCCGCCAATCAGGATCACGAAGGGCTTCCTGTTCAATTTCCCGCTGCGTTTCCCGGCTAAGCCAGGGATAACGCAGAATTTTATCGCCTAAGGTCTCTTTCATTATGCATTTCTACGGTCGTATCTGTTAAATAAGAACCCGAAAAGTTCTTTCTGTTACCTCTTTCGTCAAAATACCAGACCTTACGTATCCCGAATCAATTCTGTCTAAAGAAATTCCTGCAACGCCGGGTCCTGACGCAGGCGGCGAAAGGCCCGGCTCAGGTAGACGCGCACCGTACCCGGCGGTCTTTTCAGCCGCCGGCTGATTTCATGATAGGTGAGCCCTTCCAGCAGCGCCAGCCGGGCCACCTCACGGAGAAAGTCCGGAAGGCGCTCGACGGCGGCCGCAAGGACCGGAAGCAGCCGGGCAAGATCACCCCGCGCCAGATGATCTTCCGCCTCCGGCGCTTCGACAGGAGGG
This sequence comes from Rhodothermus marinus, assembly GCF_009936275.1. Classification (NCBI taxonomy): domain Bacteria; kingdom Pseudomonadati; phylum Rhodothermota; class Rhodothermia; order Rhodothermales; family Rhodothermaceae; genus Rhodothermus; species Rhodothermus marinus. Next base: position 4,081 of record NZ_AP019797.1, read on the forward strand.
TCGTACGGCTCCGGAATGGGTCGCCGTCGCAGGGCGCGCAGATAGTTCAGAAAGGCATTGCGGCAGGCCGTGCCCACCCAGCTCACGAAGCGTTCCACTTCGCGCACCGAATCGAGCTGGCGGCGCAGCCGAAGGAACGTGTCGCCGATGAGCTGCTCCAGTTCCACTTCCGACAGGTGGGGCTCCCGGAGCATCCGGATCAGAAAGTATCGCCCCACAAAGCAGTAAAGCCAGAGTTCCAGCAGCGCCAGATCTTTCGGATGCCGGGAGGTGCACCAGCGTTCGTAGAGGGCCACCACCGCAGCCTGATCGTCCGGGTGGAACGGCAAGCGCGCCGCCAGGGCCTCCAGCCCGCCCAGTTCGTCGTGAACGGCCATCTTTTCTCCAGACCCGCTTTGCTAAAAGCTAAGCATTATTGCGTCAAGAATAAAGGAAGAATCACGCCCCCGGAAAACCATTTGCCTGAAACGGCGTGAGATGGCCTGCTTTTGCCCGGAGCGTGTGCATCTTGACACACACACGCGGAAACCCTAAATTTGGCGGCTACGTTTCCTGAAAACGACGTCCGGCCAGACCGGACGTTTTTATTGGCTTTCGACGAAGCGCCATGGATGTCAACAGCTACAAGACCTACAGCGCCAAGCCCGGAGAGGTTACGCGCAACTGGTACGTGATCGACGCCGAGGGTCAGGTGCTGGGCCGGCTGGCCTCGCGGATTGCCACGATCCTGCGGGGCAAGCACAAGCCCACCTACACGCCCCATGTGGACATGGGCGACTTTGTGATCGTGATCAACGCGGACAAGGTGCGCCTGACCGGCAAGAAGGAACTGCAGAAGCAGTACTTCCAGCACTCCGGGTATCCGGGAGGTGAGCGGCTGCGCACGCCGGCCTACATGCGCACGCACCGTCCGGAGTTTTTGATCGAGCACGCGGTCAAGGGCATGCTGCCCAAGGGACCGCTCGGGCGGCGCATGCTGCGCAAGCTGAAGGTGTACGCGGGGCCCTCGCATCCGCACGGGGCCCAGAAACCCATTGAACTCACGTTGTAACGAAGGCCTGCAGGCACGTTATGGCTACAGCAACCCTGAACCAGTGGATTGCGGTTGGTCGCCGGAAGACGGCCACGGCGCGCGTTTACCTGCGGCCGGGCAACGGCCAGATCACGGTAAACCGCCGTCCTTTTGAAGAATACTTCCCGCTGGAATGGCGGCGCAAAGTGATTCTGGCACCCTTCGAGGTGACGGGCACGACGGGACAGTTCGACGTGCTCGTCAACGTACAGGGCGGCGGTCTGACCGGCCAGGCCGAGGCCATCCGCCACGGCATTGCCCGGGCGCTGGTCGCCTACAACCCGGAATTCCGCAAGCCGCTGCGCGACGCCGGCTTCCTGACGCGCGACCCGCGCATGGTCGAGCGCAAGAAGTACGGCCAGCCCAAGGCGCGCAAACGGTTCCAGTTCTCGAAGCGGTAATTTTTCAATCACCCATACCTCCCGATGTCCGGTCGGGTGGCCGCCTGCGGGCGGCTGAGCCGGACAGATGACGGAGGTAGCGGCCCAACCCGAAACCAGCCATGAGCGAACACGAAACGCAACCCGTTCCCGAAACGGAAGCTTCGGCTTCCGAAGAGACGACGGCCGAAGTGGCCGAAGCCGCGACCGAAACATCGGCTCCTGAAACCCAGCCCACGCATCGCGTCTCCATCGAGGAGCTGCTCAAAGCCGGCGCCCACTTCGGGCACCTGACCAGCCGGTGGAATCCCAAAATGCGCCCCTTCATCTTCATGGAGCGCAACGGGATCCACATCATCGACCTGGTGCAGACGCAGCAGCTCCTCGATCGCGCGGCCGAAGCAGCCGCCCGCTTTGCCCGCCAGGGTAAGAAGATCCTGTTCGTCGGCACCAAGAAGCAGGCCCGCGACATCGTCCGCAAATACGCGGAAGCCTGCGGTCAGCCCTACGTCGTCGAACGCTGGCTGGGCGGCACGCTGACCAACTTCCAGACGATCCGCCAGAGCATCCGCCGCATGGAAGAGCTGGCCCGGATGGAAGAAGAGGGCATCCTGGACCAGCTCAAGAAAAAAGAGCGCCTGATGAAGCGCCGCGAGCGTGAAAAGCTGGAGCGGACGCTCGGCGGCATCGCCCAGATGGCCAAGCTCCCGGGCGCGCTGTTCATCGTCGACGTGGTGCGCGAGCATATCGCCGTCAGCGAAGCGCGCAAGCTCGGCATCCCCATCATCGCCATCGTCGACACGAACGCCGACCCGGAGCTGATCGACTACCCGATCCCGGCCAACGACGACGCCGTACGCTCCATCGAATTGATCACCTCGGTGATCGCCAACGCGATCACCGAAGGGGCCAAGCAGCGCGAGCAGGAAGAAGCCTCGCGTAAAGCGGAGCGGGAAAAGCGCGCGGCCGATGCCGAAGCCGCCAAGGAGACGCGCGCCAGGCGTCGCAAGAAAGGTTCCTGATATTCTCCGAACATAAACGACGGACATAAACAATGGGCATTTCTGCTCAGGACGTAAAGCGGCTCCGGGAAATGACCGGGGTCGGCATGATGGACTGTAAACGGGCGCTGGAAGAGGCAGGCGGCGACTTTGAAGCCGCCGTCGAGATCCTGCGCAAAAAGGGCCAGAAAGTCGCGGCCAAGCGAGCCGACCGCGAGGCCAAGGAAGGCCTGGTCGTTACGGCCGTGAGCGAAGACGGTCGGGCCGGCGCCATCGTCGAGGTCAACTGCGAGACCGACTTCGTGGCCCGCAACGAGGAGTTTGCCTCGTTTGCGCAGCAGGTGGCGCAGCTGATCCTCGAGCAGCGCCCGGCCGACCTGGAGGCACTGCTGAAGCTCCAGCTCCCCGACGGCCGCACCGTCGAAGAGGCGTTGATCGACCTGACCGGCAAGATTGGCGAAAAGCTCGCCATCCGGCGCTTCGACGTGCTGACCACCGACAGCGGCCGGATCATCTCCTATGTGCATCCCGGCTCGCGCCTGGCCGTGCTGGTCGAAGTCGTCGGCGATGGCCAGCTCGAAGAGGCCGGACGCGACGTGGCCATGCAGGTGGCCGCCATGAATCCCGTGGCGGTGCGCCGTGAAGAGGTGCCGGAGGAGGTGCGCCAGAAGGAACTGGAGATCGCCCGCGAGGCCGCCCGCAACGAGGGCAAGCCCGAGCACATTATCGATCGCATCGCGCAGGGCAAACTGGAGCGTTTCTACAAGGACCACGTGCTGCTGGAGCAGGCGTTCATCAAGGACGCCGCCATCACGGTCCAGGAGCGACTCCAGCAGGCCGGCATCGACGTGCGCCGGTTCGTTCGCTACGCCCTGGGCGAGTAACTCACAAGACGCCCACAAGCCCGAGCCGAACGGTTCGGGCTTTTTTGTAGCCGATCGGCTCCTGGCCCCGGCTGGGGCGTTGAATCCCTGCCCGAAAGGGCCTACTTTTCGGAAGCAAGACCCTCCGAGTCATGGCTGGCGAATCGGACACGTCGAACAACCGACCGCGTCCCCGTTACCGCCGTATCCTGCTCAAACTGAGCGGCGAGGCCCTCATGGGCCGCAAGCCCTACGGCATCGACTGGCACGTGCTGGAAACCTACGCCCGGGAGATCCGCCAGGTGGTCGAACTGGGCGTGGCCGTGGGCATCGTCATCGGCGGCGGCAACATCTTTCGGGGCGTGCAGAACGCCTCGCGTGGCATGAAGCGGGCCCATGCCGACTACATGGGCATGCTGGCCACCATGATCAACGCGATGGCGCTGCAGGACGCGCTCGAGCAGGCCGGACTCGACACGCGCCTTCAGTCGAGCATCAAAATGGAACAGATCGCCGAGCCGTTCATCCGTCGCCGGGCCATCCGGCATCTGGAAAAAGGGCGGGTGGTGATCTTTGGCGCCGGCACCGGCAATCCGTACTTCACCACCGACACGGCCGCCGCCTTGCGCGCGCTGGAGATCGAAGCCGAGGTGCTGCTCAAGGGCACGCGCGTCGATGGCGTCTATTCGGCCGATCCGGAACACGACCCCAACGCCCGCCTGTTCACCACCATCCACGGGCGGGAGGTAATCCAGCGGGATCTGCGCGTGATGGACATGACGGCCTTCACGCTGTGCCGGGAAGCCGGCCTGCCCATCATTGTCTTCAACATGAACAAACCCGGCAACCTGTTGCGCGTGGTCTGCGGCGAGCCGGTCGGGACGCTGGTCTACTGGACCGAAACGCCGCCTTCGTTTGCCGAAACCGCTCAGGCCTGATCACGAACCCAACCCGAACGGGACCATGGTGGCCATACCGAACGAACACCTGCAGCTGATTCTGGACGACGCGCGCGAGCACATGGAAAAGTCGCTTGCGCATCTGCGCACCGAGCTGGCCGCACTCCGGGCCGGACGCGCCACGCCGGCCATGCTCGAAGACGTGCGCGTCGAGTACTACGGCACGATGACGCCGCTCATGCAGCTGGCCAGCATCACGGCACCCCAGCCGGACCTGCTCATCGTGCAACCCTGGGATCGCTCGGCCCTGGGTGCCATCGAACGGGCCATCATCAACGCCAACCTGGGACTCAACCCCTCCAACGACGGCAACATCATCCGCATTCCGATTCCGCCGCTTTCCGAAGAGCGACGCAAGGAGCTGGTGCGGGCCGCCCGCATCCGGGCCGAAGAAGCCCGCGTGGCCATCCGCAACATCCGGCGACACGCCAAAGACCATATCAAAAAAGCCAAAGACGAGGAGCATCTTCCGGAAGATCTCTGTCACGTCGCCGAGGAGGAACTCCAGAAACTCACCGACAGCTACATCGAAAAGATCAATCACCTTCTGGAGCGCAAGGAGGCCGAAATCATGGAAGTCTGACGGGAGGCCCGGAACTCCCGGCCGACCGATGCCATAAAGTAGGGCGCTTGCGGAGAGGTGCCCGAGCGGTCGAAGGGGCACGCCTGGAGAGCGTGTGTACCGTTCACCGGTACCGTGGGTTCGAATCCCACCCTCTCCGCCAGGCCGGGTTGCCGTAAACCGACGGGCAACCCGGCTTTTCGTTTGGACCAACCCGACGTTGCGGCCCATGATCGCCAGCATGACCGGCTTCGGGCGCGGCCAGGCCGAACGCGACGGCTTTACGGCCACCGTCGAGCTGCGCTCGGTCAACAATCGCTACCTGGACGTCTCGGTGCGGCTGCCCCGCATCGCGTCGCTGTACGAACCGGACGTCCTGGCGGCCATCCGCCAGGCCTTCAGCCGTGGCCGCATCACCGCCCAGATCGATCTGAAGCTGCCCCCGGAAGCGGGCCTGCTGCCACGTCTTAACCTTGACGCGGCCCGTCAGTACCTGGCCCAGCTCGAAGCGCTGCGTGCGGAAGCCGGCCTGTCCGACCCGATCCGGCTCGAACACCTGCTGACGCTGCCCGACCTCTTCGAGCGTCCGGAAGTGCCGGAAGAGGACGACCGCATCCGTCAGGTGCTGATGGAGGCGCTCAGCCGGGCCATCGAGGCCCTGCAGGCCACCCGCCGCCAGGAAGGCGCCCTGCTGCAGGCCGACCTGGAAGCCCGCCTGGAGGCCATCGCCCGCCGCCTCGAAGCCATCGAAGCCCGCGCGCCCGAACGCCTCGTCGAAGCCCGCGAAAAACTGCGGGCCCGCGTGCAGGAACTGCTGCGGGACGATCAGATCGACCCGGATCGGCTCGAACTCGAAATCGTGCTGCTGGCCGATCGGCTCGACATCACCGAGGAATGCGTTCGGCTCCGGGCCCACCTGCAGCACTTCCGCGAGGCGCTGCAGGCCGAGGAGCCCAGCGGCCGCCGCCTGAACTTCCTGACCCAGGAGCTGCACCGCGAGGCCAACACGATCGGCGCCAAAGCCAACGACGCCACGATCGCCCTGCTGGCCGTCGAGATCAAAGAAGAAGTCGAAAAGATCCGCGAGCAGATCCAGAACATCGAGTAGCCCATGCCGGAGCCCCGGATCGTCATCCTGACCGCTCCCAGCGGAGCCGGCAAAACCACGCTGGCCCGTCGCCTGCAGGAGGCGCTGCCCCAGCTTCGCTTCTCGGTATCGGCCACCACGCGTCCGCCCCGTCCCGGCGAGCGCCATGGCGTGGATTACTACTTCCTGTCCGAAGACGAATTCCGGCGGCTCATCGAGCAGGGCGAACTGATCGAATACGAGGAGGTCTATCCCGGCCGCTTCTACGGGACGCTGCGCCGGGAAATCGAGCAGGCCAGCCGCGACCACCCCGTGCTGCTCGACATCGACGTCAAGGGCGCGCTGCGCGTCAAGGAACGCTTCGGCGACGAGGCTTTCGCCATCTTCGTGCAGCCGCCTTCGCTCGAGGCCCTGGCCGAACGCCTGCGCAACCGGGGCACCGAAGACGACACGACGCTGCGCCAGCGTCTGGAGCGCGCCCGTATGGAGCTGGCGATGGCCGATCGCTTCGACGCCGTGGTGGTCAACGACGACCTGGAGCGGGCCGCGGCCGAAACCCTTCGTCTGGTGCGCTCGTTTCTGGAGCGGCCCTGACCCCGATCTCTATGGTCCCGAAACCCCTCGCTTCGCTTGCAGGCCGCCATCTGTTGCTGGGCGTCACCGGGAGCATTGCCGCCTACAAGGCGGCCGAGCTGGTCCGGCTGTTCAAAAAAGCCGGTGCCGAGGTGCAGGTCATCATGACGCCCGACGCCACGCGCTTCATCACGCCGCTGACGCTCGGCACGCTTTCCGAACGCGAAGTGCTCGTCGAGCTCTTTCCGGAAAACGAACCCGGCTCCTGGACGAAGCACGTCCATCTCGGACGCTGGGCCGATCTGGCCGTCGTGGCGCCCGCCACGGCGCAGACGCTGGCCCGGCTGGCGCACGGCTTCTGCGACACCATGCTGGCCGCCACGCTCCTTTCGGCCCGCTGTCCGGTGCTGCTCTGTCCGGCCATGGACCACGACATGTACCACCATCCGGCCACGCAGCGAAATCTGGAGCAACTGCGCCGGTACGGCTACGAGATCCTGCCGCCGGAGTTCGGCGAGCTGGCCAGCGGGCTCGTGGGCGACGGGCGCCTGCCCGACCCCGAGCGCATCGCGGCGCATGTGGCCGCCCTGCTCGCACGACGGCATTCCCTGGCCGGCAAGCACGTGCTGGTGACGGCCGGCCCCACGCGGGAGATGATCGATCCGGTCCGGTGCCTGACAAACCCCTCCACCGGCACCATGGGCTTCGCACTGGCCCGGGCGGCCGCCCGACGCGGTGCCCGCGTGACGCTCATCACCGGCCCCACGCTGCTCCCCACCCCGCCCGGCGTCACCCGCATCGACGTCACCTCGGCCCGCGAGATGTACGAAGCCGTGCTCCGGCATGCCGACACGGCCGATTTCGTCTTTATGGCGGCCGCCGTGGCCGACTATGCGCCCGTCGAAACTTCGCCTTCCAAGCTCAAAAAAGAAGCGGACGAACTGGTGCTCCGCCTGCAACGCACGCCCGACATTCTGGCCGAACTGGGCCGGCGCCGTCGTCCCGATCAGGTGCTTGTGGGCTTTGCCATGGAAACCGACAATGCGCTCGAAAACGCCCGCGAAAAGCTCCGCCGCAAAAACCTCGACTGGATCGCACTCAACCGCCTGAACGAACCAGGCGCCGGCTTCGGCACCGGGACCAACCGCCTGACACTGCTGCACCGAAGCGGCCACCTGGAAGAGCTGCCCCTCCTGCCCAAAGACGAAGCGGCCGAAGCGCTTCTCGACCGCGTGCTGCGGGAAATCCCTTCCGGCTGAAATCTTCTCTTGTGTAACACGGAAAAACCCCGTAGCTTTTCGGGGTGTCGTCTTCATGTACTGCCCCGGGAGGGTCCATGCAGGAGCTGCTGCACGCCGTCCGTGACGCTCTGCTGCAGGAGTACGCGCTGCTGGGCCCGCTGGGCTTCTGGAAAACCCCGGTCGCCATGTCCACCCCGGAACACGCCCCGAGCAACCAGGACCTGTTCGGCCAGCCGCAGCCCCCGCCGGAATCGGCTCCGACGGATCCCTACGCCCGCATCGAGGCGCTGATTCCGCTCGAGTCGCCGCTGCGGGCCATGCGCACGCTCGACGAAGTGGCCCGCTACGTGGCCGAAACGGTCCTGATCCCGATCGACGCCCGCCGCACGAACCCGGTCTTCGGCGTCGGTAACCCCGAGGCGGATCTCATGGTGATCGGCGAGGCGCCCGGGGCCGAAGAAGATCGCCAGGGCGAGCCGTTCGTGGGTCCGGCCGGCCAATTGCTCAACAAAATGCTCAAAGCCATCGGCTTCGAGCGCGAAGAAGTCTACATCACGAACGTGCTGAAAAGCCGCCCGCCCCACAACCGGGATCCCCAGCCGGACGAGATCGAAGCGCACCTGCCCATTCTGTACAAACAGATCGCGCTGGTGAAGCCCCGGATCATCCTGTGTGTGGGGCGCATTGCCGGCAATGCGTTGCTGGGCCGGAACGGTTCGCTGCGTGCCCTTCGGGGCAAGGTGCACGACTTTCACGGGCTGCCGGTCGTCGTCACCTTCCACCCGGCCGCTCTGCTGCGCAATCCCCAGTGGAAGCGGCTGGCCTGGGAAGATCTCCAGCTACTGCGCGCCCACTACGATCGCCTGATGGGCACGGCAACGCGCTGAAACCTGCAGGAAAACCATGGCCGAGTTTGAGGAGCGTCCCCGGTTGAGCATTGGCGAAGAGGAAGCGCCGCCCTACCCGCTGGAGAAACTGACCGGCGGGCGACGCCGCACGCGTGCCCAGATTCATGCGCTGCACCAACAGGCCGGACGCGTGCCGCCCCAGGCCGTCGAACTGGAGCAGGCCGTGCTCGGCGCCATGCTCATCGAGCCGGAGGCGATCCCCCGGGCGCTGGAGATTCTGACGCCCGAGGCCTTCTACGACGGCCGCCACCAGCGCATCTTTCGCGCCATCATCCGGCTGTTCGAGCAGAACCGGGGCGTCGATCTGCTGACGGTCACCGAGGAGCTGCGGCGCACGGGCGAGCTGGAGCAGGCCGGCGACACGATCTACCTGAGTGAACTGACCACCCGCGTGGCCTCGGCGGCCAACGTCGAATACCACGCCCGGATCATCGCCGAGAAGGCGCTCCTGCGCCGTATGATCGAGGTGATGACGCTGCTCGTCGGCCGCGCCTACGATCCGGCCGCCGACGCTTTCGAGCTGCTCGACGAGGTGGAGGCCGAGATCTTCCGGCTGTCGGACGTGCACCTGCGTAAGGCCGCCCGTTCGATGAACGAGGTCGTCAAAGAGACGCTGGAGCGGCTGGAAGCCATTCACGGTCGACCCGGTGGCATCACGGGCGTCCCCAGCGGCTTCCACCAGCTCGATGCGCTGACGGGCGGCTGGCAACGGGGCGATCTGATCATCATCGCGGCCCGTCCGTCGATGGGCAAGACCGCCTTTGCGCTGAGCTGCGCGCGCAACGCCGCGCTGCACCCGCACTACGGCACGGGCGTGGCCATCTTCTCCCTGGAGATGGGCGCCGAGCAGCTGGCCCAGCGCCTGCTGACGGCCGAGGCCCGCGTCGATGCCCAGGCGGCCCGCACCGGACGACTGCGCGACGAGGACTGGCGCAAACTGGCCCGCGCGGCCGGACGTCTCTCGGACGCGCCGATCTTCATCGACGACACCCCCTCGCTCGGCGTGCTCGAACTCCGCGCCAAATGCCGCCGCCTGAAGGCCGAGCACGACATCGGGCTGGTGATCGTCGACTACCTGCAGCTCATGCAGGCTTCCCACATGCCGCGTAACGCCAACCGCGAGCAGGAAATCGCCCAGATCTCCCGCTCGCTCAAGGCGCTGGCCAAGGAGCTGAACGTGCCGGTCGTGGCCCTCTCCCAGCTCAGCCGTGCCGTCGAAACCCGCGGCGGCGACAAACGCCCCCAACTCTCCGATCTACGCGAAAGCGGGTGCCTTGCCGGAGACACACTGATTACGTTGGCCGATGGGCGACGCGTACCGATTCGCGAGCTGGTGGGCCAGCAGAATTTCTCTGTGTGGGCCCTGAATCCTCAGACGTATCGTCTGGAGCGCGCCCGGGTCAGCAGGGCATTCTGCACCGGGATCAAACCGGTCTATCGTCTGACCACCCAGCTGGGCCGAAGCATCCGGGCCACGGCCAATCACCGCTTTCTGACCCCTCAGGGTTGGAAACGCGTGGACGAACTTCAGCCAGGCGACTACCTGGCGCTACCCCGCCGTATTCCCACAGCTTCTACCTCAACCCTCACCGAAGCAGAGCTGGCGCTACTGGGCCATCTCATCGGCGATGGCTCTACCCTGCCATCTCATGCGATCCGGTGCGCACCCGCCCTTTTACCACACCTGGAACTCGCTGCACCGGTAGGAACTGACTTCAGAAGCGCAACCGTTTACCAGCACTTAAGTCGTGCGCTCGCGCTTCGCCCTGACGAAGCCGCGACCTGTCCGGAGCTTCGTCAGCCAGCAGAAAGCGATGTCTACTGGGATCCTATCGTTTCGATCGAGCCGGATGGCGTCGAAGAAGTGTTCGATCTGACCGTTCCCGGGCCGCACAACTTCGTGGCCAACGACATTATCGCCCATAACAGTATCGAGCAGGATGCCGACGTCGTACTATTTATCTACCGGCCCGAACGCTACGGCATTACGGTGGACGAAAACGGCAACTCCACCGAGGGTATCGCCGAGATCATCATCGGCAAGCAGCGCAACGGCCCGACCGGCACCGTGCGCCTGGCCTTCATCAACCAGTACGCCCGCTTCGAGAACCTGACGATGTACCAGCCGGAGCCCGGAACGCCCCTGCCCGAGACGCCGGATGAGACCATCCTGCCTTCCGGGCCTCCCGACGAAGCGCCTTTCTGAACGGAAAAAGCCCCGACGCATTGGGCGCCGGGGCTTCTTTTTGAGGTGACGGGCGGATTCGAACCGCCGTACGGGGCTTTGCAGGCCCCTGCCTAGCCACTCGGCCACGTCACCGTTTCCGCTCCGTCTTACGACAGAACAGACCCGCCGGATCCATCGGGGGCACGGCTAACGAGGATTTCGCCGACGGGTTCCGGCCGCTCAGCGAACGCTTACCCAGCGCCGACGGGCTACCAGATTCCCGGCCCGCACCTGGACCAGATAGACGCCGGGCGCCAGCTCCAGCGCGAACGCCCGCCGCCAGAGGCCGGCCGGCTGCATGCCTGCCTGATACCGGAAGACCCGCTGGCCCAGCAGGTTGAACACCTCCACGACCACCGGCGCGGCCACGGACAATCCGACTTCCACGTGCAACCGGCCGGCACCCGGATTGGGATACACGGCCAGCGCCAGATCGCCCGCGGGCTGCACGGTCGTCGTATGCAGCACGTAGCTGCGCCAGTCGGGCAATTCGTCCCGCGTCAGCACGCGCTCGCTGTGATAGACGCGCATCAGGCGATCCGGATCGACATCGCGCAGAAACGGATCGGTCCAGATCGAAAACCAACTCCACCAGATGCCATAGTCGGTGATGACCTCTACATCCGGCAACGTGCCCGTTTCGGTCAGCGCCACCAGTTTACGCCCGCCAAAAAGTGTCTGCAGCTCGTTCCAGTCGCCGCGCATGAGCGCGTCGGGGTCGTCGGCGTACACGTCCCGGCCCACGATGTCCACGTAGGCGTCGCCCGGATACCACTCGGCCGCGCCCGGCTCGTGCGTATACACCCAGATCAGGTTGTGCAGCCCGTGATGGTGCACCAGACGCTCGTAGAGCAGGCGCCAGAGCTGTTTGAAGGGCTCGGGGCCCTTCGCACCCCACCAGAACCAGCCGCCGGCGGCCTCGTGCAACGGCCGCCAGAGCACGGGAACGTCGGCCTGCTGGAATTTCTGAAGCTGGGCGGCAATCACGTCGATGTCTCGAAGCAGCAGCCGGTAGCGCTCCGAACTCGTGTCGGCCAGCGCCGCAGCCACGTCGAACGTCGTGCATCGGGTGTAGAAGCCGTACCACCAGTAGCAGTCCTGCGAGGGATCCTCGATCAGGTCGGTGGGGGCGTTCCAGTGCCACATGAGCGAAACGATGCCGTCCCGGCCTGCCCAGGCAATCCAGTCCTCGGGCGTCTGGTAGTGCACGACCCCGTGTGCTTCCCGCGTGGGCGAGTAGTCGATCAGGTCGAACGACACCAGGGCGGGCTCCTTGCCGGTTACATTGCGAACATAGTTGATCGCGTCGAAGTCGCGCCGGTAGGGATTCTGTTGCTGCCCGGCCAGGATATGCCGGCCGTACTCCGAAAGCAGAAAGGCAAAGAGCGCCTGCGCCGAGGCGGTCGCCTGCGAATCGCTGAGCTGCGCCGGCGGCCGCGCAGGCGGCCCGTACGAGACCGGCTCCAGGCGCACGTAGTCCAGGGCTCCGTTCATGAGCTGAAACGCCATCGTGTGTGCCCCCTCGTCCAGCCAGATCTCGCCGATGGAGGCCTCAAAAAAGCCCCCGCCCCGCTTGATCAGTGAACCGGTCTGGTGCCAGTCGTCCACCCGCAACGCATAGGAAGCAAAGCGTGAGGAGAAGGACACGCCGAAAAACACGCGATAGACACCACGGGGCGCCTCGAAGGAAAAACGCACGCTGTCTTCGGGGGCGTCGAAGCCGGTGACGTAACCACGTCCTGAATAGCCCGTCAGGGTCGAATCGACCGCAACGCCCAGCAATTCCCCGTCTTCGGCTTCGAGCCGGATCTCTCCGGCCACGCCGGTGAAAATCAGCCAGACCAGCAGCAGCGTCATGCGCCTTTTCGTTTTTTTCTAATTGATTGACAAAATATAACACCGGCGCATCTTTATCGGGAAAACGTCTAAAGCTTTTGGGACAGGCCATAGGCTTCCGGCGCCGTTTTTCATATTTTCCTAAAAAAGCCTGATTACCATGTGGCCCCTGCTGCTGTGGCTGATGCTGCTGCCGATGCCAGCTCAGACGCCCGCGCCGGTGGTTTACCGACTGGCGCTGGAGGACGAGCCGATCACGCCGGCGACCTTCCGATTCATCCGGCGCGGGTTGCGTGAGGCCACGGAAAACGGGGCGGTCTGCCTCGTCGTCGAAATGGACACGCCGGGTGGGCTCGTCGAGGCCACGCGCGACATCGTGCAGCTTTTCCTGCGGAGTCCGATTCCGATCGTCGTCTACGTGACACCGCCGGGCGCGCGGGCGGCCTCAGCCGGGGTGTTCATCACGCTGGCCGCGCACGTGGCCGCCATGGCCCCGGGCACGCACATCGGCGCCGCCCATCCCGTGCAGCTCGGAGGAGGACCGGCGGCACCGCCCGACACGGCCCGGGTCGATCCCATGTCGGAGAAGATCCTGAACGATGCGGTGGCCTGGGCGCGGGCGCTGGCCCAGTATCGGGGACGCAACGCCGACTGGGCGGCGCGGGCTGTCTCGGAAAGCCAGACGCTGACGGCCCGGGAGGCCGTGGCCCAGAATGTGGTCGATCTGCTGGCGCCTTCGCTGGACTCACTGCTGGTGTTGCTGGACGGCCGGAACGTGGCGCTCGACGGCCAGAGCGTAACGCTGCAGACGGCCGGGGCCACCGTGCACACGATCGAGCGCTGGTGGGGCGAACGCATCCTGGCGGCGCTTTCCAATCCGAACATCGCCTTCCTGCTGCTGATGCTGGGCTTCTACGGACTGCTGTTCGAGCTCTACACGCCCGGCTGGGGCATTCCCGGCACGCTGGGCGCCATCTTTCTGATGCTGGGCTTCTACGGGCTCTCCATCCTGCCGGTCAACTACGTCGGCCTGGCCCTGCTGGTGCTGGGCCTGGGCATGCTCGTGGCCGAGGCTTTCGTGCCCAGTTTTGGCCTGCTGACCGTGGGGGGCGTCGTGTGCCTGATCCTGGGTGGATTGATGCTCGTGGAAAGTCCGATGGGCTTTCCGAAGGTTTCGGCCGCCCTGGTGGTGCCGGTGGCGCTGGCCACGGCACTGATCGCGCTGTTTCTGCTGGGCAATGCGCTGCGCATTCAGCGCCGGCCGGCCCGCGTGGGCGACGAAACGCTGATCGGCCAGCAGGCCGTGGCGCGCGAAGACTTTGTGCCCGAAGGCGATCACTTCCAGGGCTACGTGTTCATTCACGGCGAGTGGTGGCGGGCCTGTAGCACGGCCCCGGTTCGGGCGGGCCAGCCCGTCCGCATCGAACGCCGGGAGGGACTCTGCCTCTGGGTTTCACCGATTGCGTCAACCTGAAAACCAACCAGCCGGAGGTGCGGCCATGCTTTCGTCGACAGGCATCGTCATCGGACTGATCGTGCTGTATTTCATCAGCTGCATTCGCATTCTGTACGAGTATCAGCGCGGCGTCATCTTTCGGATGGGCCGGGCCCTCCCCGAGCCGAAGGGTCCGGGCATCGTGTTCGTGTTCTGGCCGATCGACCGCATGGTGCGCGTCAGCCTGCGCACGTTCGTACACGACGTGCCTGAGCAGGACGTGATCACGCGCGACAACGTGTCAGTGCGCGTGAATGCCGTGGTCTATTTCCGCGTGGTCGATCCCATGAAGGCCGTGCTGGAGGTGGAAGATTACCGCTATGCCACCACCCAGCTTTCCCAGACTTCACTCCGGAGCATTGTGGGACAGGTGGAACTGGACGAACTGCTGGCCGAGCGCGAAAAGATCAACCGTCGGTTGCAGGAGGTCATCGACCAGCAGTCGGATCCCTGGGGCATCAAAGTGTCGCTGGTGGAGGTCAAGCACGTGGATCTGCCCGAACACATGAAGCGGGCCATGGCCAAGCAGGCGGAAAGCGAACGGGAACGCCGCGCCAAGGTGATCCACGCCCAGGGTGAGCTGCAGGCGGCCGAGCAACTGGCTCAGGCGGCCGCCATGCTCGAGGCGCACCCCATGGCCATGCAGATGCGCTTTCTGCAGACGCTCGTGGAAGTCGGCTCCGAAAACAATACGACGATCGTCTTCCCGATCCCGCTGGAGTTGATACGTCCGTTGCTGGAGCCAAAGAAGCAGCGCTGAACACAAAAAAGCCCGGACCGAAGCCGGGCCGGCGCCCCGGGCAGGACTCGAACCTGCAACCGGCGGCTTAGAAGGCCGCTGCTCTGTCCGGTTGAGCTACCGGGGCTTATCCGATGGTCGGGGCGGCCGGATTTGAACCGGCGACCTTCTGCTCCCAAAGCAGACGCGCTAACCGGGCTGCGCTACGCCCCGAGTCGTTCCATAGAACACGACAGCGCCCCGAGTGGATTCCCGGGGCGCGCCTACCAAACTCCCAGCAACCGATCAACCGGCCTGAACCGCCTGGTTGACGGCCTCGAGCGGCACAACCCGCTCGCGAAACCGATACTGGCCGTTCGGCTTCTTCTCGGCCACCACAATTTTGGCCATCTTGACCTGCTGGCGATTCTTGACGCGGTCCGTCCGCTGGTTCTTGCTGACCTTGGCCATGGCTTATTTCACCTCCCGATGCAAAGTGTGGCGACGAAGAACCGGATTGTACTTTCTTAACTCCAGTCGGCCCGGGGTGTTGCGCCGGTTCTTGGTGGTCACGTAACGCGAGGTGCCCGGCGCTTCCGTGCACTCCAGAATGACCTGCACCCGGGCTTCTTTCCCCTTTTTAGCCATCGCTCACTCTCACGGTTTTAGATTTTGATACCCTGACGGCGCGCCTCGTCCAGCACCGCCTTGAGCCCTTTCTTGTTGATCGTCTTCATCGTTTTGGCCGAGACGCGGAGCGTGATCCAGCGCTTCTCCTCCGGAATGTAGAACCGCTTCTTCTGCAGGTTGGGGAGAAAACGCCGTTTCGTCTTGTTGTTGGCGTGCGAGACGTTATGCCCCGATACCGGCCCTTTACCCGTCAGCTGATCTCTACGTGCCATGACAACGCGCGACTGAATTTCCGAGTTTGATAATTTAGTAAAAGGATCCCTGCGGGCGCAATGCGCCCTGCTGGCGAAAGCCTTCCTTCTAAGCCCAGGCTTCCGCAAAGGTTTCGCAAAAACGAGCGTCAGGAAGTCGAAGAAGCCTGCCGGTAGCCGTCCAGCAGTGTATCGGCCCGAAGCCCCCGCCGCAACGTTTCCAGCGGGAGCACCTCTTCGGGCGCGATGTTGCCCAGGTTCACATTGGGTCCCAGGTGGCGGATGAACCAGACCTGTTGCACCTTGCGGGGCGCCTCGAAGATGAGCTGCGCCGGTGGAACCATCGCAACGATTTCGTCGACCAGTCCGGCCCGCACTTCACCGCTGGGGCGATAGAGTCCCACCGTGCCGCTTTCCCGGGCTTCGCAGATCACCTTCCAGCTACCTGCTTCCAGTTCGGCCTGAATCTGCTGCACCCACCGGTAGGGAGGGAGAATGCGTTCGGCATCCTTGGAGCCTACCTCGCTCAGCACCACGAAGTGCGCGGCCAGTTGCCGGATGACGCGCAGCTTTTCTTCCAGCGGAATGGTCAGGACCCCGTCGGATACCTCCACGTGCGCAAGCCCGAGCCGCTCGACCAACCGACAGTAGGCGTCCAGTTCACCGCGCAGGTAGAACGCTTCGAACAGCGTCCCGCCCAGATAGACGGGAAGCCCGGCCGCCCGGTAGCAGGCCAGCTTGCGTTCCAGACAGGGCGTGAGCAGCGCCGTCCCCCACCCCAGCTTGACCAGATCGATGTAAGGGCCGGCCACCTCCAGCACGTCTTCCACCTGTCGAACCGAGAGCCCTTTGTCGAGCATGAGCGTCAGGCCGAAGGTTCGGGGACGTTCCGGCCGCTCGGGCATAGAGGGAAGTTTCTGCAGCATGGCGCTTGGTCAGATGTCCAGATGAACGGCCTGGGCCGGCTCGATGGCGGCCGCGCGGGCCGCCGGGTAGAGCGCCGCCAGCACGCAGAGCACCAGCGCCGCCAGCGTGATGCCCAGCAGGTCCGTGATTTCGATGGCCACCGGATAGGCATGAATCAAGAAGGCCTCGGCACCCGGCAACGGAACCAGCTGGAAGTGCTGCTGCAGCAGGGCCAGTCCGACTCCCAGCAACAGCCCCAGACCGGCGCCGGCCACGCCGATCAGCAGACCCGCCAGCAGGAACACCTGACGCACCCGCTTCCGGGAAAGTCCCATCGCCTGGAGCACGCCGATGTCCCTTCGTTTTTCGATGACCACCATGGTAAGCGCGCCCACGATGCTGAAGGCGGCCACCACCACGATCAGCGCCAGAATCAGCGAGGCGCCCCACTTTTCCAGCCGCATTACGTCGTAGAGCCCCCGCTGCAGGTCGTACCAGGTCTGCACGCGGTAACGGGTCGTGTCGAGCTGCTGCTCCAGGAGCGCCTTGAGGGCGGCCGCGTGGGCCACGTCGTCCAGTCGCAGCGCGATGCCATCGACCCGATCGCCCATGCGAAACAGCCGCCGGGCTTCTTCGAGCGCCACGAACACGTGGCTTTCGTCATAACCCGACGTCAGCTGGTAAAGGCCGCGCACCTCGAAGCGGATCAGGGGCGGTGGCGCCAGCGGTTGGGTGAGCAACTGCTCGAGCGCGGGTGCCGAGAGCAACCCAACCTGACTGGCCGGGTCGGTCGAGCTGGCCGGAAGCAGTCCCAGCCGGCGGGCCAGTGGCATGCCCACCAAGATGCCCGGTCGGCCCTCGCGCCGCTGCAGGTCCACGCTCCCGAAAACCCGCGCCGCGCCCATCGCCTCCAGCGCCTCGGGCTCGACGCCCCGCACGATCACCACCTTGTTCACCTCGCCCTCGCCTTCGTAGAGCAGCAGCGCCTTGCCCTCCACGTAGGCCGTCACCTCCGTCACATGGGGCAACCCCCGCAGGTACTGCTCCAGCGAATCGTCCACGGCCAGGCCGCCCGGCGTGGTGCTCACAATGCGCACGTGCGGATCGACCGACACCAGCAGATCGCGCACCACCCGGTAGAAGCCGTTCATCACGGAAAGCACCACGATCAGGGCGGCCACGCCCACCGCCACACCCAGCACCGAAATGCCGGTAATGACGGCGATCAGCGTCACCTGATGCCGCGCCATCAGGTAGCGGCGGGCCAGCAGCAAGCGAACGTCCATCGTGTCAGCGTTCCGAAGTCGGCGTCAGTGGTTGGCCCAGGCGGGGCAACGGGTCCGTAAACAGCGCCTCCGGCAATGCGTCCGGAAAAGCCAGATTGTCCGTAAAGATGATTAACGGCGCATAGCGATACACCTTGCGCGTTGCCAGACGCACCGGCCCGAAAGGAGTTTCCCACGTCCTGTATCCTTCCCACCGGTAGCGGGCCGGCAACGCCTCGGGATTGTCGCGGGCCGGATAGGCCAGCTCGGCAATCAGTCCTTCCTGGCGATCCACGTAGAGCCAGAAGCGCCGGGCCGGAAGCCACTGGGCCCGTGCGAGTTCCAGGCGCAGTACCTCGTGCGTGGTCGTCGCCGAGTCGGCCTCGTAGAAGCGCTGCACCTCCGGCTCGAAAAGCCGCACGGGCAACAGCAGCCAGAACGTATCGTTGACAAAGCGACGGTAGGCCTCCTCCAGCAGCCGGCGGTTGGCCGCCTCGGCCAGCGGCCGCCCGTTGCGGTAGACCTGGCCGCGCCGCGTGCGCACGTTGAACAGCGCCACGTAGAGCGAATCGTCCTCCCGCACCCATTCCAGCCGGTACCGACCGCTGGGGCGATGCCAGAGGTGGTGTGCCAGCAGGCGCCGGGGGCCGTCGTGCGCTACCGCGTAGTCGAACCGGACGTAAGGCAACGCCCGCCAGACCTCCGGCCCACCGCAGGCCCGGTAGACACGCAGCGCCAGCGAATCGGCCCGCGTGTGCACGGGAATCGCCACAGAATCGGCCGCTGCAGGCGTTTCCGCCGGACGCGTGCGACAGCCCGCCAGCAGGATCAAAAGCACAACCGCGTAAAACCGCATGCCTTCGACGATTTGATTTTTCGGGGAAAAGTAACAACACCGCGCGGCACACGCACCCCCCGAACCGCTTTCGTTTTACCTTTGCGGTTAAGGTAAAATCTTTTGACAAAATACCCCGCGAGCCATGCGTGTTCTGGCGCTGCTGCTTCTGCTGGCGATTTCGGCCGCGGCCCAGCCGCAGAAAGACAACTTCTACGACGACCGGATCGACACCACGGCCAAGGCGCCCCCGAAGGAAATGCCCCGGACCTATTCGCTTCCGTTCATTCGCGTGGAAGGCAACCGTTTCGTGGATGAACAGGGCCGTACCGTCGTGTTTCGGGGCGTGTCGATTGCCGACCCCGACCGGCTGGAACGGCTTGGCCGCTGGAGCCGACGCATCTTCGAAGTGCTCAAAAACGACTGGAACGTCAACATCGTACGCATTCCGGTGCACCCCCGGGCCTGGCGTGTGCGCGGCGAAGAAGCCTACCTGAACCTGCTGGATCAGGCCGTCGAGTGGGCCAACGAGCTCGGACTTTATCTGATCATCGACTGGCACTCGATCGGCAACCTCCGCACCGAGTTGTTCCAGCACCCCATGTACAACACGACGAAGACGGAAACCTTCCGCTTCTGGAAAACGATTGCCGAGCACTTCCGTCACAACCCGATCGTGGCCTTCTACGAGGTATTCAACGAGCCGACGCGTTTTAACGGCACGCTCGGGCGCATGTCGTGGGAGGAGTACAAACAGATCGTCGAGGACATCATCTACATCATCTACGCGCACGACCGCACGGTCATCCCGCTGGTGGGTGGCTTCGACTGGGCCTACGACCTGACCTACGTGCGCGAAAGCCCGATCGCCTTCCCGGGCATCGCCTACACGGCCCATCCGTACCCGCAGAAACGGCAACCCCCGTGGGAGGAAAAATGGGAGCACGACTGGGGCTTCGTGGCCGACACCTATCCGGTCTTCGTGACCGAGCTGGGCTTTATGAGTGCGGATGAGCCCGGCGCGCACGTGCCGGTCATCGGCGACGAAACCTATGGGGAAACCATCATCAACTACATGGAAAAGAAGGGGATTTCCTGGACGGCCTGGGTGTTCGATCCGGTCTGGTCGCCCCAGCTCATCAAAAACTGGGACTTCGAGCCCACCACGCAGGGCCGCTTTTTCCGAGAGAAAATGCGCCAGCTCAACCCGCGAAACTAACGGTTTGCTGAAACATATCCCCTGCAGACCTTCCTCGCTGCAGGGGCCGAGGTGCCGGATGGGCGGAGCTGGCCCGAAGGCGTGGGCTTTTTTCGTCAGCCCGGATTCCGTCGCGGTCCCGAAGGCTCGGGCCGACGCCGCCCCTTTCTGGCTCAGGGGAAGGGCACCGTCGTTCTGCTACGAGGTGGCCCGCCAAGAGGTCTTCTGGTCCGTTTCAAACCGCATGGAAGCCATGCGTGCCATCTGGATGTGCGGGTTGTTGCTGCTGCTTTCGGGCTGGACGGCCCGGGCGCAGCTCCCGGCCGACACCGGTCGCACGGACCCCTACGGCACGGGCGCCGGCTTTCAGATCCTGCTCACCAACAGCGGTTTCGGGCTGGGCGGCTACTACCACCGGTCCGTGGGGCGTGACCTGAGGCTGCTGTTCGACTTCAGCCTGGGATCGGGCAAGGACGAACGCGAGCAGAAATTCTACAACGCGCTCACGGGCGCCAGCTACATCCAGAACAAGGCCAACTACCTGCTGCTTGTCCCGATCCAGTTCGGTCTGCAGCGGCGGCTCTGGCGCGAGCAGATCGCCGACAACTTCCGGCCTTACCTGCAGATCTCGGCGGGACCGACGCTGGGCTGGGTTTATCCGTATTTTCGGGACCGCAACGGCAACCGCCGCTACGATCCGGAAATCGGCGAGCGCACCTACGACGTGTTTCAGGGGCTTCCGAAGGGGCACCTCCGGGCGGGCGTCGGCGGCATGATCGTGCTGGGCGCCTATTTCGGACAGAGTCTGCGCACCACGCAGGGGCTCCGCTTCGGCTACGCGCTCCACTACTTCCCGCACCCCATTCAGCTACTGGAAGGCGACGCACCGCCCCGGCGATTCTTCGGCACGCCGGTCATCAGCCTGACGTTCGGCCGCCTCTACGGCGTCAGACGTTGAAGCGAAACAGGATCACGTCGCCGTCCTGCACGACGTAGTCGCGCCCTTCCGAGCGCATGGCACCGGCCTCGCGGGCGGCCGCTTCCGAGCCGTAGCGGATGTAGTCCTCGTAGGAGATCGTCTCGGCCCGGATGAAGCCGCGCTCGAAGTCGCTGTGGATAAGTCCGGCGGCCTGCTGGGCCCGCGTGCCCCGCCGGATCGTCCAGGCGCGCGCCTCCTTGGGGCCCACCGTGAAGAACGTGATCAATCCCAGCAGCTCATAGGCGGCCCGCACCAGCCGTTCCAGTCCGGGGCGCTCCAGTCCCAGTTCTTTCAGGAAGGCCCGCCGTTCTTCTTCGTCCAGTTCGGCCAGCTGGGCCTCCAGCTCCGCACAGATCACCACGACCTGCGCACCTTCCTTTGCGGCAATTTCCCGGACCGTGGCCACGTGCGGATTGCCTTCGCCCTCGGGTAGATCCGACTCGGCCACGTTGGCCACGTACAGCACCGGCTTCACGGTGAGCAGAAAGAGCGAGCGCAGCCAGGGCGCTTCCAGATCGCTCACCGTGAACAGGCGCGCCGGAGCCCCGCTGCTCAGATGGTCACGCAGACGCTCGTAGAAGGCCAGCTCCTCACGCAGCTTCTTGTCGCCGCTTTTGGCGGCGCGGGCCGTCCGTTCGATCCGGCGCTCGACGGTCTCCAGATCCTTCAGCAGCAGTTCGGTCTGGATGATTTCGATGTCGCGGGCCGGATCGACCGAGCCGCTCACGTGCACGATGTTCGGATCCTCGAAGCAGCGTACCACGTGCAGGATGGCATCCACCTCGCGGATATGCGCCAGAAACTGGTTGCCCAGCCCTTCGCCCTTCGACGCGCCGGCCACCAGGCCCGCAATGTCCACGAATTCGATGGTGGTGGGGGTCACTCTGGCCGAACCGGCCAGCTCGGCCAGCCGCTCCAGCCGCTCGTCCGGCACCGGCACCACGCCCACGTTCGGCTCGATGGTGCAGAACGGATAGTTGGCCGACTCGGCGCCGGCCCGGCTGAGCGCGTTGAACAGCGTCGATTTTCCAACGTTCGGTAGCCCGACAATTCCACAGCGCAGCGGCATTGTATCCTTTTCGTTTCAGGGATGGTACAACTTTCGCGGAAGCTTTCCGGTAAAAGCCAGCCGGCCCAAATCGGACAACGCCTGAATTGTTCCGCAACCGCTCGGTGAACATGCACCGCGCACGTGCCACGCTGATCGCACTGCTGCTGGCCCTTTCCTGCTCGGCGGTGGCGCAGCCCGTTCCGCCCGATCGGGGACGCGTGCTGCAGGCCGGTCTGGCCGCCGCGCCTGGACTGGGTGTGCAGCTCGGTTACATCTCGCCCCGGAGCATCTACACGCTGGAAGGCATTTTTTACCTGGACACCGCCCCGTCCTTTGCCGGAGGCGAGGGCAACACGCAGCTCTCGCTGGCTTTTGGTTCGGCCTTCCGGATCACCGGGCTGATCCGCACGATGGGCAACGCGCCGATCCTCTACGATCTCGATGTGGGCCTGCGGCTGGGACCGGGCCTGCTCTTCACGCCAGGCGAAACGCGCGCCCAGAAAAACCAGCAGTTCGGCCTGTTTCTGGAACCTTTTTTCCGGTTCGTGTCGGCCTTCGGCACCCGTCGGTTTTTCTTCGGCGAGGCCGGCCTACACCGACCGTTCTTCCGGGCCGGGCTGTGGTTCGTTTTCTGAACAATTCAGATCAGATCCTGGCGTGGGATCGAGATGAACGTACGCTCCGGGAGCCGGACGGCCGTCAGGCGGCCCAGCCCCGGATGGGGATAGACGCAGCCGGTGTCGATGGCGATGAGTTTCTCCCGGTTGATGGGCTCGGGCACGGGCGTGTGGCCGCACACGACAGGCTTTTCCCAGGCGAAGCGGGGGGCGTTCAGGTGCTCCCGCTCCCAGAGAAACAGATCGGTATGGGCAAAGCGACGCAGGTTTTCGGCGATGGTCAGATCGGGCTTCAGCCCGCCGTGGACGAAGAAGAACTCCGGCGTGTCGTAATAAAGCAGCGTCTCGCGGATGAACGCCTCGTGCTCCTCGGGAATGCGAATCCCATCGTTCCGATAGCTATTGAGCGTGGTGAGTCCGCCGTTGATGAACCAGAGATCGGCCTCGCCACGATCCAGGTAGTTGAGCATCAGGGCCTCGTGGTTGCCCCGCAAAAAGACGCAGGGGATCTCCTCGCGCAGCCGGAGCAGCCGTTCGATGACGCCCCGGGCGTCGGGACCGCGGTCGATGTAGTCGCCGATGAAGACGAGCAGGTCGTCGCGCGTGGGCGCCAGGCACTCAAGGAGTGCGTCCAGCGTGCGGGCACAGCCGTGAATATCGCCGATGGCTATCAGCGCCATGATGGGCTACGACTTCGACGATTGCTGTTCGGCCAGGCGTTGCAGCAGCGTCTCCATGCCGATCAGCCCGCGTCCCGACTTCTTCAAGCGTCCCTGGCGTTGCAGGTCCAGCACCACGGCATCGAGCACGCCGTTGACGAACTGGCCGCTTTTCTCGGTGCTGTACTTCTTGGCCAGCTCGATGGCTTCGTTGATGGAAACCTTCGGGGGAATATCTTCAAACGCGAGCAATTCGCAAATGGCCATGCGCAGCAGCAGCCGGTCGATCAGGGCAATACGCGTCAGGTCCCAGTTTTTCACATGATCGGCAATGAGGCGATCGGCTTCCTCGCTGTAGTTGATCGTCCGGAGAAAAAGCTGGGTGGCAAACCGGAGCGCCTCCCGGTCGTCCTTCAGCGCGGACCGCAGCACAGTGTCGATCACGTGCTCGGCCGTGTCGTGCCCCACCTCGTAGGCGTACAGCGCCTGCAGTACCCGTTCCCGAACTTCCCTTCGGCTGTGCATCTTCCCGCGTGTCAAAGGACTGCTTCTTCGTCATCGAGCGCTGGTCCAATTCGCAAGGCGCCAGAAGGTTCTGCACCGGACCGGGATTCACGCAGGCTTGTCGGTTGCAGCTTTCGGAATCCGGTGTCTTTTCGGACAGGAAGCCGCTCGGTCTCATGCCGCCGCTTCGCACCGCACCGCTTTTCTGGACGGCGCTCGGCCTGGTCCTCGGGATTCTGGCGGCCGACGCCTGGCCGATACCGGCCGGCTGGTGGCTGCTCGGCGCCGGTTGTACGGCAACGCTGGCGCTTGTCTTCCTTCTGGTGGATCGAAAACGTCGGGGCTCGGTCCCGTTGTGGCCGGTCCCGCTGCTGCTGAGCGTGCTACTTGTGGGGGCCGCCCGCCACCGGCTTCAGATGGCACCGCCGCCTCCTTTTCCGCTCGACACGACGGCGGTCGTGCTGGCCGGAGTTCAGAAAACGCCCGAAGCGACCGCGTACGGCCTGCGTTTTCCGGCGCGGACGCATCTGCTGCTGATCGGTCCCGACACGCTGCGCGCCCACGTGTTGCTCGACGTGCGCCTGGTAGCCGACAGCCTGCCGACGCTCCGATGTGGATACCGGGCACTGCTGGGGGGACGCCTGGAGCCGCTCCGCGCCCCCCGCAACCCCGGACTGCCAGACCGCACCACGCAGTGGCGGCGACAGGGCGTGGTCGCGCGCCTGGTGGTGGACGATCCCCGGCTCGTTCAGGTACTTGACGTCCGTCGCTGCTTTGCGGATCGGCTGGCCTCACTCCGGGATTCGGTCGCAGCCGTGCTGCAGCAGTACATGCCCCGACCCGAAGCCCGGCACGTCGTGCAGGCCCTACTGCTGGGCGACCGCTCAGGGCTTTCCGCAGACGTTCGGAATCGACTCGGCCGCGCCGGTCTGGCCCACCTGCTGGCCATCTCGGGGCTGCACGTGCTGCTGGTGGGACTGGTGCTCTACGGCCTGCTTCGTCCGCTGCTGCTCCGACTGGGATTGAGCTGGTGGGTGATGGAGTGGACGCGCACCGTGCTGACGCTGCTCGTACTGAGCGGCTATGTGCTGCTGGCGGGCGCTCCGGCCTCGGCCGTCCGCGCCCTGGTGATGGCCGCGCTGTTTCTGGGCGCAACGCTGTTTCAGACGCCCCCACACCCCCTGAACGCGCTGGGCGCCGCGGCCGTCGTGCTGCTGCTGGCCGATCCGGCGCAGCTCTTCGAGCCGGGCTTCCAGCTCTCGTTTGCCGCCGTGATCGGACTGCTGCTGGGCTGGCTGCCCCTGCAGCAACGCCTTCCCGCCCTGTTCTTTCGTCAGCCCACATTTCGCTATCTGACCGGTACGCTGCTGGTGACGCTGACGGCCACGCTGGCCACGGCGCCCTTTGTGCTCTACCACTTCGGCTACGTGTCGCTGGCCGGGCTGCCGCTGAACCTTCCGGGCATCCCGCTGGCCGCAGGCGC
Source organism: Rhodothermus marinus (assembly GCF_009936275.1). NCBI lineage: Bacteria > Pseudomonadati > Rhodothermota > Rhodothermia > Rhodothermales > Rhodothermaceae > Rhodothermus > Rhodothermus marinus. The sequence continues at coordinate 29,381 of NZ_AP019797.1, forward strand.
GCTGGCGGGCGGTCTGCTCACCGTGCTGAGCGCGCCGTTCAGCCCGACGCTGGCCGGGCTTTTTGGACATGCGGCCACGCTGTGCGCCCATCTGTTGCTGCAACTCGGCGAACTGGGACTCCGCCTGCTCCGTCCCTTCGTGTGGCACGTGCCCGAACCGCCCTGGTGGGTGCTGATCACACCTCCTGTCCTGCTGGGAATTCTGAGCAGTTCTTCCCGGGGACGTCGATGGTCCGGAACGGTCCTGCTCGGGGTGCTGGGTCTCGGTCTCTGGACAACACCACCCACGTCGCCCCATCTGGACGTGCTGTTTTTCGACGTGGGCCATGGCGATGCCGTACTGATTCGCGCGCCCGGCGGCCGGCACCTGCTGATCGATACGGGCGGCCGCTATGCCGGTCGTGTGGCCGCCGAAAGGAGCGTGCTGCCCTTTCTGCGCCGATACGGTATCGATCGACTCGACGCTGTGCTGATCACACACCCCGATGCCGATCACGCCGGCGGCCTCCCGCTGCTGCTTCGCCGACTTGAAGTCGGCCGTGTGCTCGATAGCGGCACGGCCGACTCCTCGGCGCTCTCGCGGGAAATCGCGCATCTGATCGACAGCCTCCGGCTTCCGCGCCGATCCCTTCAGGCCGGCGATACCGTTCGTCTGGATCCCGCGCTGGTGCTCCAGGTGCTGGCACCCGCGCCGAACGCCGGGGACCTCCCCGACAACGAACGTTCCGTGGTGCTCCGGATGGTTTTCGGTCAGACGCGCTGGCTGTTTCTGGGCGACGCAGAACGCGAACTGGAACGCCAGCTCGTACGGGCCTATGGCAATCTGCTGGAAAGCGACGTGGTCAAGGTGGCCCACCACGGCTCCCGCACCAGTTCCACGCTGGAACTGGTCCAGCAGGTGATTCCGGAACGCACACACCCCGCCCGGGCCGTGATCAGCAGCGGCTGGCGGAGCGTCGACGATTCGGTCCGGGTCCGGTGGGAGCGTCAGGGGGCCCGGCTGTGGATCACGGCCGATTCCGGCGCGCTCTGGCTTCGCAGCGACGGTCGGCGGATCTGGCCGGTCGCCTGGCGCAGGGCTCAGTGATACAGAAACAGCGGCACCGTCGTCTTTTCGATCAGCGCCGAAGTCGAAGACCCGAACAGCAACTTCTTCAGACCGGTAGTCGCATAGGCGCCAGCGACGATCAGGTCGGCCTCAATTTCCTGTGCAAACGCTACGATCGCTTCTTCCGGGTTATCACCCTTTCGAGCCGTCGTAGTCACCTTGAACCCGTGCTCCTGCAGGTATTCCTGCACGAGCGAGAGCATCAGTCGGGTTTCGGCCTCTTCATCGTCGTAGACGGTCAGCACTTCCACGCTTACTTCGGTACCGAAAGGCCTGAGCTGGGCGAAGCGCTGCATCGTACGGGCGGCCGTATCGCTGCCGTCATAGGCGATCAGGACCCGTTGGATGGGTCGGTATTCGGTGCCTACGATGAACGAAGGGCCGACGCTTTCCCGAACCACCCGCACCAGCGTCCTGGTTTTTTCCTCCGGATGGCTGTAGAAGAAGTGCGGCTCCTTTCCCACGACGAGCAGATCGTGCACTTTCATATCCTCCAGGATGCGGCGGAAAGGCACGCCCTCGGCCACTGTATTGCGATGCCGGAGCCCTTCTTTTTCGGCCACGTCGTCGAATTCCTCGATCAGCCGACGGGCCACGGCCCGGGCTTCTTCCGTCATCTGCTCACGCAGCTTTTCGGCGTAGTACATGCTGCCGATGCCGCCGCCTCGCGCACTGGCTTCGATATGGCCGGTGTCCACGACGGCCAGGCCAGTGACGCTGGCATCGTGCTGACGGGCAAGCTCGGCGGCATACCGGACGGCAATGCCGGTGTCCGTATCGGGATCGAGAGCGACAAGAATACGCCGGATCATGGAGTCTGAACAGCTTGGTTCCGGTTGTGTGGCTAAAAGTACGAGTTTTCCCGGTTCCGGACAAACAGGAAGGGGCGCCGGTGTTTCATTCATCCACAATGGATTTGTTTAAAAAATGTCGTCGTGTTGGTTTGTAGAAGGCTGTGGAAATGTGGATTTCGAAGTTGTGCACCGTGAAAAAAGTTGTTGTGGATAAAAACCGGGGGTATTCCACAACGTTATGCACAGCGGCCGAGTAACCAAATCGTCACATCTGGGGAATCCAGGCCGGTTTCGGAGAAACAATCCACGTTTCCACAGCAATCCACAGCTAACGACTCTGGTTCAGCGTCTCGTTATCCACCGTTGTCCACATTGTGGAAGTGTGGGGAAAACCCGGGGAGAACGGGGGTAGTTATCCACGGCTGTCCACACGGTGGATTTTTTCCCCGAATTATCCCCCGGGTTATCCCCGGCAATCCACAGGTAATCCACAGCGTGGATAAAAACTCACGGTTTGCTGAGCAGGCGGTACATTTCGCGCTTGTAGGCCTCGACGCCGGGCTGGTCGAAGGGATTGACTTCGAGCAGATAGCCGCTGATGGCCACCGCGTGCATGAAGAAGTAAAGACAGGCGCCGAGTGATCCGGGTGCCAGGCGTTCGAGCCAGACGGTCGAGACGGGCACGCCGCCGTCGGCGTGGGCCTTGCGCGTGCCTTCGTAGGCTTTGCGGTTGACTTCCTGCACCGTACGGCCGGCCAGGTAGGCCAGGCTGTCGCGATCGTCGCCGGTATCCGGAATGGTCAGCGGTTCGGGTTCGCGTTCCACCATAAGGAACGTTTCGATCAGGTGCCGGCGGCCTTCCTGCACGTACTGGCCCAGTGAATGCAGGTCGGTGGAGTACTGGATGGCATCGGGGTAGAGACCTTTGCCCGCTTTGCCTTCGCTTTCGCCGAAGAGTTGCTGCCACCAGGCGCCGATGCCGCTCAGCCGCGGTTCAAAGACGGCCAGCAGTTCGATGGCGTAGCCGCGTTCGTGAAAGAGATAGCGCAGCGCGGCGTAATCGAGGGCCGGGTTGTCGGAAGCGCCGGTCAGGCGCTCGCACATCTCGACGGCGCCGTAGAACAGCGAGCGAATGTCGATGCCGGCCACCGCGATGGGGAGCAGTCCGACGGGCGTCAGCACCGAGAAGCGGCCGCCGACGCCGGGCGGGATGGCATAACGTCGGTAGCCGAACGTTTCAGCCATGTCGTGCAGGCGGCCGCGGGCCGGATCGGTGGTGACGATGATGCGGCGGGCGGCGTCCGGAAAGCGGGCTTCCAGCCAGGGACGCAGCACGCGAAAGGCTAGCATGGTCTCCAGCGTGGTGCCGCTTTTGGAGATGACGTTGACATAGACCGACTTGCCTTCCAGATAGGCCAGCAATTCTTTCAGATAGCGGCCGCTCAGGTGGTGTCCGGCAAACAGCACCTCCGGGGTGATCGGGCGGCCGGTTTCGGGATCGACAGGGGGCCGGAATTGCGGGGCGAGCGCCTCGATGACGGCCCGGGCGCCCAGATAGGAACCGCCGATACCCAGACACAGGAAGACGTCGGCCTGCTCGCGAATCTCGGCGGCCGTGGCGTCGATGTCTTCCAGCAGGGCGTCGTCCGGCTGCAGCAGCAGGTCGCGCCAGCCGAGCATTTCATGGCCGGGACCGGTGCGTTCCAGCAGCATCCGATGGGCTGCTTCCGCCCGCGGACGGACGGCCTCCAGATCGTGCGCTTCGAGGAAGGGCAGGGCGGTGGAAAGATCGTAGCGGATCATGGCGGCGTAAACACTGGCTGTGGGTTGTAACTTTATCTTTCGTAAGATCGGCTTTTTCTGTAAAGTCCACCGAAAATCATGCGCGAATTTATTTCGGTCGAAGAAGCCCGAAGCATCATTCTGGAGCAGGTTACGCCGCTGCCGGTCGAGCGCGTGTCGCTGGCCGAGGCGCTGGGACGGCGGCTGGCCGAGGCCGTGGTCAGCCGCGACGACATCCCGCCGTTTCCAAATGCGGCCATGGACGGCTACGCCGTGCGGCTGGCCGATGTGCAGCAGGTGCCTGCGACGCTTCGGGTCGTGGCCGACGTGGGGGCCGGGCAACTACCACCCGCGTCGATTCCGCCGGGCGCCTGCATCCGGATCATGACGGGTGCGCCGGTGCCGGCCTGGGCCGAGGCGGTCGTGCCCGTCGAGTGGACCGAAGCCGGGGCGAACGGCACCGTGCGCATTTTGCAGGCGCCGGCCGCCGGCGAGAACATCCGTCCGGCCGGGCAGGACGTACGGGCCGGCGAGCGGTTCTTCGAAGTGGGCCAGCGCATCACGCCGCCAGTGGTGGCCATGCTGGCCACGCTGGGCGTGGCCGAGGTGCCGGTATTCCGGCGGCCCCGCGTGGCGATCGTCGCGACCGGCGACGAACTCATCGACGCGGGCCAGCCGCTCACGCCGGGACACATCCGCGATTCGGCCGGACCCGGTCTGGCCGCCCAGGCCCGGTGGCTCGGGGCCGAGGTGGTGGGGCCGCTGCGGGTGCCCGATGATCGCGCTGCGCTGGAGCAGGCCGTCGAACAGGCACTCGAAGCCGACGTGCTCGTGTTTTCCGGGGGCGTCTCGGTGGGGCTGTACGATCTGGTCCGGCAGGTGCTCGACGGCCGCGGCACGCAGTGGCTTTTCTGGAAGATCCGCCAGCGGCCCGGCAAACCGATGGCCTTCGGCCTGCTGGAGGGCAAACCGGTCTTTGGTCTGCCGGGCAATCCGGTTTCGTCGGCGCTCTGCTTCGATCAGTACGTGGCGCCGGCGCTTCGCCGCATGCAGGGACAGCAGGAGGTGTTGCGACCGCGATTCCCGGCCGTGCTGGAGGCGCCCACACCGAAGAAGGCCGGGCTGCACTTCTACGTGCGCGGCGTGGCCCGTCCGGGAGGCGATGGCCGCCTTCTGGTGCGCGACACCGGACCCCAGGGCTCCAACCTGTACCATTCGATGGTGCGGGCCAACTGTCTGATTCACCTGCCCGAGGCGCTCGACGAAGCACCGGCCGGACTGGAGGTGGAAATCGAATGGCTTCCCTGGACGCTGGAGCCGTGAAGGTTGTTTGTGTTTATATTGAACAACGATACCCCCGTAACCACTCACCAAACTCTGCCTGCCATGATGCGCCTGTCCACACGGTTATGCCTGGTCGGTCTGCTCGGACTGGCCTTTGTGCTGCCCGGCCCGGAAAAGGAGCTGGAGATCGGCGCCAAAGCGCCCCTGGTCGATCTGAAGATGCGCGACGTCTCCGGAAAGATGCTTTCCCTGAAAGACGTGGCCGGAGAGAACGGACTGCTGGTAATCTTTTCGTGCAACACCTGTCCCTGGGTAGCCGCCTGGGAAGATCGCTACCTGATCGTCGCGCAGAAGGCGAAAGAACTGGGAATCGGCATGATCGCCGTGAATCCCAACGAAGCCTATCGTGACCGTGGCGATGGTTTCGAGGACATGCAGCGACGGGCCAAAGAGAAAGGCTACACCTTCCCTTACGTGCTGGATGAAGGCTCGAAGTTGGCCGATGCTTTCGGGGCGACACGCACACCCCATGTGTTTCTGTTTAACAAAGATCTGGTGCTGGTCTATCGGGGGGCCATCGATGACAATGCGCGCAACCCTGAGGCCGTGAAGCATCATTATCTGCTGGATGCCATGGAGGCCATGGTGGCCGGCAAGCCCATTCCGGTGGCCACCACGCGCTCGATCGGTTGCACCATCAAGCGCGTGGAAAGCTGAGCTCGGTGCCTTAGAAAATCCGACCTGGATGCGGCCCGTATTGCTGACGGTCATCCTGGGATGGCTGCTGCCCGGATGTATTTCGCTGGGCGCCTTTCAAGGACCCGATGTGCTGCCGGAGGGAAAGGCCGAAGTGGGGGTGGGAATTGTAGGAGGCGGATCGCTGGGGGAAGGGGCGGCGGTATCGGGATGTTCGAACTCTACGGCCGCAGGGGGATGGCTCCCCGGCTGGAACTGGGGGTGCGCACGACGGGCTTTCTGGCAACCGAAGGGGTGGCGATGGGGGCCCTTATGGTGGAAGGAAAATATCAGCTTGTTGCCGCCCATCCGCTGGTGTCGCTGGGCATGGGCGTCTCGTATTACGCGCTGGAAGTGGACGACGACATGTTTTCCTCGATAGGCCTGTACCCGGCCGTCTGGGTCGGTTTCCCCCGGCTGTATGCCGGGGCGCGCATGATCGTCGTGACGATCGGTACCAGCAATTCGGACGAAGTGGGCACCGGCTCGCTGGTGGGACTGACCATCGGCGGGCGGCTGGGCGATCACGTGCGTATTCGGCCGGAACTCACGCTTTTTGCACCGCTAGGCGGCCCGCCGCTCCTGGTGGGCGGGCTGGGCATAGCTTTTCGTCTTTGAAAATGCGCATACAGACGGTGCCGCCTTTACTGTTGTCCCGCGAAGCGGCTCAGGTTTTTGTAGCCTGTTCCTCGGAAGAAAATCTGGAGCTGCCTGAAGGCACGCCGCTCTGGGAGACGCCGGAGCAGGCCGCCGCGGCGTGCCCGGAAGGGAGACTGTGGGTGGTGGAGGTGCCGCCCGGCGGAGCCGTGCACTATGGCGAAAGCTGGCGGCTGCAACGCTCATTGACGGCCTCGGCCGTTCGCAACCGGTCGCCCTATCGTCCCCCGATCACCGTACCGGCCGCGGGCGGTGTCGTGGTGCGGAGCGCGGAGGTGCCCGAGGTACTGCTCATCCACCGGCGGGGGCACTGGGATCTGCCCAAGGGCAAGTGTGATCCGGGCGAGTCGCCGGAAGCCTGCGCCCGTCGGGAGGTGAGCGAGGAGCTGGGCATCTCGCCCGAGACGCTCCAGCTCCGGAAGCCGCTGGGCCGCACGATCCACGCCTACCCGCTCGACGGTCATTACGCCGTCAAACCCACCTGGTGGTTTCTGATGGAGACCACGGCCACGACGTTTATCCCCCAGGCCGCCGAGGACATCCGGGAGGTGTGCTGGTTTCCGCTGGAGGAAGCCTGTCGCCGCGTGCGCTATCCAACCCTGCAGGCGCTGCTACAGCACCTGGCCGAGCTCGCCGGTTCAGGGCTGCTGTAAGGTTGCGGCTTCTTCCATCATGGATAACAATTCACGCAAATCATGCAGCTTCCCGAGACAATCCTGGGTGGCCTGGCGCCCGAGGAATTCCTGGCGAACTACTGGCAGAAACGGCCGCTTTTGATCCGGCAGGCGCTGCCGGGCTTTCGGTCGCCCATCACGCCCGAGGAGCTGGCCGGACTGGCCTGTGAGGAAGGGGTGGCGGCCCGGCTGATTCTGGAAAAAGGCGGAGCCTATCCCTGGGAGGTGCGCTACGGGCCGTTCGCGCCCGAGGATTTTGCCGCGCTGCCACCCACGCACTGGACGCTGCTGGTGCAGGAGGTCGATCGGCTGGTGCCGGAGGTGGCCGCGCTGCTCGAAACGGTGCGCTTCATTCCCAACTGGCGCCTGGACGACATCATGGTCAGCTACGCGCCCGAGGGCGGAACGGTCGGAGCGCATATCGACAACTACGACGTGTTTCTGGTGCAGGCCTGGGGGCGTCGCCGCTGGCAGATCAACCATCGGCCTGTCGAACGCGAGGAGCTGGTGCCGGGACTGGAGGTGCGTCTGCTGGCCCACTTCGAACCCGATGCCGAATGGATTCTGGAGCCCGGCGACGTGCTCTACCTGCCGCCCCGCACCCCGCATTACGGCGTGGCCCTGGAGGACTGCATGACGTTCTCGATCGGCTTTCGGGCGCCCGATCAGGCCGAGCTGGCCGAAGCCATGCCCCGCATGGCCACGTGGCTGGACGGCGGCCGGCGCTATGCCGATCCCGATCTGAGGCCCGCCGACGAACCTGGCGAGATCACGCCGGAAGCGCTCGATCAGATTCAGACGCTGCTCCGGGAACTGATCGACGATCGGGCCCGGCTGGCCCGCTGGTTCGGCTGCATCATCACCGAGCCCCGACGGGGCCTGCTGCCGGAGTCGCCCGAACGCCCGCTTTCTGCAGCGCAACTGCGCCGGCGGCTGCAGCAGGGGGCGACGCTTCGGCGCAATGCGATCCCGGAGCTGGCCTACGTGCGCCACGCGGACGGATCGGCCACACTGTTCGCCTCGGGCGAGGCCTACGAGTTGCCGCCCGAGCTGGCCGACGTGGCCCCCCTGCTGACAGGCCGCCGGCCGCTGAGCGCCGAAACACTTCGACCCTGGCTCGAACGGGACGACTTTCTGGAACTCCTCCAGACGCTTGTCCATTCCGGCATTCTGTCGCTGATACCAGCCCGCAAACGCTGACATGCCCGGTCCCTGGAAGTGTCTGCACCGCGAGGTGCTGGCCGATTACAAGGTGTTTCGCATCTGGCGCGAACAGGTGCAGCCGCCCCGCGCGCCTCGTCCTTACGATTTCTATCTGCTGGAGGCCATCGACTGGGTCAACGTGATTCCGATCACGCCGGACGGTAAGATGGTGTTCGTGCGCCAGTACCGCTACGGCACCCGGGAGGTCTCGCTGGAGATTCCGGGCGGGGCGGTGGATCCGGACGATCCATCGCCGCTGGAAGCTGCCCGGCGCGAGTTGCGCGAAGAGACCGGCTACGAGGCCGAACGCTTCGTCTATCTGGGCGCGGTGGCCCCCAACCCGGCCATTCTGACGAACCGCTGCCACACGTTTCTGGCCGAAAACGTCCGGCCGGTCGGTCCCCAGCAGCTCGACGACGCCGAGGAGATCGAGGTCGTGCTGCTCGATCCGGCCGAGATTCCGGCGCGCATTCGCCGGGGCGAGATCAACCACGCGCTGGTCGTGGCTGCCTTCTACCTGTATGAACACCGGGACGAAGGACAGCGGTGAGGGAGACGTTGATCGAACCGTTTCGCAGGGTCTGGGCGGCGTTCGAGCGTCGGTTGTTTCCGGCCCCCTCAAGCGATCGGCTGTTCAACCTGTACCGCGATCGACATCCCGAGCTGGATCGGCCCGAAGCGCCGGCCATCCGGCGACGCAACCTGTGGCGTTATCTGGCCGCCTACGAGACGCCCCCGCCGGTCTTTCTGCTGGCCGAAGCGCCGGGTCCCTGGGGCTGCCGGTTTTCCGGCGTGCCGCTCACGAGCGAGGCGCAGCTGCTGGACCCCGACTTTCCGCTTGCGGGCGAGGCGTCCGGCCTGTCCGAACGCCCGCACCGCGAGTACAGCGCCCGCATCTACTGGCGCGTCATGCGGCCGTACTTCCCACGCTTTTTCACCTGGAGCACCGTGCCGTTGCATCCCCACCGGCCCGGGGCGCCGCTGTCGATTCGCACGCCCACGCAGCGCGAGGTACGCGACTGGCTGCCGCTGGTGGCCGACCTGATCGAAGCGCTGAAACCCGCGCAGGTAATCGCCATCGGTCGAAAAGCCGAGTTTGCGCTGCAGTCGCTGGGCGTGCGCTGCACGTACGTGCGCCATCCGTCGCAGGGCGGTGCCCGTCTGTTCGAAGCCGGCGTGCGGGCCCTGCTGGACGATTTATAAAGTCTCTGCCGAATTGCGTCCCTTTTTCAGAAAGGATTTGTAGTTTGTCGTTCATTCCGAAAAAGTCGACCAACCTGGAGCATTCCCATGCAGAAGCATATTGTCCGCGTCTATTCTTCGAAGGAGCATCTGCCGCGCGAGGAGCAGCTGGCCTGGAAACTGGCCCGGGTGGCCACCGACGAGGCGCCCATCGACGAAGAGGCCGCCGAGATGGTGATCAACCGGATCATCGACAACGCGGCGGTGGCCGTGGCCGCGCTGAACCGGCGGCCGGTCGCCAACGCCCGCACGCAGGCGCTGGCGCATCCCAATCCCGAAGGCGCCACGCTCTTCGGGCTGCCTTCGACGCAGCGGTTCAGTTGCGAGTGGGCCGCCTGGGCCAACGGCGTGGCCGTGCGCGAGCTGGACTTCCACGATACGTTCCTGGCCGCCGACTACTCGCATCCGGCCGACAACATCCCGCCCATTCTGGCCGTGGCGCAGCAGACCGGACGCAGCGGGGCCGATGTGCTGCGCGGCATCCTGGCGGCCTACGAGGTGCATATCAGTCTGGTGAAGTCCATCTGCCTGCACAAACACAAAAAAGACCACATCGCGCACCTGGCGCCGGCGGCCACCGTGGGCATCGGCGCGCTGCTCGGACTCCCCACCGAGATCATCTACCAGGCGGTGCAGCAGGCCGTGCACGTGTCGTTCCAGACCCGCCAGTCGCGCAAGGGCGAGATCTCGAGCTGGAAGGCCTATGCGCCAGCCTTTGCGGGCAAGCAGGCCGTGGAGGCCATCGACCGGGCCATGCGCGGCGAGACGTCCCCTTCGCCGATCTACGAGGGCGAAGACAGCGTGATCGCCTGGATGCTCGACGGCCCCGACGCCGTCTATGAGGTCTGGCTGCCCGAGCCGGGCGAGCCGCGCCGCCAGATTCTGGAATCCTACACGAAAGAACACTCCGCCGAGTATCAGGCGCAGGCGCTGATCGACCTGGCCTTCCGCATGCGGGAAAAGATCGACGACTTCGAGAAGATCAAGGAAATCGTCATCTACACGAGCCACCACACGCACTACGTGATCGGCTCCGGCTCGGGCGATCCGCAGAAGTACGATCCGAACGCCAGCCGCGAGACGCTCGACCACAGCATCATGTACATCTTCGCCGTGGCGTTGCAGGACGGCACCTGGCACCACGAGCGCAGCTACGCGCCCGAGCGAGCCCGGCGACCCGACACGGTGCGGCTATGGCGGAAGATCCGGACCGTCGAGGATCCCGAATGGACGGCCCGCTACCACCATCCGGATCCGTCGAAAAAAGCCTTCGGCGGGCGCGTGGAGATCACGTTCGAAGACGGGAGCAAGCTGGTCGACGAGATCGACGTGGCCAATGCGCATCCGAACGGCGCGCGGCCGTTCCGCCGTCCGGACTACATCCGCAAGTTCGACACGCTGACCGAAGAGATCATCGACCGCGCCGAGCGCGACCGCTTCCTGGGACTGGTCGAACGCCTGCCCGAACTGACGCCCGAAGAAGTGCTGGAGCTGAACGTCGTCGTGCCCCGCGACTGGCTCACGCACGCCGAACGCGACCGCCGGGGCATTTTCTGAGGGTGATTTCCCGAATCTATTTTGAGATTCGACCGTCCAGATATGGACGGTCGAATTTTTTTGTTGCAGCGTAATGGAACCACGCGACGAACGTCAGCGGCTGGCCGAGCAGGTGCGCCGGATCTGCCTGGAGACGATGCGCCGGGCCTACGAGGACGCCCGCATCCAGGGACTCTGTGCCGAAGGCGCCTTCGAGGCAGCGGTTTCGGCCGTGGCCATGCTGGACCTACAAACCCTGCTCGCACGCCCGGAATGAAACCCTTTCTGCTGGGGCTGAGCCTGGTACTGGGGGCCTGCTCGGCGCAGGCGCAACTGGTGCCACTCTGGCCGCTGCCGGTGCCCGACACGTCGGCGGACAACGCCTTCGGCGAGGCGGTGGCGCTGGGACCGGACCGGGCGGTGGTGGGTGCCGGGGGCGTGCGCGGGTGCGGACCGGCTTCGGGCGCGGTGTACGTGTACGAACGCCGAAACGAGGCGTGGACGCTGGCGGCCGTGCTCCAGCCGGACGACTGTGCGTCCGGGCGCCATTTCGGCCGCGCGGTGGCGCTCGACGGCGATCGGATCCTGGCCGTGGCGGCCGGACAACCCTACCGCACCGAAGTGGCCGACGCCGCCTATGTGTTCGAGCGCGGCGCCGGCGGGCGCTGGCACCAGACTGCCCGCCTGACGGCCCCACCGGACGCCCCCACAGGCGCCTTCGGTGCGGCCGTGGCGCTCGACGGCCCCCGGGCCGTCGTCAGCACCTGGGGCGATCCGGCCCGGCAACGACCGGGCGCGGCGTACGTGTTCGTACAGCAGCCGGATGGCTTCTGGAAGCTGGAGGCCACGCTGACCGACACGCTCGCACCCGGCGGCCCCTGGCCCGGCGGAGCCGTGGCGCTCGACGGCGATGTGGTGGCGCTGGCCGCTCCGTCGTACCGCTACGATCGATCAAGTGCTGTGCTGCTGTTCGTGCGCCAGCCCGACGGAAGCTGGCGGCGCGACACGACGCTTGCGGGCATCCGGGACTTCAACCCGGCGCTGGCGCTGACCGGCGGCGAGCTGCTGGTGGGTGAGCGCCTGGGCGGACGCCACAGCGGCGGGCGCGTCCGCCACTACCGCCGCCTGCCTGATGGACGCTGGACGCTCGTGGCCACGCTCGATCCTCCGCAACCGTACCCGAACGGCGGCTTCGGGGCCGCGCTGGCTTTCGACGGTCGCCGGGCGCTCGTCTCGGGCTTCGACGAACAGCTCGGCCTCGACTTCAACGTGGACCAGGTGGTGTACGTCTTCGTGCACACGGCCGATCGCTGGTGTTTCTGGCGACGCATCGACCCCGGCGAAAAAGCCTTCGGCGCCGCGCTGAGCCTGCACGGAGACCTTGCGCTCATCGGTGTGCCGCGCGAAGGCGCTCCCGGTGCCGCCTACCTGATCCCGCTGAACGCCGCCCGGTGTGAACTGAAGGAACCGGTCGGAAAATAACCGTATCTTTCTGAATCCAGGACCTACAAGGTGCACAATGGAGGCCCCTCGGGAAAGCATTTACCGGGTCATTCAGGATGAGGTGACGCGGGCCGGATGTCGCCTTGTTCGCGTATTGCTTTTCGGAAGCCGCGCGCGTGGCGATGCACATCCGGATAGCGACTGGGATCTGTATGTCGTTATAGACAGGGATCCGGGCTTTCATCAACGAAATGCCATTGCTTCAAAAATCTGCTGGCGGCTGGCTCAGGAAGGTATCGTGGCCGATGTGTTTGTGCAGGCGGAACAGACCGTTCGGGAGCGTGCCGAAGACCCCGGGTATCTCACCTATTATGTGCTTAAAGAAGGTGTCGCCCTGTGAATGAGCGGGCTGTCAGAAACTGGATTCAAAAAGCAGAGCACGATCTGAAGATCTGAAAAGATGAGATGGCCATGGAAAATCCGGCCACGGATATGGTCTGTTTCCATATGCAACAATGCGTGGAAAAATATCTCAAAGCATTTCTCATCTGGCATGGAAATCCCTATCCCAGAACGCACCGCCTGGCTGTGTTGATTGCGCTGTGTGCAAGTATCGATCCTGACTTTGCCCGGTTAATGGCATGGGGCGTTGATGAATTGACACCCTACGCAACCAGTTTGCGATATGGTGAGGAGTTTTACATGCCCTCCGTAGAGGAAACCATCCGGGCTATTGAACTGGCGGAGAACGTTCGGCATTTCGTGAGAGAGAAGCTCGCGGAGGGAGGAATGGTGTTGTAATGGTCATGCAAGCACGTGCCGCAGCCAGTGCTCCAGGTGCTCGGTGGCGTCGGGAAGGAGAGGGAGGGCGCCGACGCCGTCTTCGGCAAGGGCACGGGCCAGACGGCTTTCGGCGAAGCGACCGGCTTCGCCGTTGCGGTACGGGTAGAGGGCCAGCGCCTGAGCTATCGTGCCCTTGCCCTGGCGGGTGAAGTAACTCGAGAGCGCGTCGCGGTAGCGGTGCAGGTCGTTCAGCGCGTCTGTTGGCGGTCCGGGCACCCCGTAGCGACGTACGTAAGCCGGCGAGGCATCGAGCCGATACTTTGCGTCGAGCACGTAGTGGACGGGCGGAGCATCGGGCCGAAAGCGGGACAGCAGCAGGTCGGGTTGCTGGGGGACAAGCAAAGCGCGAGCACCCCAGCGCGGGTTGTACACGAGGCGAAGGCGTCCGCCGTCCGAAAGAGGAAACGACAGCGGACGGCCGCGCACCGGGCGAAGCTGCAGCCCGTCGTCCGACAGTGTGAACAGCCGGTGCAGCAGAAGCGACCGGCCGGTCATCCGACTCAGCAACCGGACCAGCGTCAGGTAGCACCAGTACTCGTAGAGCGTGTGGATCTGTCCGACTTCGAACGAAAGCAACCCGCCCAGCAGCGAAAGCCGCCGGCGCAGCCAGCAGAAGATCCGATGGGCCTGACGGTACCCTTCGGCGTGAAGCAGGCGCATCGTGGGTGGGGGCGGAAGCAGCGGAAGCATGGCCGCAGGAAGGCGCTGCTGCAGCCGCTCCAGCCGGGCGGCCAGCGCCAGGAGGGCCTGTCGACGTGTGCGCGTGGCGGCGTCCGGACGCGTCTGGCGATCGGCCAGCCGTTGCACCTGCCGGAGCGTGTGGTCGAGTTGCCAGGCCAGCCACCGGTGCTCCGGCGTGTCGGTGGTCACGACGGTCCGGGGTGCCCATTGCAGGCGGTGGGTGCGAACCCCCGCCAGATGCACCTCCGGTCCCTGACCGCCGCCGGTCTGCACCGCCCGTCGCAGCGCGGCATCCGGCCGCCGCACCGCCTCCAGGGGTTGCCAGCAGCGGGACATCCGCACCTCGGTCAACGGTCGGTGTGCGATGCGCCGGAAGGCGACCTCCAGCGCGTCGAGCACGGCCGCCAGGCGGGCGATCCAGCCCGGAAGTTCATCGGGCGGTCCGGCCAGCACCCGACCGGGTTGCCGGACACCGGACCCGAAGCGTAGCGCCGGCTCGATGGTCCACGTCTCCAGATCGGCCAGCATGGCCTCGTAGTCGGACCGGTAGGCCAGGCGCGTGGGGAAGATCTCCAGCTCCAGCCGCAGGTGCGGGCGCTCGTCGTACCACACGATGAAGGACGTACGGCCTGCGTACGTGCCGAAATGCACCATGCCGTGCCACAGACGTCCGCCTTCGAGCGCGTGCAGGTCGCGAAGCAACGCCGGGTTGGCATGACGAAGTGCAACAGGCCGACCGTCGCGGCTTTCCAGCAGCAGCCGGTAGCGCGTCTGCTCGATCAGCCCCGGCGCATCGGCGACGCAGTGCAGCGTCGGCTCTGCGTCTGCATCGAGCGCCCGGGCTTCCACCGTCAAAGGAGGGGCGGAAGGTTGCCGGAGTGGGCCTTCCCAGGTGAGCCGCACGCGGTCGGTTTCGATCGTGAAGTAGCGCATGAATTATTCCCAGAACGAAGCGAAGCCTTCGCTTTCGAGCCGAAGCCACATGTGCGCCAGGCGGGCGGCCGTCATGGGAAAGGCGGTTTCCGGCCAGCGGTCCGGGTAGCCCGCCGCCGTCCAGGTGTCGAGCAGCGCGTGCAGTTCGTCGTCGCGTTCGGCCGGTGCGCCGGTGACGGCCCAGCCCAGCAGGGCCCGGAGGGCCCGTCGCAGCGTGGGCGAGCTGCCCTGCAGGCGGGGGAGCACCTTCATCCAGAGCGCCAGGTCCAGCGGATCGACCGGTTCGCCGGTGCGCGTTCGGAACGCTTCGGGCGTTTCAGCGGCGTGCAGCACGAACAGTGCCACCTCGTCGCGCGTCCGGTAGGCCACCGGAAAGCCGGCGGGCTGCAGCCATCGGTTGAGCGTCTGGAGCGTCTCCAGCACGCGATCCAGTTGCTTTTGCTCCGCGTCGGATGGCGTCGGTAGCTCGGCCAGGCGGAGCGCACGGGGCCACCAGGCCGTCACCGGCCAGGGCTCGGGCTCGACCACCGAGGAAACGGGCGTGGCCGTCAGGTCGATCTCTGTCAGCTCCAGCGTGAAGGCGCGGTCGATCACCTTGCGGCTGAAGCCGTGGGTGGTTTCGTCCACGTTCACCGTGCCCACCAGCGCGAAGTTGGCCGTCCAGGCCACGCGGGCCCAGCCCTGATCGGCCGGAGCGAGCGACAGTTGCAGCAGGGGTTCGGTGGTCCAGCCGCCTTCTGGAAGCGGGCGACGATCTTCAATGCGGCTGAGCGCTTCGGCCAGGTACTGCTCCGGTCGCGCCAGGTTCATCTCGTCCAGCACGCCCACAAAGAACCGATTGGGTTGCTGCTGCGCCTCGCGCATGAGGCGCAGCAACACACCGGGACGAAAGCGGCCCTGCAGGTCCACGTAGCCCAGCAGTTCGGCGCTGTCAGCCCAGTCGGGGCGCACGGGGATGAGCTGTGCCGCGCTGCCGGTCGCCTCGGCCACCAGCAACGGAAGTTTTGATTTCCCCGTGCCGGTAGGTCCCGCCAGGATGACCAGCGGTTTGGTGCGAAGCGCCGCCACGTAGGCCGCCACGATCCAGGGCGCATAGACGAATCCCCGGCCTTCCAGGTGGCTGAGGAGCGTTTCGAGCGCGGCGGCCCGGTCGAACGCTTCGGCGCGGTAGCGCACGCGTTTTTCGCGCACGACCGGTGCCGGTCGCTCGATCCTGAGCCGGCGCAATTCTTCCAACGCCGACATGGCCCGCTCCAGGTCGGCCGCCCGCGCCCGGATCAGAAACTCCAGCACTTTTTCGTCCACGCGCGGAAGCAGGTGCAGCACCTGCTGCACGACCGACCGAAAGTCGGGATAGTTGCGTACGACCTCCAGCTTGTCGGCGAATGCCTCGAACGGCACCCAGGCTTCTTCGGAGAGCACCACCAGCGGTCGCACGCGCACGCGGTGCGGATAGGCCACGCCCGGCACCAGCGGCGTGTGGTCTTCGAAGGGCTCGCCCGTTACCTCAAACATGCCCACGAGCACCTTGGAGCCCGACAGATAGGCGAAGATTCGATCGCCCGGACGCAGGCGATGGAGCGCAGCCCGCCCTACCCGGTGCACGGCAAAGGTGCCCGTCTGCAGAAAGGCCGGGTAGTGCTGGGGCGGGATGGCCCAGAGCCAGGCGCGTCCCTCGCGAGGGCGATATGTGGTAGGCGCTTCTGCCATCGCGCGCAATATACGCCCGGAAGTTGTCGAAAACGCAACTTCTGACGGGACTTCCGGTTCTTGGAAAGGACCGGTGCAAAATGAAGGCACGAGATGGAGGGAGCGGTTGAAACCCGGAAGTTCGAGCTGGTGGCGCCGTTCGAGCCGACCGGCGATCAGCCCCGCGCCATCGCGGAGCTGACCGAAGGCATCCTGCGCGGCGACAGATACCAGACCCTGCTGGGCGCGACTGGCACGGGAAAGACCTTCACCCTGGCGCACGTCATTCAGAATGTGCAGCGGCCGACGCTGGTGATGAGTCCCAACAAGACGCTGGCCGCGCAACTCTATGGCGAGTTCAAGCAGTTTTTCCCCAACAACGCGGTCGAGTTTTTCATTTCCTACTACGACTACTACCAGCCCGAGGCCTACATCCCGGCCACTGATACCTACATCGAAAAGGACCTGGCCATCAACGAGCGGATCGATCGGCTGCGCCTGCGGGCCACCAGTGCGCTCGTCTCGGGTCGGCGCGACGTGATCGTGGTGGCGTCGGTCTCCTGCATCTACGGGATCGGCTCGCCGGACGAGTACCGTGAGCAGATCGTGCCGCTGCACGTCGGCCAGCAGATCGAGCGCAACGAACTGCTTCGGCGACTGGTCAACATCTACTACACGCGCAACGACGTGGAATTCAAGCCGGGCACGTTCCGCGTGCGTGGCGACGTGGTGGACATCTTCCCGGCCTATGCCGAAGAAAGCGCCTTCCGCATCGAGTTCTGGGGCGACGAGATCGACCGCATCGCCCGACTGGATCCCGCCACGGGCGAGCTGGGGGCCGAAGAGGCGGCCATCACGATCTATCCGGCGAAGATTTTCGTGACGCCGCGCGACCGGCTGGAGCGGGCCATCGCCTCGATCGAGGAAGAATTACGCTGGCGGCTGGCCGTCCTGCGGGCCGAGGGCAAACTGCTCGAAGCCCAGCGCTTAGAGCAGCGGACGCGCTTCGACATCGAAATGCTTCGCGAAGTCGGCTACTGCTCGGGCATCGAAAACTACAGCCGGCATCTTTCGGGTCGGGCGCCCGGCGAGCGGCCCTACTGCCTGTTCGATTACTTTCCGGACGACTACCTGCTCATCATCGACGAAAGCCACGTCACGATTCCCCAGGTGCGGGCCATGTACAACGGCGACCGGGCCCGCAAGCTGACGCTGGTCGAGCACGGCTTCCGACTGCCCTCGGCGCTCGACAACCGGCCGCTGACGTTCGAGGAGTTCGAAGCGCTGCACAATCAGGTGATCTTCGTGAGCGCCACGCCCGGCGATTATGAGCTGGAAAAGAGCGGCGGCGTGGTGGTCGAACAGATCATCCGTCCCACGGGCATCCCGGACCCCGAGGTCGAGGTGCGGCCCACCGAAGGCCAGATCGACGACCTGCTCGAAGAGATCCGTCAGGTGGTGGCCCGTGGCGAGCGGGCGCTGGTGACCACACTCACCAAGCGCATGGCCGAAGACCTGGCCGAGTACCTGGACCGCTTCGGCGTGCGCGTGCGCTACCTGCACTCCGAGATTGACGCGCTCGAGCGTGTGGACCTGTTGCGTGGCCTGCGGCTGGGTGAGTTCGACGTGCTTGTGGGCGTCAACCTGCTCCGCGAGGGACTCGACCTGCCCGAGGTGTCGCTGGTGGCCATCCTCGACGCCGACAAGGAGGGCTTTCTGCGCTCGGAGCGTTCGCTGATCCAGACGGCGGGGCGGGCGGCCCGCAATGCGAACGGCAAGATTCTGCTCTACGCCGACAAAATCACCGAGGCCATGCAGCGCATGATCGACGAGACGAACCGTCGGCGGGCCATTCAGCTCGAATACAACCGCAAGCACGGCATCACGCCGCGCACCGTGTACAAGTCGCGCGAGGAGATTCTGAAAAGCACGATCGTGGCCGAAGAGAAGTACCGGCCGCTGGTCGATTCGCCCCGCTACGAGGAGCCCGAGGTGCCGCCGATCGTGGCCGATCCGGTCTTGAAGGAGCTGACGCCCGAGCAGAAGCGCGAACTGATCGAACAGCTCCGGCGCGAAATGCTCGAAGCCGCCGAGAACCTGGAGTTCGAGCGGGCGGCCGAGCTGCGCGACACGATCCTGGCGCTTGAGCGCGAGCTGGACGCGTCCGAGGCCGGGTAGGCATAACGCATCGCTCGGGTACTGTAGCAGCAGAAAAGCCTGCGCGCTTGGAGGCCTTCGGTGACGGACGACCTGCAAACGCTCTGCCGGCGGTTGGTTGATTCGGACCGTGCGGCGCTGGAGGAGCTGTTTCGCCACATGCGCGAGCCGCTCCTGCGCTACGTCTGCGCCATCGTGGCGGATCCCACCGTGGCGCACGACCTGGTGCAGGACGTGTTTCTGGACCTGTGGCTGCGGCGGACCACGCTCGATCCGGGGCAACCACTGCGGCCCTATCTCTATCGCATGGCCCGCAACCGGGCGTTGCGCCACCTGCGCGACGAGCGCCGCCGGGCCCGCAAGCGCGCCGAGCAATTGCCAAAGACGCCGCCGGTCGAGCCGCTGTCGCCGGACGATCATGTGGCGTCGCACCAGCTAGAAGCCCTGCTGGCGCACTGGCTCGACGAACTCCCCGAGCGCCAGCGCGAGGTGCTGGTGCTCAGCCGCTGGCACGGACTGAGCCATCGCGAGATCGCCCGGGTGATGGGTATCTCCCCACGAACCGTCAACAACCACATGTTGCGGGCGCTGGAGACGCTTCGCCGGCGGCTTCAGGCGCTCGCCCTCATGCCATGAACGGACGCCCTGCATCCAGATTGCCCCGGGAGCTGGAGGAAGCCCTGCAGGAACGGAGCCCGGAGGAACGCCGCCAGATCGAGGCGCTCTGGGAGCGACTGGGCACGCTGGAGCCGCCCGTCGAGGGCGTGCCTTCTACCGAGACGGCCTGGGCGGAGCTGTCGGCCCGGCTGGCTGCAGCGCCCCGACCTGCGCGGCCGCCCCGCCGATTGCTTCGCCGACGCTGGCCGGCGGTGGTGGGCCTGCTGCTGGTGCTGGGCCTGGTCGCCGCGTATGCGCTGCTGCGGCCGCGCACGGTGATCGTGCCGCCGGGCACGATTCAGACCGTCACGCTGGCCGATGGCTCGACCATCACGCTGCGGGCGGGCTCCCGGCTGCGGTACGCAGCGACACTGCCCTGGCGACGGCCCCGGCGGGTGCATCTGACGGGTGAGGCACTGTTCGAGGTGGTGCCCGGGCGTCCGCTGACCGTCGAGACCGCCCAGGTCCGTGTGGAGGTGCTGGGCACGCGCTTCACCGTACGTGCCTGGCCCGAAGCGAACGAAACCCGCGTCACGCTGCTGGAGGGGCGCGTGCGGGTACAATCCATCCGGACGCCCCGGCAACCGCTGGTGCTGGAAGCGCCGGGCCAGAGCGTGCGCATCGGTGCGAAACCCGAGCTTGTGCCGGAGCGGCTGGAGCCCGATCAGGTGCTGGCCTGGCGGCGCGGCGGGTTCGTTGTGATCGACGAGCCGGTGGGGGTCGTGCTGCGCGAACTGGAACGCACCTTCAACCTCCGCATCGAAGTAGCGGGGCCGCTGTCGCTCGACCGGCGCGTGACCGTGCTGTATCAGCAACAGGCCCGTCCTGAGGCCATCCTTCAGGATCTCTGTCTGACGCTGCCATGCCACTACCGCCGCATCAGCCGTGGGTTTGTCATCGAGGCCGAGCCATCCTCCGGGCGCTGATCGTCGCAGCGGTGTTGCTCGGAGGTGCAGGGGCGGCCGCGGCCCAGGACGGCGGCCGCTTCACGCTGGTGGTGCGCGACGTGCCGCTGCAGGAAGCGCTCGAAGCGCTGGCCCGTACGGCCCGCATCAACCTGGTCTATCCCTCCGAGCTGGTGCGTGGTCAGACGGCCTCCTGCGCCCTTCGCAACGCTCCGGTCGAAGATCTCCTGCGCTGTCTGCTGGCCGGTACGGGTCTCGATTTTGTCCGATCGTCCTCGGGCGCCTACGTCATTCTGGAGGCGCGAGAGTTGCCGCCCCGGCTGGGGTTGCTGACAGGTCAGGTGATTGACGGGACGACGGGCGCGCCGCTGCCGTTCGCGCACGTGCTGCTGGCCGACGCGGGCACGGGCACCGTCACGAACGAAGCGGGAATGTTCACGATCAGCGGCCTGCTGGCCGGTCCGCACCGGCTGGTCGTTTCGTATGTGGGGTATCGCCCGCGGATTGACAGCGTGCAGGTGGATCCGGACCGTCCCGCCCACGTGCGCATTGCGCTGGAGCCCACGCTGCTGGAAGCGCCGCCCATCGTGATCGACGGGCTGAGCCGGCGGCCGCTTTCGGCCGAACTGGGCCGTGTACACCTGACAGCCGAACAGCTTCAGCAGACCGGCACGGCCGGCGACCTGCTGCACGCCGTCGAGCGCCTGCCGGGCGTACAGGTGCCCCATCCGCTGGCCGAACTGCACCTGCAGGGCGGCGATAGCGGCGAACACCTGACGCGGATCGACGGCGTGCCTGTGCGCAATCCCGTCAGCCTGGGGCGCTACCTGAGCGCCTTCAGTCCGCTGGCGATCGGGCGCCTGACCGTCCATCGGGCCGGCTACGGGGTGGCGCTGGGGAGCCAGCTGGCGGGCGTGATCGAACTGGAGCACGATCTGAACGTGGCGGGGCCTTTTGATGCGGTGGCCCGCGTCGATCCGCTGGCCGCCAACGTTCGCCTTCGGGGACGCTACCAGAACGCGACCGCGCTGGTGGCTCTCCGGCACAGCGTCTGGGACCTGTATCAGGAACCGGGCCTGCGTACGCTGCTCCGCCAGTGGAACACGATCGACCCGCTCATGGCCGCCCGCTGGCTGGGCGAACCCATCGCCCGGGAAGGGCTGCAGGCCTACCACTGGACGCCGCGCGCGGCGTTTTCGGATCTGCACGTAGCCGGACGGATGCAGCCCGATCCGTTTCAGACGCTGCACGTGGCCGCCTATCGGGGCACAAACCGTCTGGAGGCCGGTCAGCAGACCCGTTATGCAGCGGCCGGGGCTGATTCGGCCCGGCTCATCCTGACGGATGACGCCTATCGCTGGCTCAACGAGGCATTTCGGCTGCGCTACGACCGGTTGCTGGGCGCGCGCGTGTTGCTGGGAGTGCAGTTCCGGGGAAGCTGGCACACATCTACCTACCATTACCGGGCCCGCGAAGGGACGGCGCCGCTGGGTGACCCGGCCGCCTGGGAGGCGCTCGAAGCCCGGCTGCGCGAGGAACTGGCCCGGGCGCCGGGCACGTCCGAGCGCAACACCATCCGCGAGCTGGCGCTGGAAGCCTCGTTGCATTACAGCCCGTCGGCACGGTGGCAACTGGAGGGTGGCCTTGTGGTGGAGCAGGTGCAGGCCCGCTTTCGACTGGGCAACGTGTTCGTGGCGCCGTTCCGCCATGCGATCACCGCCTGGCAACCCGCCTCCTATCTGACGGCCATATGGACCCCCGTGGAAGGGTTGAGCGTGGAGCCGGGCGTGCGGCTGACGTGGCTGCCCGTGCGGGCGACGGTCTATGCCGAGCCGCGACTGGCCGTGCGTCGGGATCTGCAATTCGGACCGTTCGCGCTGGCGGTGCGGCTGGCCGGCGGGGTCTATCGCCAGTTCGTCAACCAGTTCGAGTTGACGAGCGTCGGGGCCACGGCCATCGTGCCGTCGGTGCTCTTCTGGCTGCCGCCCGACGCCACGGTCGCCCCGCCCTGGAGTTACCATCTGACGGGCGAGCTGCTGCTGGCCCGGGGTGATCGCTGGACCCTGGAAACCACGCTGTATCAGAAAGGACAGCCGCACCTGCTGCTTGTCGACTATCCGCGCCTTCTGGCCCGACTGCCAGCCCGCCGGCCCGTGCCCGAAGCCATCCCGCTCGCGCAACGTGACTTCCTGCGGCACAGCCGGGGCATGGCCCGCGGGTTGAGCCTGCGGCTTCGGTACCGGAATACGCGTGATCGGATCACGCTGGCCTATAGCTATGACCAGACTCTTCGAGCCTATCCCGACAGCCGGGGTACGCTTCGCATGGTACCGGCGCCCTGGAACGAGCCGCATCGCGTTCGGCTGGATCTTTCCCGAGAGCTCCCGGCCGATCTGACGCTTTTCGGTAGCGGACAGGTGCAGTGGGGACGGCGCTGGGCCTTCCGCCGTCTGTACTACGACTACCTCCGCTACGGCGGCACGCCGGTCGTCGGCGGCTACGACCTGGACCGACCGGAGGCACATCGGCTACCCGGACGCTATCGGCTGGATCTGGGGCTGTCGTGGCACAGGCGCGTTCGCGTGACGCATCTACAACTGCAACTGCTGGTGCGCAACGTGCTGGACCGCCGGGACGTGTACGACCGGAGTCTGATGCTGATCGACCCGGCCTCGCCGGCCCCTGCCGACCGCCTGCTGCCCGGCCGCCAGTGGCTGCTGACCCTCCAGGTTGCCTACTGATAAGCAGCACCGGTAGGCATTCGCATACCGTCAGGTGCTGTATATAAAACAGCACAAACTAAACGCAGCAGGCCATGAAGCCGGAAAAATCCTCGCGGCGGGAATTTTTACGATGGGCCGGAGGGCTGTCGCTGGGCACCGTGGTCGCTTCGCTGGTCGGGTGTGATACCAGTGGCATGGAAGGAAATGGCGACCAGCCGCCCGGCCCACCGTCGCCCGGAGAAAACAGCGGCATCACAATCGAAGGCAATACGGTTACGCTGGATCTGACCGGAAGCGAAGCCAGAAAAGTAGCCGAACCGGGAGGTTTTCTGCACATCGATGAAGCCGATATGCTCGTGGTGAATGTGGATGGAACGATCCGGGCATTTTCGGCCATTTGCACCCATCAAGGATGTGAAATCAGTTCATTTCAGGATAACCGGTTCACCTGCTGGTGTCACGGCTCCCAGTTCGACACCAGCGGCCAGGTGGTGCGTGGACCGGCAACACGCGCCCTCACAGCGTACACCGTCGCGCGTGACGGCAACATCGTCCGCATCACCAAAGGCTGAAGGAGGACGCATGCGATACGCCGTCGTGGGAGTACTGCTAAGCGTTCTGACGGTGGCGCTGGCGCAGGCCCAACCGGCCCTGCAGGTGCGGCTCGGTCTGGCGCACCATCCGCCGGAGGCGCTGTTTTCACAGAAAGAGCCCCCGGCGCCTGCATCGGCCTATGCACCGCCGGTGCTGGCCGCGCCCGACCCCACCGACAGCCTGCCCGACGGCATGCCGCTGAACACGCGGCTGCTCTGGGGGCGCAAAGGGCTGGTGCGATTGCTGGGCCTGGCGCCTGCCACCCGCAAACGTGAGCTGGAAATTCGCCGCACGATGCTGCACTGGCACCAGCGGCTGGCGCTGGTTACGTTTGCGGCGCTGACCACGCAGGTGATCCTCGGCGAGGTGCTGGCCAGCAACCGGGCGCGCTACTACCAGGACCTGCAGCCCGTCCACCGCACGCTGGGCTACGCCACGTTCGGGCTGTACCTGACCACGGCCAGCCTGTCGCTCGGAGCACCGCCGGCCCGCCGCTACACGCCCGGCTTCAGTTCGATCAAGCTGCACCGCTGGCTGGCGTTGATCCATTTTACCGGGATGATGCTGCAACCCTGGCTGGGACGTCATCTCCGGCTGGCGCCGACGCCCGACAGCTACGAGCGCCGGCTGCGCACGCACCGCTGGGTCGGGCGCATCACGCTCGGGGCCTACACGGCCGCGTTTCTGGCCATCCTGCTTCCATACTGAGAGAGGGCACCATGCGACGCTTTTCGATTTGCTGGCTTCTGCTGGGATTTCTGGTCGGCGGGCTCAATGCACAGCCGATCACGGTGGCCGTCGACAGCACCGAGAGTATTCTGCAGTACCACGGCCATCATCCGCTGCACGGGTGGACGGGCACGAGCCGCTCGGTCCACGGCACGCTCCGGCTCGATCTGAGCGACCCCGCCGACCCCGCCCGGTCGGCCGTCACGATCCGCGTGCCGGTGGCCAGCTTCGACAGCGGCAACAGCAACCGCGACGCGAACATGCTCGACGCCGTCGAGGCCGATCGCTATCCGGACGTGCTCTTTGAATCGACCGCCATCTCCGTGCAGCGCTGGGAGCGTACGGCCTCCGGCTACGAAGGAAGCTGGACGGTGGGCGGCAACCTGACCTTTCACGGCCAGACGCATCCGGTCACGATTCCGGTGACGGTGCGCATCGAAGGCAACTGCTTCGAGGCAACGGGGGCGTTCTCGATCGCGCTTTCGCAGTTCGAGGTGCGGCGGCCCAAACTGCTGCTCTGGTCCATCCGCGACACGATCGATCTGGAGGGGACGATCCGCGCCACGCTGCCCGACAGCGCCGTCAGTCGGCGTTAGCGCGGCACCAGATGGACGGCCGGTGCCTTGACGAGGGCCCAGACCAAACGGCCGGGCTCGAGTTGCAGTTCTTCGCGCGACGGGCGCGTCACCAGCGCTACCAGCGGAAAGCCGGCGTCCAGCTCCACGCGCACGAGCGCCCCTTCGGGTTCGACGCGCACGACCTGCGCCAGCAGGCGGTTGCGGGCGCTGGTGGCTTCGGGCGGCGCCGGTACCAGCGTCACCTCTTCGGCCCGGATGCACACGTACACGCGCCCGTTCTGCTCCGCCGGGGCTATGGCGGTCAGCGTGGCCGATCCGACGGCCACCCGGGCCAGCCCGTTTTCGACGGACAGCACCTCGCCGGACACGACCGTCTCGACCCCCACGATCCCGGCTACGCGCGTGCTGGCCGGTAGCGAAAAGACCTCCGCCACCGGTCCCTGTTGCAACACCTGGCCTCCGTCAAGCACCAGCACCTGCTCACCCAGCGTGCTGGCCTCCAGCCAGTCGTGCGTAACGATCACGGCCGGGATGTTCAGCGCCTGCAGCCAGCGTCGGAGTTTGCGTCGCAGCACGTCGCGTGTGGGACCGTCGAGCGCCGAAAGCGGTTCGTCCAGCAGTAGCAGACGGGGATGTGGCGCCAGCGCCCGTGCCAGCGCCACCCGTTGCTGCTGTCCGCCCGAAAGCTCGTGCGGATAGCGATCGGCTAGGCCTTCCAGCTCGAAGAGTGCCAGCAGTTCGGCCACCCGACGGCGACGTTCGGCACGCGACAGATGCGCCAGCCCGAAGGCGATGTTGCCGGCCACCGTCCGGTGCGGGAACAGCGCGTAGTCCTGAAAGAGAAAGCCGATGCGGCGCTGCTGGGGAGGCACATGCCGGCCGGTGGCGGCATCGAACCAGATCGTATCGCCGAGCTGAATCCGGCCGTCGTCGGGCCGTTCCAGTCCGGCCAGGCAGCGGAGCAGCGTGGTTTTTCCGCTTCCGGAAGGGCCGAACAGCACGGTGATGCCCGCCGGGTCGATCGGCTGACGCCAGGCCGCCGCTACCTCGAAGCCGGACGGATACCGCCGCACGATCTGTACGTCCAGCTCCGTGCTCATCGCCGCAGGCCTTTGCGTTCGAGCAGATAGACCAGCGTCAGCACCCCCAGCGCAAAGCCCACGAGCGCCAGTGCCATGCGGTCGGCCGCCGCGTAGTTGAGCGCCTGCACTTCGTCGTAGATGGCGATCGAGAGCGTGCGCGTCACGCCGGGGATGTTGCCGCCCACCATGAGCACGACGCCGAACTCGCCCAGGCTGTGCGCAAAGCTGAGCACGAGCCCCGTCAGAATGCCGGGCCAGGCCAGCGGCAGCACCACGCCTGTCAACGTGCGCCAGCGCGAGACGCCCAGGCACCAGGCGGCTTCGACCAGCCGACGTTCGACGCTCTGGAAGGCGGCCGTGAACGGCCGCACGGCAAACGGCAGGTTGAACAGCACCGAGCCCAGCACGATACCGGGAAAGGTGAAGGCCACGCGGTCGATGCCCAGGGCCGCCAGCACCCGGCCGATCGGACTGTCGGGCGCGGTAGCTACCAGCAGGTAGAATCCGACCACCGTGGGCGGCAGCACGAGCGGCAGCGTGACCAGTGCCTCGATCACGCCACGTCCCGGAAAACGCGTGGTGGCCAGCCAGTAGGCCAGCGGAAGGCCCAGCACGCAGAGCACGCCGGTCGTCCACAGGGCCAGGCGCAGCGTTACCCAGGCGGCGGTCCAGTCCATGGCCTTTCGGTCGGCTGCGCGGTGGAATCCGGGATAAAAAAGCCGTAGCGACGCAGTACGGCCCGGCCTTCCGGCTGCTGCACGAAGCGCCAGAGCGTCCACACCTCGGGGCGGGCGGCCGCCCGGCGTAGCACGACGGCGCCCTGTTCGATGGATGGGTAGGTGTCCGAAGGCAGGAGCCGATAGCGGCCACGCCGCTGCATGTCGGGCGCCAGGGCCAGCGACAGTGCGATGAGGCCGGCGTCGGCTGCGCCGCTGGCGGCAAACTGGGCAGCCTGCGCGACGTTTTCGCCCTGCACGAGCCGATCGCGTACGCGCTCGTAGAGTCCCAGTGCCTGCAGGGCTGCAACGGCCGCCCGGCCGTAGGGCGCATGCCGGGGATTGGCAAGGGCCAGCCGGCGCACGGCCGGCCCCGCCAGTTCGTCCCAGGAGACCAGCTCCAGCGGCGAATCCGCCGGGACCCACACGACCAGTTGCCCGACGGCATACAGGAAAAACGAAGAGTCCACGGCCAGTCCCTCCACGATCAGCCGACGCGGGTAGTCGGCATCGGCCGAGAAATAGAGATCGAAGGGCGCGCCGTTGCGCAGCTGGGTGAAAAACTGACCCGAAGAGCCGTAGCTGATCTTCAGGCGGATGCTCGGGTGCGCTGCTTCGAAGCGCGCGCGCAGCGTCTCGAACGCGTAACGAAGGTCGGCGGCGGCCGCCACCTGCACTTCGACGGGCCGCACCGGAGACGTTTCCTGCGGGCGGCAGCCCCCGAGCACCAGCAGCAACCCGATCAGCACTTCAGGCCAGCGTCGTTTCCACATCGTCCAGCCAGGTCAGGAGCGTTTCGATGTGCAACACCCGGTAGCGCCACACGGCCCGGGCGAAATCGTCCACAGGCGGTGCGGCCGTCCGCAACTCATCCAGCCATTGCCGGCACAGATCGCGCTGGTTCTGCAGGAGCGTGCGGGCGACCTCCGGTCCGTCACGGCGGGCCAGGTAAAGTTTGGCCAGAAACAGTTGTCGGATGTCGCGGCCGCGGCGGACGGGCTCCGTCCGCCATTGCCGGTAGCGGGCTTCGCCGTCGGGCGTCAGTCGGAAGACCCGGCGCGCCGGACGTCGCGGCTGGGGCACCGTCTCCGAGCGGATCAGGCCGGTCCGCTCCAGCCGGTCCAGGATGGCGTAGAGCCGGGGCAGTTTCAGACGCCAGACCAGCCACAGGCCGTCCGATCGCCGCAGCTCCCGGTAGAGCGCGTAGGCATGTCGCGGACCCGGCGCCAGCAGGCCCAGCAGCACGTAGTCGATCATCTCACCGGACGAATATTCATGGCTTGAATATAACCAACACGTCCCCGAAAAAGAAATGGACGGCGTATTTTGTCGCCGACTCATTCAATCCTGAAGAAAAATGCAACCTGTGAGCGAATACGTCGACCGGTTGGTCTGCAGTGCCTGTGGGGCGGCATTTGCGCCCGAGTCGTTGCACACGGTCTGCACGCATTGTGGTAAGCCGCTGTTGGTATCCTATCGGCTGGAAGCGCTTCGCGGTCGATTCCGGCCCGAACTGCTTGCCGGGCGCGTGCGCAGCCTCTGGCGTTATGCCGAGGTGCTTCCGGTACCGTTCGACGCCGCCCGCAGTCTGGGCGAGGGCTGGACGCCGCTGCTTCCACAGCCCCGGGTGGGCCGCCTGCTGGGCATGCCGAACCTGTACGTGAAGGACGAGAGCCTGAATCCGGGCGGGAGCTTCAAGGCGCGTGGACTGGTCATGGCCGTGGCGGCCGCAGCGCTCCGGGGCGTGCAGCAGGTGGGACTGGCTTCGGCGGGCAACGCGGCCGGTGCGCTGGCGCTGTATGCGGCCCGGATGGGGTTGTCGGCCATCGTCTTTTTACCGGAGGAAACGCCGGAGCCGGCCGTGTGGGAGTGCCGACTGGCCGGGGCGCAGGTGCATCAGGTGCCCGGCACCATCGCCGAGGCGGGGGCGGCTTTCGAAGCGTACCGCCGAGAGCATCCCGGCGTGTTCAGTGTGGCGACGCTTCGTGAGCCCTATCGCGTGGAAGGCAAAAAGACGATGGGCTACGAGCTGTTCGAGCAACTGGGTGGACGACTCCCGGACGTGATTCTCTATCCCACCGGTGGCGGTACCGGCCTGATTGGCATGTGGAAGGCGTTCGATGAAATGGAAGCGCTGGGGTGGATCGGTCCGGAGCGGCCGCGCATGGTGGCCGTACAGGCGGCCGGATGTGCGCCGATCGTGCGGGCCTTTCAGGAAGGGCGTGAAACGGCGGACTTCTGGGAAAACGCGCAGACGCTGGCGGCCGGACTCCGCGTGCCGAAGGCGCTGGGCGACTTTCTCATCCTTCGGGCGCTCCGCGAAAGCAGCGGTACGGCGGTGGCCGTGGAGGATACCGAGATGCTGGACGCCATGGCACGCTGGGCCCAGGCCGAAGGCGTGCTGGCCGCATCGGAGGGCGCCGCCACGCTGGCCGCGCTGCTCCGGCTTCGGGAAGCCGGGTGGGTGCAGCCCGGAGAGACCGTCGTACTCTTCAACACGGCCTCGGCGCACAAGTATCCGGCTGTGGTACAACGGGTACTGTTGCGGTAGTGGGGATGAATAAGTTGAAGAAATCGAGAAGATCTGTGTGAATATTTGCTAGAAAGCGTTTACATTATTATGAATTAGATTGGACCGAACTTCCGGCTTTTTGTTCTAAAAAATTGAGTAAGCGATTACATAAACTCGCCAAACTACAGCCTCGCCATGTATCGATACCTTCTGATGCTACTGCTGGCCGGTCTGACGCTCCAGGCGCAGGCCCAGCACGACGTCATGATGCAGGCCTTCTACTGGGACGTGCCGGTGGATGCCGCTGCAAAAAACGGCTTCTGGTGGGATACGCTGGCCGCGAAAGCTCCGGAACTGGCCGCAGCCGGCATCACGGCCATCTGGGTGCCCCCGCCTTCCAAGGGCAATTTTGGCATCTACGACATGGGATATGGCATCTACGACCACTTCGACCTGGGCAACTACAACCAGAAAGGCACGGTCGAGACCCGCTTCGGCAGTCGGGATGAGCTGCTGAAAATGGTCCAGACCATGCACGCCTATGGCATTGAGGTTTATGCCGACATCGTGCTCAATCACATCTTTGGCGGTCCTGACAATCTGGAGCCCAACCCGGCTGTCAAGCAATACGTCTTCGACGAAGCCATTCGCGACCCGGACGGTGACGGCCACTACGACCAGTTCAGCCCCTACCCGACCAACGAGATCATCTGGCGCATTCCAGATGCCGAGCCCGGCGACTACTACATCAAAATCAAAGGCTACTGGCTTCCCTGCAGCGATCCCAAGGGTGAACGGGGTTACGATCTTTACATCAACTGGGATGGCTCGCCCGACCAGCCCAACTCGCCCGACAACGCCAACTGGGAGTATGAGCCCAACGACGGCAACGGCCAGTACAACGACTTTCCGGGCTCCGGAAAGCACATCTGGGCGCACATTGACCCCTGCGGCGATGTCGACGAATACAAGATCACCCTGACGGAAACCCACACCATCGAAATACGCCTTGAGGCCCGGCGCGAAGTGTACAATCCTTTCGACTTCGTGCCCACCGATCAGCGACGGGGTTACTATCCCTTCGAAATCTGGCACAACGGCCAGAACCTGGCCCCGACGGCGCTGCAGGCCTGGACCTATACGGGCATCACGTACGTGACCCACACCGGACCCGGAGAGGCCAACTGGAGCTGGAATTACAGTCACTTCCACCCGGTGGACGATCGGGACTATCTGGGATGGCCGGGCACCGACGAGGTCATCCCCAACACCAAATTCTTCGGTAATGATCTGAACACCTTCGACCCGGTCGTGCAGGACCGGCTCATTACCTGGGGTCAGTGGCTCACCAATACGGTCGGATTCGATGGCTATCGCCTGGACTTTGTGCGCGGCTATCAGCCGGAGTTCGCCGCTGCCTGGATCAACAACATGCCCCGGCGTAGCGACGGCAGCCAGCGCTTTGTGGTGGCCGAGTACTGGGGCGGCAAGGCCGCCATCAAGAACTGGGTGACCACGGTCGAAAGCCTGGGCGCCGATGCCGATGCGTTCGACTTTCCGCTGAAGGCCACTCTGACCGACATGGCCAACTGGAACGGGGCCGACTGGGACATGAGCTGGCTGAACCACGCCGGGCTGGTGCGCGACAACGGCGGCAATAATCTCTCGGGCCTGCAGGTGGTCACCTTTGTGGAAAACCACGATACGGGAAAGGAGCACGACAAATGGCTCTGGCGCGACTGGGATATGGCCTATGCCTATATTCTGTTTGCCGAAGGGCGTCCCACCATTTTCTATCCACACTTCTACGGCATTCCGCAGCATGACCACAGTGATCCCGGCATCACAGTACAGGCGCCTGCCTCGCTGCGCCAGGACATTATCCGGCTGATTAACCTGCGCCGCAACTATCTGGGCGGTACCATGGTGGTGCTCAGCGAGGTGGGCAATCCCTGGCCGAGCGCCGAGGTGGCCGACGTGTTCGTGGCCCGACGCGGCGGTAACGGTACTCGCTCAGGGGCCATTCTGGTGCTGAACGATCATGAGACGGACACCAAAGGGCTCTGGGTGGATAGTTCGCCGACCGGCTGGCCGAACTGGGCCGGAAAAGACCTGATCAACCCGGAAACCGGCGAGACCACCCACATCTATGATGATGGCCGTGTGTATGTCTGGGCACCACCGCGTGACTACGCCATCTGGGTGCTACAGGAGGAATACGATGCTGGACTGCTGGCCGCTGATACTGGTGAGCCCTGTACACTGGCACAGATCGCCTCGCAGACCGTCTCCGGCAACCAGGGCGTGGCCACGTTCTATTCCCCCGATGGCATCCGGGAACTTCAGTTTACTCTGCTTGACAACCTGACGGTGGTTTCTGTGCAGGGCGCTGGTGGCGAGCGTTTCTCACCGGTTGAAGGCGGCAGGTACACGCTGGACGATGGCCAGGAGCCGCCGGTTTATGTCGAGGTGGTGTTTCAGCAGGTTGATCCGGCGGTTTCCCACGGTACCTACTATGCCGTGGTGGGATCGATGTGCCCCTACGAGGAGGACGGGTTGCTGGAAGCCAATCTGGATCCCTCCCTGCGCTTCGAAAATCGGCCACAGCATTTCCGATGGGAAGGACCGGCTCCCAATCCCTTTGTCGGGCAGACATACTTTGAGCTGGCGCTTCCCGAAGCGGCACAGGTGCGTCTGACGGTATATGATCTGCTGGGACGCGCCGTCCAGCAACTTACCAGTGGGGCGTTTGCGGCTGGCCATCATCGAATCGCATGGAACGCCGACGGACTGGCCGGGGGCACCTACCTGGTGCGGATGGAGGCTCGGACCGCCGATGGCCAGCACTACGTACAGGATCGCGTGGTCACGCTGCGGCGGTAGTGTCGGACACAAAGCCTGGAGCATCGCATAACGGACGGTTTCCTCTGATGCTCCGGAAAGCCCTGTCGGCCGAAGAGGCTGGCGGGGCTTTATTTTAGGCGAATCGTCCGAGCCGGGCTGACGTTACAGGTTGGAGGTAGCCAGAGGAGTCTCATGCCGCGCACGGCTGCCTTCGATCAGCACGCCGAGCGTTACGACGCCTGGTTTGAGCGGTATCCGGCGGTTTATGCCTCGGAGCTGGCGGCCGTTCGCGCGCTCTGGCCGCCGGTGCGGGAGGCTCTGGAGGTAGGCGTGGGGACCGGACGGTTCGCCGTGCCGCTCGGGATCCGCTACGGCGTGGAGCCGTCGTCGGCCATGCGACGACTGGCCGCAGCGCGGGGCGTGCAGGTGATGGACGGCGTGGCCGAGGCGTTGCCGTTTCCGGACCGGCGCTTCGAGGCCGTGCTGATGGTGACGACACTCTGCTTCGTGGATGATCCTCGACAGGCACTACGGGAAGCGTATCGTGTGCTCCGGCCCGGTGGATTTCTGGTGATCGGCTTTGTCGACCGGGACAGTCCGCCGGGCCGTCGCTACCTGAAGCGCCACCGCGAAAGTCCCTTTTATCGGGAAGCCCGCTTCTTCTCGGCATCGGAGATAGCCGCATTGATGCAGGAAGTCGGCTTTGGAGAACTGGTCTGGCGGCAGACGCTCTTTTCCGATCCCGACACGATGACCCGTCCGGATCCGGTACGGGAAGGCTATGGCGCGGGTGCTTTCGTAGTCGTGCGCGGGCAACGCCCGCCCGGATCCCGCATTTTTGCAGGGCGTTAGTCTGAACGCTTCTTCGGAGGGGTGGCAGAGTGGTTTAATGCACCGGTCTTGAAAACCGGCGTGCCCTCACGGGCACCGTGGGTTCGAATCCCACCCCCTCCGCAACCCGGCCACCCTGAAATCGGGGTGGCTTTTTTGCTATTCGGGCGTAACAAACTGGCCGTTCTTTTCGTCTACTCCCAGCGTCAGCGAATTATGGAGGATTAAATCCGCGAGACTTATGCGTTGCCACAGGTTGCTCGGCGTGCTTCTGCTGCTCGGGTGGTGGATTCCCGTCCTGGCCCAGGCCCAGCAGGTGCAGCGCATCACGTTCGAGGAGGCGCTTCGGCTGGCTCTGCGGCGCAATCCGGCCATTCAACAGGCCGCCAACGAACGCGAGCGCAGCGAAGTCGGTCTGGCCAGTGCGCGCAGCAATTTTCTCCCGGACCTCAGCCTTTCGATCAGTGGCAGCCGCGACTACGGCCGCAACTTTGTCATGGACGAAGGCCGCGTCGTGGATCAGACCACCCATTACTTCAGCTCCGGCATTTCGGCCAACCTGAACCTGTTCAACGGCTTTCGGGACCTGAACTCGGTCGCGCAGGCACGCTTTCAGGTGGCCGCCAGCGAGCTGAACTATGCCCGCCAGCGCGAAACGGTGCTGTTCAACGTGATCTCAACGTTTCTCTCGCTCATCGAGGCACGCGAGCAGGTGCGCATTCAGGAAGAAAACCTGGCTGCGCAGCGGGCATTGCTCGAGCAGATCGAGGCGTTCGTGCAGGTGGGCAGCCGTCCGGTGGCCGATCTCTACCAGCAACAGGCCCAGGTGGCGGCCGCCGAGCTGGAGCTGATCAACGCCCGCCGTAACCAGCAACTGCAGGAGGCGAATTTGATCCAGCTCCTGCAGCTCGATCCGTTTGGATCCTACGAGTTCGTCATCCCGGAAGTGGACACGATGGCGCTGGGCACCCGGGAGTATGACGTGCAGGCGCTGTTGCAGGCGGCGCTGGAGCGACGCTCGGACCTTCGGGCGCTGGAGCAGCAGATCGAGGCCGCCGAGTACGGCGTTCGCGTCGCCCGCTCCAGCTACTGGCCCACCATTTCGTTGCGGGCCAGCTATGGCTCCAGCTACACCGATCTGGCCCCGCTGAGCTTCCAGGACCAGTTCTTTGATCGCAACCGGCGTGGCTCGATCGGGCTGAGCCTCTCGTTCCCGATCTTCGATCGGTTCACGACGCGCCACAACGTGCAGCGGGCACGCATCGAGCTGGAAAACACCCGCCTGCAGCTTCTGCAGCTTCGCCAGGAGATCGCCACGCAGGTGCGCCAGGCGTATCTGGACTACGAGACGGCCCGTCAGCAGTACCGGGCGGCCCAGGCACAGCTGCAGGCCGCCCGCCAGGCGCTGGAGGCTGCCCAGGAGCGGTACAACGTGGGCTCGGCCACGCTCGTCGAACTCACGCAGGCACGCGCCACCTACGTGCGGGCCGAGTCGGACCTGGTGCGGGCCCGCTACACGCTGGTGTTTCGCCAGAAACTCATCGACTACTACGTGGGCACGCTGGTGCCCGAACTGGACGTGTTACGGTAAGCCAAACCTGAGATCAAGACCATGGCCCTTTCGAAAGCAACGCGGCGTCTGTTGATCATTCTGGCCGTCATGCTCGGCCTGCTGGTGGTGATCGGCGTGGGCGGCCGGGCCCTCGGCCTGTTCAAGCAGGAAGCCGGCATTGAGGTCGAAGTGGCAAAGGCCGAACGGCGCGACATCACCCAGGTGGTTACGGCCTCCGGGCGAGTGCAGCCCGAGGTGGAGGTGACGATCAGTCCGGACGTCTCGGGCGAGATCGTCGAGCTGCCGGTGCGGGAAGGCGATCGCGTGGAAAAAGGCCAGTTGCTGGCTCGTATCCGGCCGGACTTCTACGAGGCGCAGGTGCAGCAGGCCGAGGCCGGTGTGGCGCAGGCGCGGGCCACGCTCAAGCAACGCGAGGCCGATCTGCTCCGGGCCGAGGGTGAATTCAAACGCCAGAAGGCCCTCTACGAAAAGCAGGCCATCTCGGCCAGCGACTTCGAGGCGGCGCGTACGCAGTACGAGGTGGCAAAAGCCGCGCTCGAGGCCGCGCGCTACGCCGTCGAGAGCGCGGAGGCACAGCTTCGCGAAGCCCGCGAGCAACTGGCCAAAACCATCATCTACGCGCCCATGAGCGGGATCGTGAGCAAGCTGGACGTGGAGCTGGGCGAGCGCGTGGTCGGCACCAGCCAGATGGCCGGTACCGAGATGATGCGCATCGCGCGGCTGGATCAGATGGAAATGGAAGTGGAGGTCAACGAAAACGACGTGGTGAACGTCTCGATCGGCGACACGGCCACGATCCACATCGACGCCTATCCGGAGCGCACCTTCCGCGGGGTGGTGACCGAAATCGCCAACTCGGCGCGGATTACGAGTCAGGGTACGCAGGAGCAGGTCACCAACTTCCCGGTGAAGGTGCGCATTCTGGGTACGGTCGCGCTGCCCGAGGCGACGCCGTCGCCCGTTGCCCGGGCCGAAGAGGTACCGGCCAGTGCCGAGCTGCTTCCGCCGTTGCGTCCCGGCATGAGCGGCACGGTGGACATCTACACGAAGACCGTCTTCGACGCGGTGGCCGTGCCTATTCAGGCCGTGACCGTGCGCGACTTCAACCGCGTGCGGCCTGAAGGCGAAACGGCTCCTGCCGATACCGCCAGCAACCCGCTGGCGCTCAAAGAAGACCTCCGCAAGGTGGTCTTCCTCGTGGAGAACGGCAAGGCGAAAATGGTAGAGGTGCAGACCGGTATCTCCGACGACACCTATATCGAAATTACGGCCGGGCTTCAGGGAGGCGAGACGGTAATCATCGGCCCCTATCGGGCCGTAAGCCAGACGTTGCGGCCCGGCATGGCCGTGCGCATCCAGCAGCCGGGCCGTGGCCGGCGCATCATGGCAACGGTACAATAACGCAACCCGAGCGACAGACCATGACGGCAACGACCGACAACCGGCGCCCGCTCATTCAGCTCCGCGACGTGACCAAGATCTACAGGATGGGCACCCAGCAGGTGCGGGCGCTCGATGGCGTCTCGCTGGACGTGTACCCGAACGAGTACGTGGCCATCATGGGCCCCTCGGGTTCGGGAAAGTCCACGCTCATGAATATCATTGGCTGTCTCGACACGCCCACCAGCGGTACCTATTACCTGAACGGCCGCGACGTGAGCCGGCTTTCGGACGACGAGCTGGCCCGCATTCGCAACAAAGAAGTGGGGTTCGTCTTTCAAACGTTCAACCTGCTACCCCGGGTAAACTGCCTGCAGAACGTCGAATTGCCCCTGATCTACGCGGGTGTGCGCAAAAGTCAGCGGCGTGCGCTGGCCGAGGCGGCGTTGCGCAGCGTGGGGCTGGGCGACCGGATGCATCACAAGCCCAACGAACTCTCCGGCGGGCAGCGCCAGCGCGTGGCCATCGCCCGGGCGCTGGTCAACAGTCCGTCGATCATCCTGGCCGACGAGCCCACCGGCAACCTCGACTCGAAGACCGGCGAGGAGATCATGCGGCTGTTCGAGCTGCTGTACCGTCAGGGGCACACGCTGCTGGTGGTCACGCACGAGCACGACATCGCCCACCACGCCCGCCGGATCATTCACCTTCGAGACGGGCGGATTGAGCGCGACGAGCCGGTGGCGCAGCCACTGCTGGCAGACCTGGATCTGAGTACGACGGTCTGACGAAATATGGAACTCCCGATTCTCTACGAAGACGACGACCTGCTGGCCGTGCACAAGCCCGAGGGGCTGGCGGCCATCCCCGAGCGCGATCCGTCGCGGCCCTCGGCGCGGCGCCTGCTCGAAGCGGCACGCGGCGAGCGCCTCTGGGTGGTCCACCGGCTGGACAAAGAAGCCTCGGGCGTGCTGCTGTTCGCCCGCAACGCCGAAGCACATCGATACATGAACACGCTCTTCGAGCAACGACAGGTGCGCAAGGTGTACCGGGCCCTGGTGCACGGCCGGCTCGAGCCCGGACAGGGACAGATCCGGGCGCCGATCCGCATGTACGGCTCCGGACGCATGGGCGTCGATCCGGAGCGCGGTAAGCCCAGCGAGACGCGTTACCGGGTGCTGGAGTACCTGGACGAAGCCTATTCGCTGATCGAGGCGTTGCCGCTGACCGGCCGCCGCCACCAGATCCGCGTGCACTGCTACCACATCGGACATCCCATCGTGGGCGATCCCCGCTACGGCGACCGCTCGGTGCAGCAGCGCTATCCGCGCCTGATGCTCCATGCCCTCAGCATTCGCTTCCGACATCCGAACGGGCAGGAGCTGGAAATCGTGGCACCGGTGCCCGAAAGCTTTCAGCAGGTACTCGACGCGCTTCGCACCGAGCTGGCAGCGTCCACAACCGACCATTCGGCCACCACTTCGTCGCCGTCCAGCACGTAGAAGCGGCGCAGCAGCGGAGCAATCAGACAGGCATGGTTGGGCACGATCTGCACGCGGTCACCGATCTGGAGCGTCGTGCCACCGCGCACGTGCATCCAGCCGTGCTCTTCCGAAAGGCGTTCGATGACCGCATGGGGTAGCGGCGTGCGGCTGGCTGGATGGTAGAGCGGCAGGCCGTAGCCCCGCGTTCCGTAGCCCTGGTCCGTTGCCAGTGCTTTTTTGCCGGCATCCAGAAAGACCCACCAGCCACCCCGACCGTCCGGTTTACGGCTGACCACCCGGGCCAGCACGGTCAGCGCGCAGGCGTCGCGCGTGCAGCTTCCCAGCGCCACCTGCATCACGTCGTGGAAAACGTAGTTGCCGGGACGGATTTCGGTAATGCGAAAGCCCTGTTCCGTGCGGTTCGTGAAGTAATGCGCCGTGGGGGTGGAGCCGACGCTGAGTTCGAAGCGCTCGGGGCGGGCCAGCCCGGCCTGTTGCAGTGTGACGGCCGCCGCCAGCAGACGATCGCGCTCCTCGGCGGCCACGCGTCGGAGGGCATCGGCCGGCGATTCATCAGGCCCGGGGCCGTGATAGGCCTGACCCGCATGGGTGAGCAGGCCGATCAGCCGCAGCCCCGGGCTTTCCTGAATCAATCGGGCGCAGTCCACCAGCCGCCGGGCATCGTCCCAGCGCACGCCCGTGCGGCCGAAGCCGGTATCGACCTCCAGCAGCACCTCGGCCTGGCGGCCGCGCGCGGCGAAAAAGTCCGAAGCCGCACGGATCGCTTCGGGCGTGTCGAGGCAGAACGAGATCCGCGCCTGTGCCATGAGCGCATGCAGCCGCTCGTAGCGATCGGTGCCCACGGTGGGATAGGCCACGCGCACGTCCGTAAGGCCGGCCGCCACGAACGCCTCCGCCTCATCGACCGTGGCCACCGTAATGCCCGTGGCGCCCAGCTCCTGCTGCAGGCGGGCCAGCTCTGGCGTCTTGTGCGTTTTGGCGTGCGGACGTAGCGCGACGCCTTCCTGCGTGGCGCGTTGCTGCATTTCCCGAAGGTTGCCCAGCAGGCGCTGTCGGTCGATCAGCGCGGCCGGCGTGGGCAGGGCTTCAATCGTCTGCATCTTCTGGGCCTGAGATTTAAGTGAAGGTGCCGGTGGCCGATTAAGGGGGTGTAAGAAAATAAGCCCCCGGTATCCATGGAAGTCGCGGAAAAAGAAACGAAGCTGGCAACAGCAGCGCTTCATCCCGAGGTGGCCGAAACGTTCCACGCGTTGCAGCAGGTGATCACGCGGGCGGCGATCGGAGCGGCCCGGACGGCCCAGCGTCTGGAACGCATCGGTCAGCAGTTCTCGGAGGCCCGTGCCGGCGTGGAAGCCTCCGCCCGGGCCGTGCAGCAGATCCGGCAGCGCGTGGAAGCGGTGGCCGAATCGGCCCGTTCGACGGCGGACGTGGCCCATCAGGTAGCCCGGCTTACCGAAGAAGGTCGGCAGCAGAGCGATGCCTCGCAGGAGGCCGTGAAGCACCTGGAGCAGCAGGTGGCGGCGGTCATGGAACGGCTCGAGCGGCTGGTGGCTCAGGTGCAGGGCATCACGCAGATCAGCGATGTGATCGACCGGATCGCCTGGAAAACCAAGCTACTGGCCTTCAATGCGGGC
The DNA here is from genome assembly GCF_009936275.1 of Rhodothermus marinus. NCBI lineage: Bacteria > Pseudomonadati > Rhodothermota > Rhodothermia > Rhodothermales > Rhodothermaceae > Rhodothermus > Rhodothermus marinus. The sequence continues at coordinate 68,405 of NZ_AP019797.1, forward strand.
ATCGAGGCGGCGCGGGCCGGACACGAAGGACAGGGGTTTTCGGTGCTGGCCAACGAGATCAAGACGCTCTCCGAAGACACCGCCCTGCAGACGCGCCAGATTCGCGCCCTGATCAACGATCTGGTGAAAGAACTGCAGCCGGTGGAGGAGGCCATCCGGCAGAGCCAGGAGCTGCTGCATACGACGGTGGAGCAATCCGATCGGCTGGAGGCGGCCCTGCAGCGCATTCACGAGCTGGCCGGCCAGGCCGCGCAGCACATGGATCGGGTCGTTACGACGGTGGATGCGCAATTGCAGGATGCCGAAGCCGTTGGCACGACACTGCAGCAGGCGCTGGCCGCCGTGGGGCACGTCGATAAAGAGGCCGAACACATCGCCCGCGATACGTTCACGCTCTCGGAGCTGGTGGAAGACGCCTATGGCTATCTGGGGCGCTTCGAGGGCCGTTCCATTTTTCACCGGGCGCTGGCGCTGGGGCGCGAGCTGGCCGAACGTAGCCGCCGGATCTTCGAGCAGGTGATCGACGAAGGGCGGTGTACGCTGGACGACGTGCTGGCCCTGGAGTACACCGAGATCAAAGGCCGGAAGGCCATTGCCTCGCTGGCGCGGCTGTTCGACGTGAGCCGCGTGCCGGAAAGCGGCTTCGACCCGCCCAAGTACAGCACGCGCTACGATCATCTGGTCGATGAGGCGCTGCAGCAGGTGATGGATGAAATCCTGGAGCGAGAACCTCGCCTGACTTTTGCGCTGGTCATCGACCTGAACTCCTACGCCCCCATTCACAACCGACGTTTCTGCCAGGACTGGACGGGCGACCCGAAGAAGGATCTGGTGGGCAACCGCATCAAGCGATTTTTCTTCGATAAGGGCGTGCTGGTGCGTGGTGCCCGGGTCGGTCTACCCCGCGCCGCCGTGACGCTGCCCAACAGGGCACGCCGCGAGGACTTCCTTCGCGTGTGCGATCTGCGGGAGCGTCCGGAAGAGCGCGACGTGTTTCTGGTGCAGACCTACGCCCGCGACACGGGCCAGGTGCTCAGCGCCCTGACCGTCCCGCTCTACGTCAAAGGGCACCGCTACGGGGCCGTGTTGCTGGGCTGGGATCCGGAGCGCGTCGACTGATCAGGGGTGGATGCGCTGGCCGACCTGGCCCATGGCCACGCGCAGCCGGTTGCGGGCACGTTCCAGGGCCGCCTCGGCCTCGGCCCGCTCCTCGGGCGTCTGGGCTTTCTGGAGGCGTTCGAGTGCCCGCTGCTCGGCCGCCCGCGCCCGCTCGATGTCGATCTCGGACGCCGGCTCGGCCGTTTCGGCCAGGATCGTCACCGTGTTGCCCAGCACCTCGACAAAGCCGCCGCTCGTGGCAAACGTGATGCGCTCACCCGAGGGCGTCGTCACGAAGATCGGCCCCACCGTGATGGCGGCCACCATGGGCGCGTGGTTGTAGAGCACTTCGAACGAGCCTTCCACGCCGGGCGCGCGCACGCTGAGCGCCTCGCCCCGGAAGACGCGTCGGTCGGGCGCCACGATTTCCACGAAAAGCGTCCGTGCCATGATCAGGCCTCGGCTTCTTTGAGCATCTTTTCGCCCGCTTCGATCACCTCTTCGATGGTGCCGCGCAGCAGGAAGGCGCGCTCGGGCAGGTGGTCCAGCTCGCCGTCGAGGATCATGCGGAAGCCCCGCACCGTGTCCTCGATCTTGACGTACTTGCCGGGGATGCCCGTGAACTGCTCGGCCACGAAGAACGGCTGGCTCAGGAAGCGCTGCACACGGCGGGCCCGGTGCACCACGAGCTTGTCTTCTTCGGAGAGCTCGTCCATACCCAGGATGGCGATGATGTCCTGCAGCTCCTTGTAGCGCTGCAGAATCTGCTTGACCTCCTGCGCCACCCGGTAGTGCTCCTCACCCACGATGTTCGGATCCAGGATACGGCTGGTCGACTCGAGCGGATCGACGGCCGGATAGATACCCTGCGCGGCGAGCTGACGGCTGAGCACCGTCGTGGCGTCCAGGTGGGCGAACGTCGTGGCCGGCGCGGGGTCGGTCAGGTCGTCGGCCGGCACATAGATGGCCTGGAACGAGGTGATCGCGCCGTGCTTGGTCGAGGTGATACGCTCCTGCAGCTCACCCATTTCGGTAGCCAGCGTGGGCTGGTAACCCACGGCCGAAGGCATGCGGCCCAGCAACGCCGACACCTCGGAACCGGCCTGGGTGAAACGGAAGATGTTGTCGATGAAGAGCAGCACGTCGCGGCCGCCCAGGTCGCGGAAGTATTCGGCAATGGCCAGGCCCGTCAGCGCCACACGGGCACGGGCACCCGGCGGCTCGTTCATCTGACCGAAGACGAGCGTGGCCTGGCTCTTCTTCAGCTCCTCGAAGTCCACCTTCGACAGGTCCCAGCCGCCCGCCTTCATCGACTCCAGGAATTCTTCGCCGTAGCGGATGACCTTGCTCTCGAGCATTTCGCGGAGCAGGTCGTTCCCCTCACGCGTGCGCTCGCCCACGCCGGCAAAGACCGAAAGGCCTTCGTGCGCCTTGGCGATGTTGTTGATCAGCTCCATGATGAGCACGGTCTTGCCGACGCCGGCGCCGCCGAACAGCCCGACCTTTCCACCGCGCATCACCGGCTGGATCAGGTCGATCACCTTGATGCCGGTCTCCAGCATCTCGACCCGCGTGGCCAGCTCCTCGAAGGGTGGGGCCGGCGCATGGATGGGACGATAGCCTTCGGCTTTGGGCTGAGGCAGGCCATCGATGGCCTGACCGACCACGTTGAAGAGGCGCCCCCGGATCTCCGTACCGGTGGGGACGGAGATGGGACGATCCAGGTTGCGCACGGGCGTACCGCGCGTCAGCCCGTCGGTCGAGTCCATCGCAATAGCCCGCACCCGGTTTTCACCCAGGTGCTGCTCGACCTCCAGCACCAGTTCGCTTCCGTCCTCGAGCGTGATGACCAGCGCGTCGTAAATCTCGGGAAGATGTCCTTCGGGAAACTCCACATCGACCACCGGGCCGATGATCTGGACAACCCGGCCGACCGCCTGATCCGTCTTGATCTCCATGCCGAATACTTGTTTCGTTTAGCGATCCGTATCCTGGAAAAGGGTGCCCACTACCTGCAGGCCTTATAAGATAACGCTTCCCGCAGGCAATGCAGCCGTGCAACGGCCAAAACTACCGGATTGATCTCAAAGAATCCGGGAAATTTGGCAAGAACAATGACGTAGCCCGTCGCTTTGCCTGCGGCGAGCACATTGCACCGATCGTTGCCGGTTATTACCTTGCCCGGACGAATACACGAAGTACGACGCCGTATGCAGAAGATTCGACGTGCCTGCTTGCTTGTTGCGCTGGGGCTGGCACCCGCACTGGCCGCCCAGCCGTTGCAGTCGCCCGAGGAGTTTCTGGGCTACCCGCCGGGCGCGCGTTTTACCCCGCACCACCGGGTGGTAGATTATTTCGAATACGTGGCGCGCACCTCGCCGCGTGTGCAGCTTGTGCAGTACGGGGAGACCTACGAGGGCCGGCCGCTGCTATTGGCCATCATCTCGTCGCCGGAAAACCTGGCGCGTATCGAGGCGCTTCGGGAGGATAATCTTCGTCGGGCCGGTCGCCTGTCCGGCACGCCGGACCCCGACGGACCGGTGTTCGTCTGGCTCAGTTACAACGTACATGGCAACGAGGCTGTCAGCACCGAGGCGGCCCTGCTGACGCTCTATGCGCTGGCACATCCCGACAGCCAGCGCACGGATGCCTGGCTCAAGCAGGCCGTCGTGCTACTGGACCCGTGCCTGAACCCGGACGGCCGCGAACGCTACGTGCAGTGGTACCATCGCATGCTGGGCGTGCGACCCGACCCGGATCCGGTCGCCCGGGAGCACCACGAACCCTGGCCTGGCGGCCGCACCAACCACTACTACTTCGACCTGAACCGCGACTGGGCCTGGGGCACGCAGCAGGAGACGCAGGCGCGGCTGGCCGTCTATCATCGGTGGATGCCCCAGATTCATGTCGATTTCCACGAGCAGGGCGTGGACGAGCCCTATTACTTCGCCCCGGCCGCCCGGCCCATCCATCCGCTGATCACGGACTGGCAACGGGCGCTGCAGGACACGATCGGCCGCAACCATGCCCGCTACTTCGACGCGGACGGCCGCCTCTACTTCACGCGTGAAGTGTTCGATCTCTTCTATCCGGGCTACGGCGATACCTGGCCTACCTTCAACGGAGCGATCGGCATGACCTACGAGCAGGGCGGCGGCGGACGGGCCGGCCTGGCCATCCGCACCGCCGAGGGCGACACGCTCACACTGGCCGAACGCATCCGCAATCACTATACGACCGGCCTTTCGACCATCGAGACGGCCGTCCGGCAGCGGCGTACGCTGCTGGACCGGTTCGCCCGCTACTTCGCCGAAGCGCAGGCGCAACCGGCCGGACGCTACCGCGCCTTTCTGATCCGGGGCGATGCGCACCCCGACCGGCTCGCCGCCCTCACGGCTTTGCTCGACCGGCAGGGCATCCGCTACGGCACGCTCGCGCGCACGCGTACGGTGGAGGGCCTCGATTACGCGACGGGCACCCGGCAGCGCGTCGAAGCGCGCCCGGGCGACCTCGTGGTGAGCGTCTACCAGCCGGCAGGCACGCTGGCCCGGGTGCTGTTCGACCCGGACCCGGTGCTTCCCGACTCGCTCACCTACGACATCACAAGCTGGACCCTTCCCTACGCTTTCGAGCTGGAAGCCTATGCGCTGAGCGAACGCCTGGAGCCGGACCGCCCGGGCTGGGCGCGTCCGACCCCGACACCGCCCTCCGAAGCGCAGCCCTACGCCTACCTGGTGCGCTGGGGCGGACTGGACGCCGCGCGTTTCCTGGCCGATGTGCTTCGCCGGGGCGTGAGGGTCCGGGTGACCGAAGTCCCGCTGACGCTGAACGGCCGGCGCTTCGAGGCCGGCACGCTGATCCTGACGCGCGCCGGCAGCGAACACCTGGGCACCCGCTTCGACCGGATCGTGCGCGAGGCGGCCGACCGCTGGCACCAGCAGCTCTACACGACCCGGACGGGCTTTGTGGACGAGGGACCCGATCTGGGATCCGCGCGCGTGCGCTTCCTCCGGAAGCCCCGCGTCTACCTGCTGGCCGGACCGCCCGCTTCGGCCTACGCCGTGGGCGAAATCTGGCATTTCTTCGATCAGGTGCTGCACTATCCGGTCACGCTGGTGGAACGGGACGAGCTGGACGAACTGCTGCTCGATGAAGGCGACGTGCTGATCCTTCCGCACGGATTCTACAACGCCCGGGAAATGCCGCTCGAATCGCTGCTGGAAGGGGTGCGGCGCGGCGCCCGGCTGATCGCGCTGGAAGGAGCGCTCGATCTGCTGGCCGGGCAACAGGGCGTGGCGCTCAAGCGACGGCAGGGAGACGACTCGGAGCAGGACACCGCCGCGCGGCCGCGTCGCTACGCGATGCGCGAGCGGGAAGCCATCAGCGATCAGGTGCCGGGCGCCGTCTATCGCGTACAGCTCGATCCTACGCACCCGCTGGCCTTCGGGCTTGCCCGCTACTTTACGTTGAAGCGCAGCACGCGGGCCTACGAGCTGCTGGAAGACGGCTGGAACGTGGCCTGGCTCGAAGACGGGCGCCCACGCAGCGGCTTTGCCGGCTACCGGACCGTGGAGCGCCTCCGCGAAACGCTCGTGGTCGGCACGCAGCGGCTGGGCCGGGGCACGCTCGTCTTCTTCGTGGACGATCCGCTCTTCCGCGGTTTCTGGCACGCCGGCCAGCTCCTGTTCGCGAACGCCGTGTTTTTCGGAGAATGAATTTCAGGGGGTTCTCCACCGCCCCTCGGCGTAGCGGGCGAGTAGCAGCGGGCGTGCGGGAGGCGGCGTTTCGGCGAAGCGGTAGGCGGCCAGCAGCGCCTGTTGGAAATCTTCGAGCCGGTCGCGGCGGTGTGTGTAGAGCGTGGCGAGCACGTCGCCGGGGGCCACGGGGTCGCCGGGCTTTCGGTGCAGCACCAGGCCGGCCGTGGGATCCACCGGATCTTCCTTGACGCGGCGGCCGGCGCCCAGATGCACGGCCAGGCGTCCCACGGCGCGGGCGTCCAGATCGGCCACGTACCCGCGGATCCCGTCGGGGGCGCGTACTTCGCCGGCCGGTTCGGCGTCGGGGCGGGTCTCGGGGCGCTCGAGCACGCGCACGTCGCCACCCTGGGCCCGTACCATGGCGCAGAAGCGCTCGAAGGCGCGGCCGTCGGTCAGTGCCGCACGGGCCAGCCGGCGTCCGGCCTCCGGCGTTTCGGCGACGCCGCCCAGCCAGAGCATTTCGCCGGCCAGCGCCAGTGTGACTTCGATCAGGTCTTCGATTCCTTCAAAATCGCCACGAAGCGCCCGCAGGCTTTCGACGACCTCGGGCCAGTTGCCCACGGCACGGCCGAGCGGTACGTTCATGTCGGTCAGCCAGGCCACGGCCGGGCGGCCCGCCCGCGTGGCAATGCCCACGAGCGTTTCGGCCAGGCGCCGCGCGTCCGCCTCCTGCTGCATGAAGGCGCCGCGGCCGCACTTGACGTCGAACACGAGCGCGTCGGCCCCTTCGGCCAGTTTCTTGCTCAGGATCGAGGCGGCGATGAGCGGGATCGACTCGATTGTACCCGTCACGTCGCGCAATGCGTAGAGTTTGCGGTCGGCCGGCGCGATCTCGTCGGTCTGGCCGATCATCACCACGCCCAGCTCCCGGAGCTGGCGGCGAAAGGCTTCGATCGACAGATCGGTGCGCAGGCCCGGGATCGACTCCAGCTTGTCGAGCGTGCCGCCCGTGTGGCCCAGACCGCGGCCTGAGATCATCGGCACCGGCACGCCGCAGGCGGCCACCAGGGGCGCCAGGATCAGCGAGACCTTGTCGCCCACGCCGCCGGTGGAGTGCTTGTCGACTTTCCGGCCGGGCAGATCCGACAGATCCAGCACGCGTCCCGAGTGCAGCATGGCGTCGGTGAGCGCGTCCATTTCCGCTTCGTTCAGGCCCCGGATGAAGGCGGCCATCAGGAACGCGCTCATCTGATAGTCGGGCACTTCGTCGTGCGTGTAGGCCTGCACGAGCCAGCGCAGGTCGTTCGGGGCCAGGTGGCCTCCGTCGCGCTTCGTGATGATCAGTTCGACAACGTCGGGCATGTCAGTGCGTGGCGTTCAGCAGTTGATCGGCAGCCAGCACGAGCAACATGAAGTGGGTGGCGCCGCCGCCCATCACGTACTCGGCCTGTTGCCACAGGTAGGGGAATTCTTTGAGTTCGGGAAAATCGGGGCGAATCAGGGCCGTCCCCGAAACGACGCCGCCCGGGATGTACGTCCAGTCGGCACGGTTGAAGCCGTAGGCCACGGTGACCGAACGGGCGCCGACGCCCGAGGCGAACGCGGCCGTGTTTCGGCCCGGATGTACACCCAGCACGAAGTTGAGCGCGTTGAAGACGTAGTCGGGCGGGACCAGGTCCGGGAAGGCGCGGTGCAGCAGGTACTGGCGGACGCCGAAGCGCTGGATGTCCCAGCCGGCTCCCCAGATGCGCGGTCGGTAGGGCACCCCGTAAGGGTTTTCCTGCTGAAGCCGGTGTACGTCATCCATGTAGCGCGCCACGGCGGCCCGCACCGCCTCGGCAAAGGCCGAATCGCCGAGGGTCGGAAGGATCGCGCCGACCGCCCAGCCGACACTTCCGATACGGGCCACGATTCGGTTGCGGTCGTTCAGCAGCGTCCGGCGGTAGAGATCGCGGCCGGTGGTGCGGAAAAGCTCGACGGCGGCCACCACGCGCTCGTTGAAGCCCCGCGACGTGTCGCGTTCCTGTTGCCAGAGCGCCTCGGCCGCTTCCACGCAGGCGCGGGCCAGCTCCGGATTGTAGGAGCGCAGGACGCGTCCGGCCGCGGCCAGCGCGGCAATGCCCTTGTACTCGTGGGCCGGGTTGCTTTCGGTGAAGACCCAGCGGTCGTCGGCCGTCGTGACCACCCAGCGGGGATCGCGGGCGTCCACGCGCAGCGCCGAAAGGGTTTCGGGCGGGACGGACGGATCGTAGACGCGGTTATCCGTACTGTTGGCCGGATCGCCGATGAGCACGTACTGCTTGAGCGTGGGGGCGATGATCCCCCGGTAGAGCCGCCCCAGCGCCCGGTAGCCTCCCAGAATGCTCAGCACGCCGTGCTCGATCTGCTGGAGCACGTCCGGCCGTCCGTCAGGCTGGTGGATCTGGGTCAGGCGTCGCCGCTGGTTGATCGTCGTGTTGTCGTAGGTTTTCAGCACATCGAACAGTTCGTACATCGTGGCCAGGATGAAGACCTCGTCGGCCTGCGACTCGATGCGCAGGTCGTTGTCGCCGGCGTCGTGCCAGCCGCCCACGTTCAGCCCGGGCACGTGTTCGCCGGGCGCATAGGGCGCGCGCAGCTCCGGGCCCTGCACGTAGCCGTCGATATGGTTCGTGTCGGGTGGAGCCATGCGGGCGTCGTCCAGGTGGCAGGCGCCGTGCCAGACCCGGTACTGCTGCTCCACGCGCATGTGGCACATCTGCACGGGCAGGAAGAACTCCAGCGTGGGTTGCCAGACGTGGCGCTGGTACACGTCGGGAGCGATCCGGAACGGATGCGAGCGTACGTCCCGGAAGGTCAGCACGTACAGGCCCGGCCGGGTAACGTGGCTGAAGTCGAAGTGCGCATAGCGGTAACGCAGGAAGCGGCCGTTCCAGGGCACAGGCGGTCCGGCCAGCACCGTGTCGGTCGCGCCGTCATTGCCAAGGCGCAGCAGATAGACGGTGCCCTGCAGGTCGTCGCGTGCGTCCAGTTCCAGCACGGCCACCTTGGGCTGACGCGGATGGTACCCCACCTGGGAGACCTGCAGGACCGGGCCGTAGCGCCAGCCCGGAATCACGTGCGGCCGTACCACCCACTCGAGGGCGTTCGTGGTTACCCCGGCCGGGATGGTCGTGCGCACCACGAACCAGCCGTTGTCGTGTTGAACGCGGCCGTCGTACAGCACCAGCTCGCCCCGCAGGCTTTCGATCTCCAGCCGCAGTGCGTCCGACTCCGGCGCCACCAGCAGGCGGCGGCCTGTGGCCAGCGGGACGGCCTCCACCTCGCCCGCGTCATTGACCCGGACCGGTCCGTTCGGCTGGCGTGGAAAGATGCCCGCCGCGTCGTCCATGTACCAGCTTTTGCCGAAAAGCGCCCCGGGAAACAACTCCAGGTTGAAGCCAACCCTGCCCGCCCATGCTTCCGGGAGCGGTTCGTCCAGGTCCACGATGATGCGCACGCCGTCGGCCTCGCCGCGCACGCGCACCCGGTAGGTCAGATGCAGGTCCGGGTAGAAGATCGGATTGAAGCCTTTGCGATCGCGCTCAGGGTCAGGATAGGCCAGGTAGGCCACGACCTCGTTGCGCTCCGGATGCACCTCACGCCGGAGCAGGCGCGGGACGGGTTGCCACTGGCCCGGCGTCGCCTCAAGACGCACGTCGCCGTTGGCCGCCACGCGCTCGCCGTGCTGAATGAGCGTCACGCCGCTCTGGTGGCCTTCCGGATAAAAATCCTGAAAGACCATGACACTGACGCCTTCTCGCTCGAAGTACTCGCGCTCGTTCAGCACGAAGCCTTCCGACTGACCGAAGCCGGGCCGGACCAGCAGCCAGCTCAGCAGCAACAGATACCGACGCATGGGGAAAATGCAGTTGGCAAACAGATTATGGCGCAAGATGCGACAGAGGCCGGCAAAACGCAACAAAAAAAGCGGCCCACCTTTTGGCAGGCCGCTTTTTGCAACGGGATGCGCGGCTTACTTGCCTTCCTCTTCGGCTTCCGGCTTCTGGTGGCCCTGGGAGGTCACCTTACCGTAGCGGCGCATGAACTTCTCGACGCGGCCGGCGCGGTCGACGAACTGGCGCACGCCCGTGTAGAACGGGTGGTTCGTCGCGTCCACGTCGGAGACGTAGACGGGCCCCTTCATCGTCGAACGAATCTGAAACTCGGTGCCGTCGGCCAGCCGCACGGTGATCAGGTTGTATTCCGGATGCAGCCCCTTTTTCATGACAACCCCGTCCGCGGTTTGACTTTAATCTTTCCGAACCGGAAGTTCGTGCAACGGCCGACGAAACGTCCCGGTTCCGACTTCAGGGGGCCGTGTAGATTTCGGCGCCTTTTGCGCGGAACTCGCGGGCCTTTTCCTCCAGCCCTTCTTCGATCACCTGACGGGCATCGACGCCTTTCTCGGCGGCCATCGCCCGGATTTCCTCGGTGATTTTCATGGAGCAGAACTTCGGCCCGCACATCGAGCAGAAGTGCGCCAGCTTGGCCCCTTCGGCCGGAAGCGTCTCGTCGTGGTACTCGCGGGCCCGCTCCGGATCGAGCGACAGGTTGAACTGATCCTCCCAGCGGAATTCGAAGCGAGCCTTCGAGAGCGCGTTGTCCCAGTACTGGGCGCCGGGGTGCCCCTTGGCCAGGTCGGCCGCGTGCGCGGCGATCTTGTAGGCGATCACGCCCTCGCGCACGTCGTTCTTGTTGGGCAGGCCCAGGTGCTCCTTGGGCGTGACGTAGCAGAGCATGGCCGCGCCGTACCAGCCGATCATCGCCGCGCCGATGGCCGACGTGATGTGGTCGTAGGCCGGGGCGATGTCGGTCACCAGCGGCCCGAGCGTGTAGAACGGCGCCTCGTAGCAGTCTTCCAGCTCCCGGTCCACGTTCTCCTTGATCAGGTGCATGGGGATGTGGCCGGGGCCTTCGATCATCACCTGCACGTCGTACTTCCAGGCGATCCGGGTCAGCTCGCCGAGCGTCTTGAGTTCGGCAAACTGCGCCTCGTCGTTGGCGTCCTGAATGGAGCCAGGCCGCAGCCCGTCGCCCAGACTGATCGACACGTCGTACTGGCGCAGAATCTCGCAGATTTCCTCAAAGTGCGTGTAGAGGAAGTTTTCCCTGTGGTGGGCCAGGCACCACTTGGCGATGATCGAGCCGCCGCGCGAGACGATGCCCGTGCGCCGGTTGGCCGTCAGCGGGATGTAGGCGAGCCGGACGCCCGCATGAATCGTCATGTAATCGACGCCCTGCTCGCACTGCTCGATGAGCGTGTCGCGGAAGATCTCCCAGGTCAGCTCTTCGGGCTTGCCGCCCACCTTTTCGAGCGCCTGGTAGATGGGCACCGTCCCGATGGGCACCGGACTGTTGCGGATGATCCACTCGCGCGTTTCGTGGATGTTTTTGCCCGTCGAGAGGTCCATCACCGTGTCGGCGCCCCAGTAGATGGCCCACAGCAGCTTTTCGACTTCTTCGTCGATGGAGCTGGAGACGGCCGAGGTGCCGATGTTCGCGTTGATCTTGACCAGGAAGTTGCGGCCGATGATCATCGGCTCGCACTCCGGATGGTTGACGTTGCACGGGATGATGGCGCGGCCGCGGGCCACCTCGTCGCGCACGAATTCGGGCGTGATGACGGGCGGAATCTGAGCGCCCCAGGGTTGGCCCGGATGCTGGAAGGCAAGCGACCAGCGGTCGCCCGGCTCCTTCTGGAGTTCGATGAGCCGCTCGCGCCGCTGGTTTTCACGGATGGCGACGAACTCCATCTCGGGCGTGATGATGCCCTGGCGGGCATAGTACATCTGCGTGACGGCCGCGCCGTTTTTGCCGCGCAGCGGACGCCGTCGCGGACCGGGCCAGCGATGCAGCTTGCCGCGCTGCTCGGCCCGCCGACGCTCTTCCTCGTTCCGATAGCCGTCGTCGATGGGCTGCACCGGCCGTCCGTCGTATTCCTCCACGTCGCCGCGGGCCTCGATCCAGGGACGCCGCAGCGGCGGCAGACCCTGGCGAATGTCGCCGTGAAAGTCGGGGTCGCCCCACGGTCCGCGCGTGTCGTAGAGCAGAACCGGATCGTTGGGCTCCAGGCTTCCGTCCGGCAGGCGCGTGGGCGAAAGCTGAACCTCCTTGAACGGGACGCGCAGCTCCGGATAGCGGTTGCCCTGCACGTACACGCGCCGAATCGCAGCAGGTGGCTTGGGAATCATCGTGCCCTCCCTGGGTTTTTGGGTGACGGTTTACCGACGGTCAAAACCCGGGGGCACGCAGAGAAAGGCACCAACGGCAGCATGTGCGATCGGTGACCGTTTCCCTGCGCCGGCATTACCCGGATCAGGTTCGAAGGGTATGCTCTCAGCCCTGTCCCTTGCGGGGACAGAGCACCCCCACGGTCTGCACTGGCCAACGTCGCGGAAAACAAACCGTTCCCGTCGTCGGCAGGAGATCGGGTTTGCAGGGACGCGATTTCGGACCGGGCGATAAGTGATGCGCCGTGGCCAATCCCGTTCGTCAAACGTGCGGCCTTACGCTTCGGCCGGGGCAGGGCCGGCTGACCTTCGACACGTGCCGAGATTTCTGTTGTGCCGATTATTGTTTAACCTGTTAAAAGTTACAATTTTACAGGCGCTTTTCCTCTTGACAGATTGTGTGTGTGTGTAACTTAACGGCAGCTTCTCAAAAGCAAGGACTTTTCACCAACCCGGACACTTCGGGCCATGTCGGCGGTGCAGAAAATCGGCCTGGGCCTGCTGCTCCTGGCGCTGAGCTGGGGCCTGCACGCCTGGCGACTGCACCGAAGCGTGCCCGAGGTGCCCTTCCCCTCCGAGGCCCTCGTACCGGTCTGGACCCCGGCCGAGAACTCCGAGCCGACGGACGCAGCGGGCGAGGTGCTGCTGTTTTTCAGCCCGAACGAATGCGGCCAGACCGTGGCGCGTACGGCCCGGGCCTGGGTCGAAGGGGCCCATGCACTGGGTTTTCGGGTGGTGGGGATTCTGGAGGATCGGGGCCGGGAGCTGGCGCGGCGCTATGCAGCGGTGATGGGGTTTCCGTTCGGGGTGTGGTGGGATTCGCTGGGCTGGTACGGGCGGCATTTCGGGGAGGCGGCGTTGCCGCGGGCGCTGGTGCGGCGGGAGGGTCGGGTGGTGGGCGAGCTGGGTCCGGAGGTGTTGCGCACGGTGGGGGATGCTTCGTCGGTGCGGCTGTTGTTGCTGGGCGATCACCGGTGATCGGATAGAGGGCGTATGTTTCACAAAAACAAAAGGAGGTGAGCTATGAGACGCTGGAAGGATCGGCTGGCGACGTTGTTTCTGGTGCTGGCGCTGGGCCTGAGCCTGATGCCGTGGATCAATGAAGCCCGACCGGCAAAGGCAGATCTTCAAATCTGTTACAATATCCAGTAGAAGAGATCTGTGATATCCCTCCCCTCAACTGCTTCTGTGAGATTATCATTACACCGCAGTGATGGCGTGGGGAGTTGTTAACAAGGGGCTCCGGTGGCTGTGGGTTGTGGTTGCCGGGGCCTTTTTATGCGGGTGCGGTGCAGAAAAGCCCGCCGAGGTTCGGGCCATGCTCGTGCCGGTCGATACGATCCACCTGCAGGAGCCCGATACGCTCTTTCTGGGGGAATTTCTGTGGGTTGAGGTGGAATTGCAGCCATTTCGGCTGTATGTGCCAGATCTCCGGCTACGGAGGGTGGTGGTCTACGACAGCTTGGGACGACCCGTTCAGGTGATCGGTCGGCCAGGAACCGAAGCGCCAGGGACGCTCTACCGCGCCGTTCAGGTGCTCGTACATGGTGAATTGGTTTATGTCCAACAGGAATACAGTCGGGTCAGCCGCTTCACGAAGACGGGGCGTTTTATCGATCGTCCTCAGTTGCCGGAAGGCTACGGGCTCAATGCCGGCTTTCGTTCTCTGGACGAGGGGCATCTTGTCGTGCCTTCTGTGGCGATGAGTGAGCCCTGTTCGTCGTGGCTGGAGCCGGCCTGTGAAGAGACGCGGGCGTTTTCGGTAGTCGACACGGGGCTGAATCAGGTTGTTTACCGCTTCGGAGTGTACCCCCAACTTTATCAGGAGGGAAACTACGTGCCGCGTCGCGCCGCCACGGATGTATTACCCGAAGCGCGGCTGGCCGCAGCGGTCTATGAGCTGTCCTCGGAGTTGCAGCTGTATTTTCTCGGGGAACGGGAGGGGCGTCTGGTTCGGCGCATTGTGCTCCGGCATCCTGCATGGCGTGATCCTCCGGAGGATATGCGTGCCGAACTGGCCGTGAATGACCGAGCGCGTTTCAACGAGTTGATGTTGCAAAGCTCTTTTATGAAACGTGTGTTTTTTGTAGCAGACACCCTGGTTTTAGCACACTTTTTCAACTTGAAGCCGCTTTATTTTGAGTTGCAGGGCTGGGACGATCGCAAAGTGATGCCCTATGGCGTGCTTGCTTCGATTTCCGGACGATGGCAGCAACCCCTGGATATGCCAGGATTGGTGCTGGGCCGAGACGAGGCTTTTCATCTCTACATCCGATTGTCGGACGAGCCGGACCGGCGGCTGATCGGGCGCTTTCGTGTGGAGGTGCGGCGGTGAGGAGTGTTCAGCCTTCCTCTTCGTCGAGCAATTCGTCTTCGATTTCTTCTTCGGGCGTTTCTTCGTCGGTGGCGAGCTGGTCGAGGTCGATGAGCTCTTCGTCGGCGCCGTCGGCGAGCGCGGCCGCACGGGCCAGCTCTTTGCGCAGGAAGCGGCCGGTGTGCGTGTCCTGCGCCGCCAGCTCCTCGGGCGTGCCCGCAAACAGGATGTGGCCGCCGGCATCACCGCCTTCGGGTCCCAGTTCGATCACGTGGTCGGCCACCTTGATCACGTCGAGGTTGTGCTCGATCACCAGCACCGTGTTGCCCTTGCGTACGAGTGCCCGGAGCACGGCCAGCAGGTGCCGGATGTCCTCGAAGTGCAGGCCGGTGGTCGGCTCGTCCAGGATGTAGAGCGTGTTTCCGGTGCCGGGGCGTGACAGCTCGCGGGCCAGCTTGATGCGCTGGGCCTCACCGCCCGACAGCGTGGTGGCGGGCTGGCCCAGCCGGATGTAGCCGAGCCCGACGGCCTGCAGCGTGCGCAGCTTACGGGCGATGCGCGGCATGTTCTCGAAGAACGCCAGCGCCTCGTCCACGGTCATCTCCAGCACGTCGGCGATGCTCTTGCCCCGGTAGCGAACCTCCAGCGTTTCGGCGTTGTAGCGGCGGCCCTTGCAGGTCTCGCAGGTCACGTGCACGTCCGGCAGGAAGTTCATCTCCAGCTTCACCACGCCGGCGCCCTTGCAGGTCTCGCAGCGGCCGCCCTTTACGTTGAAGGAGAACCGGCCGGGTTTGTAGCCGCGGAGCTGGGCTTCGGGAAGCCGGGCGAACAGGTCGCGGATGTGGCTGAACAGGCCCGTGTAGGTGGCGGGGTTCGAGCGGGGCGTGCGGCCGATGGGCTTCTGGTCGATGTCGATCACCTTGTCCAGATGCTCGAGCCCTTCGATGCGCTCGTAGGAAAGCGGCACCAGGCGGGCGTTGTGAAAGTGGCGGGCCAGGATCGGGTAGAGCGTCTGGTTGATCAGGCTCGACTTGCCCGAGCCCGAAACGCCCGTCACGCAGATGAACGTGCCCAGCGGCAGCACGAGCGGATCGCCCTTCAGGTTGTGGCCGCGGGCACCGTAGAGCACGAGCCGGTGGCCGTTGCCGGTGCGCCGCTCGCGGGGTACCGGGATGTAGCGTTCACCCTGCAGGTAGGCGGCCGTCAGGCTGACGTGCCCGTCGCGCACCGCCAGGCGGTCGGGCGGTCCCTCGGCCACCACGTGGCCGCCGTGTTCGCCCGCGCCCGGTCCCAGGTCGATCACGTAGTCGGCCGCCTCGATCATCTCGCGGTCGTGCTCGACGACAAGGATCGAGTTGCCCAGGTCGCGCAGCAATTTGAGCGCGTCGATGAGCCGGTGATGGTCGCGCGGATGCAGGCCGATCGAGGGTTCGTCGAGTACGTAAAGGACGCCGGTCAGTTGCGAGCCGAGCTGGGCGGCCAGCCGGATGCGCTGGCTCTCGCCGCCCGAAAGCGTGCGGGCCGGACGGTCCAGCGTCAGATAGCCCACGCCGACTTCGATTAGAAAGCCGAGCCGTTCCAGAATCTCTTTGAGAATGGGGCGGGCGATGAGCGCCTTCTGGCCCTCGAACTGCAGCTCCGACAGAAAGCGCCGCAGCGAGACCAGATCCATGTGCGCCAGCTCGGCGATGTTCTTGCCGCCAATGCGGAAGGCCAGGCTTTCGGGCTTCAGGCGGGCGCCGCCGCAGGCGCGGCAGGTCATCTCGCGCATGAACGACTCGGCCCAGCGGCGCTGGGAGACCGAACCGGCATGTTCGCGCAGGTGGTGCAGATACTCGAACAGCCCGCCGAAGCGGTGGCGATAACGCAGGGTGCGGCCCTTGAACTGGTATTCGATCTCGAACTCCCGGTCGCCGGCGCCTTCCAGCAGCACGCGCCGCTGCTCCTCGGTGAGCGCACCCAGCGGCGTGTCGAAGTCGAACCCGTAGGCGGCGGCCACGGCGCGGAGCTGGCTGAAGATCCACCCGTCACGCGGCTTGCCCAGCGGGGCCAGTCCGCCTTCGTTGATCGACTTCGACGGGTCGGGGATGACCAGCTCGGGGTCGATCTCCAGCCGGGTGCCCAGACCGTTGCAGGCCGGACAGGCGCCGTAGGGCGAGTTGAACGAGAACGTATTCGGTGAGGGATCGTCGTACGAGACGCCGTCTTCGGGGCAGTAGAGGTGGCGGCTGAAGACGTGGTCGGTGCCCGAGCCGTCGGGGTTGAGCACGTGGGCGATGAGCACGCCGCCGCCCATGCCGAGGGCGATCTGGACCGAGTCGTGCACGCGCGGCCGGATGTCGGGCCGCACCACGATCCGATCGACGACGACTTCGATGTCGTGCGTCTTGTAGCGGTCGAGCTTCATGCCCGGCGTGATTTCGCGCAGTTCGCCGTCGACGCGCACGCGCTCGAAGCCCTGGCGGGCGATCTGCTCGAACAGCTCCCGGTAGTGCCCTTTGCGGCCACGCACCACCGGCGCCAGGATCAACAGCCGGGTGCCTTCCGGAAAGCTCAGGATGTGGTTGATGATCTCGTCGTCGGTCTGGCGGCGCATGGGCTTGCCCGAGATGTGCGAGTAGGCCGTGGCGACGCGGGCATAGAGCAGCCGCAGAAAGTCGTACACCTCGGTGACGGTGCCGACCGTCGAGCGCGGGTTCTGGCTGACCGTCTTCTGCTCGATGGCGATGACGGGCGACAGTCCGTCGATGAAGTCCACGTCGGGCCGCTCGAGCATGCCCAGGAACTGGCGGGCGTAGGCCGAAAGGCTCTCCAGATAGCGCCGCTGGCCTTCGGCGTAGATCGTGTCGAAGGCCAGGCTCGACTTGCCCGAGCCCGAAAGGCCGGTGATCACCACCAGGCGCTCCCGGGGGATGTCCAGGTCGATGTTTTTGAGGTTGTGCTCGCGTGCGCCTCGGATGACAATGCCGTCCTGCATACCGCTGCCGGGCCCGACCACTCGGTTCGACGAAAAGGTTCAAGCGTGTTCCAACAGCGGCCGCCGGGCTTCGTTCCGGCTGTTTTTTCGCAAAAGCGTTGCAGCGCGGGTGGAACGAAGCGGATCGCCGCGCTTTGATCGCTGCCGATCCATCAACCGCGCCTGAACGTGAACGCCTATTTAGAAACGTTTCTGCCGCTGTTCGTGGCGATCAATCTGCCCGGCATTCTGCCGTTTTTCATCTCGATGACCGAAGGCCTTTCGGCGGCCGATCGGCGCCGGTTGCTCGTGCGGGCTGTGGCGACGGCCTTCGTGGTGGCCGTGCTCATTCTGTTTGCCGGGCAGCTCATCTTCGAGACGCTCGGGATCACGCTGAACGATCTCCGGGTGGGCGGCGGCCTGATCCTGCTCGTGCTCAGTATCACGGACCTGGTGTTTGCCGACTACCGGCGGCGCGATCCGCGCGACGGGGCCGACGCCGCCGACGTGGGCGTGGTGCCGCTGGGCATTCCGCTGATCATCGGGCCGGCCGCCATCACGACGATCCTGGTGGCGCAGCAGACCTACGGCTACCTGCCCACGCTCGTGTCGCTGGTGGCCAACCTGCTGCTGGTGACGGTGGCCTTTGCCGCAGGGCCGTGGGTGATCCGAAAGCTGGGGCCGGTGGCCGTGCGCGCCATCGCGAAGGTCGCCAGCCTGTTTCTGGCCGCCATCGCCGTGGCGATGATCCGCGCCGGAGTGGCCGGTATGCTCGCCGGCTGAACGGAACCTTCCGTAAAGGCCGGCATTTACGACATTTTGCGTGAGCAAGGGACCGCGCGAATCTGACAACCTGTTCAGCTATGGCCCTCAAAACCCTCGACATCGACGCACTGGCCGCCAAGACGGGCAACCTGTACGAGACGGTGGCCATCCTTTCGAAGCGTGCCCGTCAGATTGCCACCCAGATGAAGCAGGAGCTCGACGAAAAGCTCTCCTACTTCGAAGGACTGGGACTGGAAGACGATCCGCGCCATCAGGAAGAGCAGCGGCGCATTTCCATCGAGTACGAACTGAAGCCCGAGCCCACGGAGATCGCCGTGGAGGAGTTCCTGCGGGACGAGATCTACTACCGCGACGCCTCGAAGGAACGTTCCGAGGAAGAGGAAGAGCTTCGTTGACGCCTTCACCGTCGGCCACAGGGCGGGCACCCTCTTACGGGTGCCCGTTTTTTGTTTTCGTGGGGGCCGCCTGCTGTTTTTCAGCCGGCCAGACGGATCTGCAGCGTGGCGGGCGTTCGGGCGGCGAGTTGCAGCGTGGCATCGGTCGCGGACGTCCGCTCCGGCGTCGGCCCTTCGGTCGCCTGCAGCTCGGCGATGCCCCGGCGCACGCGCAGCGTGAGCGTCCGGTCGGTGTCGGACACGAGCGCCAGTTCGACGTGCCGGGCGGGCAGATCCCAGCGTAGCCGCTCCACCCGCAGCCGTCCGCGAGCCCGGGCGCCGTGCAGCGTGCCGCGGGGCAGCCGCTCGTCCACGGCGGGCAGCAGCTCCAGCAGGCCCGGACGGCTGTAGAGCAGCATTTCGATGACGATGGCGGGCAGGCTGTTGATCAGGTCCGCGTTGTAAACGTTGCCCGGATAGTGCAGCGAAAACAGACTGGGCAGCAGGTAGCCGTTGCGGATCAGGTCGCGCAGGCTCCGGTAGGCCAGGTCGGGGTCTTTGAGACGGGCCCCGATCAGGGCCAGATGCACCAGGCCGTGGGCCGAGTCGTTTTCGTGCCCGCGCAGGTAGGCCGCCCTGCGGGCCGCTTCGAATAGTTCGGGCGTCGCCTCGGGCGTGATCTCGTGGCCGGGCCAGACCGGGTACAGGTGCGACAGGTGCCGGTGGTTGTAGTTGTCGGCCAGGTCGGGATGCGCCCACTCTTTGAGCGCGCCGTCTTCGTTGATCAGGTAGGGCGGCAGTCGGTCCAGCAGCGCCTTCCAGCGCGGCAGGCTGTCGGCTTCGAGTCCCCGCGCTTCGCACAGCGCGATCAGCGTCGAGAGCACCTCGCGGCAGACGGCGATGTCCATCGTTGCGTTGATACTCCCCGGCGTGTCGAGGTTACCCGGACGGTTTTCGGGCGAGTAGGAAGGGACGAAGACGACGTGCCCTTCGGCGTCGGTGACGGTCAGGAAGGTCTCGTAGAAACGGACGACTTCTTTGAGATAGGGAATCAGGTGCTCACGGACAAAGGCTTCGTCGCCGTAGACCTCCGCGTACTCGTACAGGGGCTGGGCGAGCCAGCCGGCGCCGGCCGTCCAGAAATGCAGCGGGTAGTCGGCGTTGAAATGGGTGTGCCAGCCGCAGCGGCCGTCGGTGCGGGAGCCCGAGAGCACGCCCTCGCAGCCGTAGAGGCGACGGGCGTTGTCGCGCCAGTCGTCGAGCAATCCCTCGAGGAGGCGGGTCAGGCTGGCGACGGCCTCAGGCACGGCGCCAATGCTGGCGGCCGCCATCTGCAGGTTCAGGTTGGCGTCGAGCGTGAAGTCGCCGGACCAGGGCGGCCGCCATTCGCCCGTCCAGAGCGCCACCAGGTTGGGTGGCCAGTGGCCGCAGGAGCTGATCAGCACATAGCGGCCCATGTCGAAGAGTTTTTCGAGCAGGGCCGGCAGGATGGTCTCGCGCGCACGCTGCTCGGCCAGGAGCGTTTCGCTGCTTTTCCGGCGATCGTCGCCGGCTTCGAGGTCCAGCGTCATGCGGCGAAACAGCGCGCCGTGCGCCGCGGCATGGGGCGCAAACAGCAGGTCGTAGTCGGCCGGAAGGGCGGCCAGCGCCGCCTGTTCTTCCGCCAGGCGCGAGGCGGCCACGTCGTCGAGCGGCCACACGCGGACCAGCAGTAGCACGCGCCGGGCACCCCGGACGTGCAGGCGGCCGTCGCGAACGGTCTGCGTGCCCCCTTCGGCCTCCACGCGCACGAGCCCCTCGTAGCCGCGGCGCGTGTGCACGTAGGCGCAGCGGTAGCGCAGCCAGCCGGGCGCAGCCGTGATCTCGGGCGGGTGATAGCCCTCGCGCTGCTCGGGTGGGCGCACGTCCTGCACCTCCAGGTGCAGGGTCAGGTCCGGAAGCGGTCCGGCCTCGGCCGATAGCTCCAGCACGACGACGCCATCGGTGCGCGAGACGAAGGCCCGCCGCGTGTAGGTGTCGGTCGCCGTACGCCAGAAGACGCCGATCTCGCCGGTGTCGAAGGCCGTGTGGCGCAGGTACTCGGTGGGCGTCTCCGTCGGCATTTCCAGCACGAGCGCGAAGGCCGGATGGTAGGGATCGGTCCAGAGCAATCCCGGCCAGCCCTCGCGACGGGCCATTTCGAGCGAGTAGGCCACGGCCTCGCGGTAACGGCCTTCGAGCATGAGGGCGCGAATGCGGGGCAGGTAGGGCGCCAGATTGGGCGGGGGCACACGCTCGTCGCGCAGCGGTTCGTAGAGCAGCTCGTGGTTGAAGATGATCCGCTCGTTCAACGGATCGCCGTAGACCAGGATGCCCAGCGTGCCGTTGCCGGCCACGAGCGCTTCTTCCCAGCGGGCGGCCGGTTGCAGGCTGTACATGCCTCGCTCGGGGATCCGGGCTTCGACGAAGGGCGAACTCAAGGCCGACGGCTGCACCAGCGCCCGGCGCAGCCAGTAGGGCCCGGCCACCAGCGCCAGCCCCATGCCTTTCAGAAAATCGCGGCGATCCATAGCCATCAAAGAGAAGCTGTGTTCTGTAAGACAGTCTCTGATCCTGAAGACCCTATTGAGGAGTTCAGCGCCATCGGATCTCCCAGAGTTCATGCGCACCATGGGCGAAAGGATCGTGTCATAGACGAGGTGCCAATCAGCGGTTTTGGCACGCCGTGGTTTGCCCGGTTGAACCTAAGGACGAAGTTTTCGGTCCGTTTGGGGCTTGACTTAGAAGAATTTTTTTTAGAGTTAAGGTGTAAGTTGTTCTGATTATGCCGCCTGCAAGTCCCCGCGACGACATATGAGAAAGCTGCGTTGGAACTGGTCAAGTCTCTGGATGGCGGGGCTGTTACTGGCCGCCTGCTCGCTTTTCGAGCCGGAAAAAAAGACGCGTTTTGATTACGGGGGCGATCCTCTGCCCGGTACCGAGA
Organism: Rhodothermus marinus; assembly: GCF_009936275.1. Lineage (NCBI taxonomy): Bacteria > Pseudomonadati > Rhodothermota > Rhodothermia > Rhodothermales > Rhodothermaceae > Rhodothermus > Rhodothermus marinus. The sequence continues at coordinate 89,843 of NZ_AP019797.1, forward strand.
ACCTGTACAATCTACGTTTATCTCCGGACGGCGAATGGGTGGCGCTGATCCGGGCCTATACGCCGGAACGGCTCGATCCGCCCAATCAACTCTGGCTGGTCCATCGCGATGGTCAGCAGATGCGTTTTCTGGGACCCAGCATCGGTAGTGCCGACTGGTCGCCGGATGGTAAACGGCTCGCATTGACTTACGAGCCAGGGCTTTGCTGTGATGTTCATGTGGTGACGCTGGATCTGGAAAGTGGCCAGGTGGTGGTCTGGACGGGAGCCGATACGTTGCTGCTGTCGCATCCGACCGCCTCGTTTCCGCACTGGTTCCAGGACGGCCAACGACTGCTGGTTTCTGTTATCGGAAAGGCATACGGCCAGCTTTACGAGACAGGCATCTACGTCTTAAACCTCGTACACCGACAGGTGGAAGGCCCCCTGGTTAAGTCGATGGTAGGGGCTCAATTAGGCGGGCGGGATCGTTTTGCGGTGGGGATTATGCCGCAGCCGCAGGGGAGGGTTTACCGGGAGAACGCCGTGCGATATGAATTTGCCACAGGCGCGTTGACGGTGTTGACGGATTTTGGTCCGGAGGAAGCTTTTCGGTTTGAAGCGACGCCCAGCCCGGTGGAAGACCTGATCGTGCTGGAGCGGCGCGTGGAGGGTGTGCCACAGCTTTTTCTGATGGACGGAAAGGGGCGCATCCTGCGACAATTGACCGAGCGGGGCGGCCACAACCCGCGCTGGAGCTATGATGGGCGGGCCGTGTTGTTTTTGCGGGATGTGGAGGCGGGTCCGGGGGCCCGGAATGTGCCCTTCGTGTACTGGTTGGACGAGGACCGTGAGGAGCCGCTCTGGCCGATGTTGCCGGACTCGGTGCCGGCGTTTCCTGCGCTGGACACGTTGCTTGCCCAGTGCATGCTCTGTGGAAAACTCCCGTAAAAGCAAAACAGAAGATGTCATGTACCGAGGCTACAACCTGGGGCAGGCCATGACTTTAACGCTTCTGATGATTATTGGCCTGCAAGAAGGGCGAGCGCAGATCATTCCCAACGACCCTCTATTTCCCCAACAACGGCCATATCTCTCAGAGATTCACCGAATCGATCAGGCCTGGCAAATCAGCCGTGGTAGTAGTTCGACGCGAATAGGCATTTACTCGTTTGTTGGGTTGCGAACCTCGCATGAAGATCTTCAGGGGCGGGTGCTGGCGCCCGTTGGGATAAACGAACACCCGGAGTTGGATGTTGCCACGGAGATGGCGGGGATCATTGGGGCTAACACGAACAATGGCAAAGGCATTGCCGGAATCGACTGGAACACGCGGCTGCAGTTTTACAGTTTGCTACGGCCACCTCGAGCTGACGACCTCTTGGACGGACGCTTTACCATACGCTTGCCCGGTGGAGCAAATGCCACCTATTATCTGGATCTGCGCAAGGCCAGTGAAATGTTGGAGCAGGGCAGAAACAACGGGGTGCATATTCATCTGTTCAGCTTCGGACTTCCCAGCGGTAAAGCGGAAGATTATCCATTACCTGAGCCTCCTCAGACTTGGGAGTATCTGAATATGCCCAGGCCGATTAAACTGGAAGACATTGGGAAAAAAATACTTGAAGCTGCTAAGAAAGTTTTGCAGTCTTATTGTAGCGATGCGGAACCTTTTTCTTGGATTCTGGGGAGTTGCTACAGCCCGCCGGATCCTTTTAAGCTCTTTCGGGAGAGCATCGGGCGAGCCGTGCAGGCGGGTGGGATTGTCATTGCTCCCGCTGGAGATTTAGAAGATGAGAACCTGTTGCCTACGGAGTTTCAGCCAGGACAGTTTGAAAAATACGCTGTCACGGTGGGAGGTGTAACTCGCGATCCCATCAGAAGAGTAGTACCCTGGGCATATACTCGGCCAGCCAATTATGTGGATGTAGCTGCATTTGCTGGTCCAGTGATCGGGCCTTCAGGACAAGGGGATCAGATATACAATTTTTCCTTCACCAGTACGGCAGCAGCTGCTTCAATTGCGGCTGGAGTTTCGGCTCTTATCAAAGCGGTGCGGCCGGAGCTTTCCGGAGAAGATGTGGAACAGATCCTTCGTCGCACAGCAAATGGTTATAACCAGCCTGTTCCCAACGAACACATGGGATATGGTGTAATTGATGCGCGAGCAGCGCTGGAGTTTGTAGTGAACAACGATATTCAACGAATCAAAAAACGGGTGGATCGTGTGATTACAAATGCGCCGATGCCACCAGGTGGTCAAGAATGGATTTATCTAAAGGATTTTCCCTTACAATATTTTCCGCGTTCTTATTGTCCCTATGCATTTTATGCCTACGGCAAACGATATGAGTTTACTGCGCGGGTAGAGTTTCCTCGTCCTTTTGAGGCGTCTCCTCAGGTGTGGGTAAGATGGGCGGATAGTGATGGCGTCGATACAAGATTTAAACTTGCTGATGGTGGAGTTCCTCCTTTTGCGGAATATATAGCAACCTATGATCCGTTCTGGAAGGATTTGACTGTAATTTCTGTAGATAGAAACGGATTTGTAATTAAAGGGAGATACTGGTATGTGCGCTTCTATGATGCACTGGGACGTGAATGTACAGTGACCAATTATATTCCTAAACGACCAGAGCAATTTCAGATCGCTTACACAGCAGTAGGCCGCTTGAGCTCAGTATCTCCACCGCCGGCTCCGGCAAACCTGCGTATTACGAATCGAGGGGCCGTTGGCGCCATGCCACGTCTGGAATGGAACGCTAGCCCAGGAGCCGAGGGCTACTACCTTTACCGTCGCTGTGCCAATAACTGGACATGCCAGAATTTCCAACGTATAGCTACGACCACTGGCACCTCATGGATAGATTCGGGAGTTATTCAAGGCACTTATCAGGATTATTATACCTATCAGGTAACCGCCTATAATGTAGCTGGTGAGTCAGCTCCGTCAAACCAGGTGTCTACTTATGGTGCACCGTTTACCCCCTATTCACTGGAGGCGCTCTCTGATTCGCTACAGCTGGTACGATGGGTACCAGAAACTTTTGCCCTGCGTGTAATAGGACCAAATCCTTTTTCAACCACAGCTATCTTGGAGTTAGATTTGCCGGAGGCGACGCAAGTACAACTGATAATATTTGATGTCTTGGGGCGAGAGATCGTGCGCCCGATAGATCAGTTTTATGAGGCTGGACGCCATCGGATACGCGTATGGGGGGAGAACTGGCCGCCTGGTATGTACTTGTATCGTTTGGAAGCTGGAAACTGGGTACACACCGGTACCCTTGTGCGACGTTAGGTAGCCCTGGCGTAAACAGGCTGGTTACAGCTCAAAAAATTTCGCGGGGTATGGGCTTTCGCGCAATCCAGTTTGGCGGCTTTCAGCGAAAAGGCGGGCATGACCAGCTCCTGTAGGCGTTCGATAGAAATCAGGCGGGCGGGTCCCGGTGCCTGCGTAAGGACGCACGAGACCATGCACCTTCTGGTTTAAAATAGCCAACCAGAAAGCGCAGTTTCCCGAAAGTGTGGGCTATCCTGGCTCTATGCGTAACAGTCGGGCGCTGACGCCTCACCGCTCGCGCCAGTTGATCTCGGGCTCGGGTCTGTTTTCGAGAATGGCTTCGATGCGCTCCATGACCTCGGGCGTCAGGCGCCGGGCCACCTCCAGCGCCTGCATGTTCTGGTGCACCTGCTCGGGCCGCGAGGCGCCCGTGATGACCGTGCTCACATTCGGATTCTTCAGGCACCAGGCGATGGCCAGTTGCGCCATCGTGCAGCCCAGCTCTTCGGCGATCGGCATGAGCCGGCGCACCTTTTCGATCTGGCGCCGCCCCTCTTCGCTTTCCAGCCGTTTGCGCAGCCACTCGTAGCCCGGCAGGCTCATGCGGCTCCCCTCGGGAATGCCCTCGTTGTACTTGCCCGTCAGGATGCCGCTGGCCAGCGGGCTCCAGGTGGTCAGCCCCAGCCCATAGTCGCGGTAAAGCGGCGCGTACTCGCGCTCGACGCGCACGCGGTGAAACATGTTGTACTGGGGCTGCTCCATAGTGGGCGGAATCAGGTGCTCGCGGCGGGCAAACTCGTAGGCGTAGCGGATCTGCTCGGCGCTCCATTCGCTCGTGCCCCAGTAGAAGGCCCAGCCCTGATCCAGCACGTAGTTCATGGCCCAGACGGTCTCCTCGATGGGCGTCTCCGGATCGGGCCGGTGGCAGAAGATCAGGTCCACGTAGTCGAGCTGGAGCCGCTCCAGCGCCGCCTTTGTACCCTCGATGATGTGCTTGCGCGACAGGCCCACGTCGTTCGGCCCCTTGCCGCCCCAGAAGATCTTCGTGGAAATGACCAGGTCCGAGCGCTTCCAGCCGGAGCGCTTCAGAATGTTGCCCATCATGATCTCGGCCTTGCCGCCGGCATAAGCCTCGGCGTTGTCGAAGAAGTTCACGCCGGCTTCGTAGGCGGCGTGCATACACTCCTCGGCCAGTCCCTCATCGATCTGATCGCCAAACGTCACCCAGGCGCCAAAAGATAGCGCCGACACTTTCAGCCCGGAGCGTCCCAGATGCCGGTATTCCATCGTCCTGATCCTCGGGTTAGTGAACAGAAACAAACCCGTCGATCAGTTTGCAACGGCGCGGCCGTTTATGCAACCCCGTCGGCGGTCGTCGGGGCATTCGTAACGGCAAGTTCAAGAAGCGTGCGAAGCGTTTGCAGCAGGCGCCGGCGGATGGGTTGCGCTTCGCGGTAGAACTGCTCCTGCAATGCGCGGTAGCGGCGGCGTCCCTCGGGCGTCTCGATGGGGATGGGCTCCAGACCGTAGGCCCGCAGGTCGTAGGGGCTGGCCTGCATGTCGAGCGTGCGGATGCGGCAGGCCAGCAGAAAGGCGTCTGCGATCAGATCGCTACCCACCCAGGGGTAAAACTTGTAGGCCCAGCGGTAGAGGTCCATGTTGGCGTGCAGGCAGCCGGGCTGCTCCAGCTCGTGGATGGTGTCGCGGGTGGGCTGAAAGCGGTTGAGCGGACGCGCCGCTTCGGTGAAGAAGCGAAAGGCGTCGAAGTGCGTGCAGGTGATGGGGTGCGATTCGACAAAGGCGGCCAGCGCGTCCGGGTCCATGCGCAGGGGTACGTGTGCGTGGCGCGGACGCTCGGTGCGGTAGACCATGGCCCACTCGTGCATGCCGCAGCAGCCCAGATGGGGCCGACGGGCGGCCGTTCGCTCCAGCAACGTCACCACCCAGCGCAGCGACGGAATGCGGTGCGCCGGAAAACGGCCGGGATCGACGGTGACGCCCTTCGGCGTCTCGACAAAGTCCGGGTCCTCCAGCCACCGGCGGGCCTCGGCGCCCTGCACGGCCACGCCCAGACCCGGACGCCACCGCAGCAGCCGGCTCGGCCGGAACGTGTAGTACTCGAACAGGAAGTCCATCACCGGCTGCTTAGCGCCCCGGCGCCGGGCGGCCAGGTACGGATCGAGCACCGGACGCAGCCGCGCCTCGTGCGCCGCCGCCCGCGCACGGGCTTCCGCTTCGGTCAGCACGGTATGGATAGGCGGTCCGGCCATGGGCAAGCGTTCGGTTGCATACCAGCGCGCGCCACGCCGTCGTTTAAAAAACCGAACCCGCTTCGGATCCCGGCGTTGCCTTTTGCAGGACGTTCCTGTTCACAAAGAAACCGTTGCGCTCATGAAACGCGTGTTCCGAGCCCTTTTGCTTTCGGCGCTGGCTACCGGCGCCTTTGCGTGGGTGCTTTCGCGCCTGCACCCGCGTCCGAAGCCGGCCGCCGTCCGGCCCGGCGAGGTCGATGCCGACAAGCTCTCGCCCGAAGCTCAGGAACGGCTGCTGGAAGAACTGGACCGCTTGCTGTAGGGCCCAGACCGTCGTACTTTTGTACGAAACGATTCGTACCTTTCTCTCCGGCGGCGTAACCGCCGCGCGATGCGCTTCGTAAAGGAGCTTCGATCAAACCAGACCACCAACCGCCATGAACCTGCTACGACGCCTTTCGGCCGGCCTGTTGCTTCTGCTCTGCACGATGCCGGCCTTTGCCCAGACCGAGGAGGCGACGGACATCCCCGTCGAGATCCCCTACGAAAAGTTCGTGCTCGACAACGGGCTGACGCTCATCGTCAGCCCGGACCACAAGGCGCCCATTGTGGCCGTCAACATCTGGTACCATGTCGGCTCGAAAAACGAAAAACCGGGGCGCACGGGCTTTGCCCACCTGTTCGAGCACCTGATGTTCAACGGCTCGGAGCATTTCAATGACGACTGGTTCCAGGCGCTCGAGCGCGTGGGGGCCACCGACCTGAACGGCACCACGAACCGGGACCGCACGAACTACTTCCAGACGGTGCCCGTCAACGCGCTCGATCTGGTGCTCTGGCTCGAGTCGGACCGCATGGGCCATCTGCTGGGCGCCATCGACCAGGCCAAGCTCGACGAGCAGCGCGGCGTGGTCCAGAACGAAAAGCGTCAGGGCGAAAACCAGCCCTACGGCAAGGTTTTCAACATTATCGCTGAGCACACCTATCCCGAAGGACATCCCTACTCGTGGCCGGTGATCGGCTACATGGAGGATCTGGACGCGGCCACGCTGGAGGACGTGCACGAGTGGTTCAAGACCTACTACGGCCCCAACAACGCCACCATCGTCATTGCGGGCGACATCGACCCGCAGACGGCCCTGGAGAAGGTGAAAAAGTACTTCGGATCGATCCCACCGGGGCCGCCGCTGGCCAAACCCAAAGCCTGGGTGGCCAAGCGCACGGGCGAGCAGCGCATGACGATGGAAGACCGCGTCCCGCAGGCGCGGCTCTATAAGGTCTGGAACGTGCCGGAGTGGGGCCATCCGGAGCGGGATTACCTGGACCTGGCCGCCGACGTGCTCGCCAGCGGCAAGACCTCGCGCCTCTACCGCCGGCTCGTCTACACGGACCAGATCGCCACGGACGTCAATGCGTTCGTCTACACCGGCGAGATCGGCAGCCAGTTCATGATCATCGCCACGGCCAGGCCCGGCGTGCCGCTGGAGAAGGTGGAGCAGGCCGTCGATGAAGAGCTGGCGCGCTTCCTGCAGGAAGGACCCACCGCCGACGAGCTGGAGCGGGTGAAGGCCGATTTCATCGCCGGCTTTATCCGGGGCGTGGAGCGCATCGGCGGCTTCGGCGGCAAGAGCGACATCCTGGCGCAGTACGAGGTCTATGGCGGCGATCCCGGTCTTTACAAGGTGACGCTCCGGCGCATGCAGCAGGCCACGCCCGCGCAGGTGCTGGAGGCCGCCCGCAAGTGGCTCAGCGACGGCGTCTTCGTGCTGGAGGTGCACCCCTATCCGAAACTCCAGGCCAGCGGCGAAGACGTAGACCGTTCGCAGCTTCCGCCGGTGGGCACGCCGCCCGAAGTGTCCTTCCCCGAGGTGCAGCAGGCCACGCTGTCGAACGGCCTGAAGGTGCTGCTCGTCGAGCGTCACGCCGTGCCGGTGGTCAACTTCCAGCTCATCCTGGACGCCGGCTATGCGGCCGACCAGTTCGCGCGACCGGGCACGGCCACGCTCGCCATGAACATGCTCGACGAAGGCACCACCAGCCGTACCGCCCTGGAGATCAGCGACGAGCTGGACCGCCTGGGCGCCCGGCTGAGCACCGGCTCGGACCTGGACGTCTCGACCGTCTACTTCTCGGCGCTTCGGGATAAGCTGGACCCGTCGCTGGAGCTGTTTGCCGACGTCGTGCTGCACCCGGCCTTCCCGGAGGCCGACTTTCAGCGGCTCAAGCAGCAGCAGCTCGTGGCCATCCAGCGCGAGCAGGTCTCGCCCGTACAGATGGCGCTCCGCGTCTTCCCGCGCCTGCTCTACGGCGAAAACCACGCCTATGGCCTTCCGCTCACGGGCTCGGGCACTCCGGAATCCGTGCAGCAGATCACCCGCGACGACCTGGTGCGCTTCCACCAGACCTGGTTCAAGCCGAACCACGCCACGCTCGTCGTCGTGGGCGACATCACGATGGACGAGCTGCTTCCGAAGCTGGAGCGCCTCCTCGCCGAATGGAATCCCGGCGACGTTCCGCAGAAAAATATCCAGGACGTGCCGCAGAAGGATCGCTCGGTGGTGTACCTGATCGACCGGCCCGGGTCGGAGCAGTCGATCATCTTCGCCGGGCACGTGGCGCCGCCCGAGGCCAATCCGCGTGAGCTGGCCATCAAGGCCATGAACACCGTGCTGGGTGGCGCTTTCACCTCGCGCATCAACATGAACCTCCGCGAGGACAAGCACTGGTCCTACGGCGCCCGGAGCATGCTGATGAGCGCACGAGGGCCGCGGCCGTTCATCGTCTACGCCCCGGTGCAGACCGACAAGACGGCCCCGGCCATGCTCGAAATCAAGAAAGAGCTGGACGGTATCGTCAACGGCCAGAAGCCCGTCACGCCCGAGGAGCTGGACAAGGTGCAGCGTAACCTGACGCTCCGCCTCCCCGGTCGCTGGGAGACGGCCAACGCGATCCTCGACGACCTGAGCTACGTGGTGCAGTTCGGCTGGCCGCTCGACTACTGGCGGACCTATCCGGACGCCGTGCGGGCGCTCACGCTCGAGGACGTCAACGCGGCCGCCCGTGAGGTGCTGCACCCGGACCGGCTCGTCTGGGTGGTGGTGGGCGACCGCAGCCGCATCGAAGACGAGATCCGCCAGCTCGAGCTCGGGCCCGTGTACCTGATCGACACCGAGGGCAACCTGCTGGCCTCGCTTTCCGAATAACACCCACCGGGTGCCCGTCCGGAAGTCGGGCGGGCACCCGGACCCCTTCGCGGGGTAAAACAAACAGAATCAAAATTTTCAACAGATTCAGGGTATCGCCATGTCGCTCTGGGCCCGATTCAAACGGTGGATTCGCTCGATCTTCGGCGGGGCCATCTCCGCGCTCGAAGATCCCCGCCTCATTCTGGAGCAGAACATCCGGGAGCTGAACGATCAGATCCCGAAGATGAACGAAAACATCGCCACGGTGAAGGCGAACGTGCTGCTGCTCCAGAAGGAGGTGCGGCGTAACGAGCAGGAGATCGAGCGGCTGGTGGCCCGCATCAAGGCGGCCATTCAGGCCGGCCGCGACGACATCGCGCAGCAGTATGCCATCCAGCTTCAGAAGGCCAAGGAAACGCTGGCGCGCACGAAAGAACAACTGCAATACGCCGAGGCCGCCTACGAGAAGGCGCTCCAGGTGAAGCAGGCCTTCCTTCGTGAAAAGGAACGCAAGATTCAGGAAGCGAAAGAAGCCCTTCGCGCCCACGAGCGGGCCAAATGGCAGGCGAAGGTGGCCGACGCGCTGGAGCAGTTCGAGGTGGGCGGACTGGACCAGACGCACGAGGAGATGGTCCAGCGTCTTCGCGAGGAGACGGCCCGGAGCGAGGCGCGCCTGGAGCTGGCGCTCGACAGCGTCGATGCCGACGCGCTGAAGATCGAAGCCGATGCCGAAGCGCTCCGGGCGGCCGAGCTGGTGCGCCAGTTCAAGCTGGAAATGGGGCTGCTGGAGCCCGAGCAGAAGCCGGCGCTGGAGTCGCCCGCCCGCGAGGCGGAGCAGGAAGCTTCCGAACAGGCCCGCGAACCGGAAGAGACGAAAACCATCGGCCGCCAGCGTACCCGCTGATATGCGCCCGGAAGACTATCAACGACTCAAAGAGGCGGAAAAGGAGCACCTCCGCGCCCTTCGTCGGTTGAAGGAGGCGGTGCGGCTGCTCCGACGTCGCCGGGCCATCGACGAAGCGCTGGCCCGCCTGGAGCGCCAGACCGAGGCGACGCTGGCCGCCCACGACGAGGCGCTGGAACGCCTGGCCCTGGAGACGGCCTACCAGGAAGCACGCCTGGAACTGGCCCTCGAAGGACACGAACCTCCGCCCGACGACGCGCTCGATCCGGAGCGGACCCGCCGTCGGGCGCAGGAATTGCTCCGCCAGCTCCGGGACGAATCCGAAACCTCCGCCGCGGCCGATTCGTCCACCCCGGCTGAAGCGCGCACCGAAAAAACACTGGGACGGCTTCGTCCTCCCGGATCGTGATGGAAACCACGGGCATGAACGACCGACCGATCAACTACACGCGCGAAGCCTTTCTGCATCCCTGGAACCTCACGTTCCTGATCGCCGCGCTGGTGACCGCCCTGGGCATCAGCTTCACCGACAGCCCCGACTGGCTCTTCGACGCCGTGCTGCTTTTTACGACCGCCCTGGAGCTGCTCTACCTGGGCATCATGCCCCGCCAGGAACGGTTTCGTCGGGCGGTGCGTGCCCGGCGCGCGGCCGAACATGCCCGTCCGCCCTCGCAGAAGGAACTGTTTCAGTTGCTGAGCCGCAGCAGTCAGCGCCGCTACGTCCGGCTCCGCAACCTGGAAAAACAGATCCGCGCCAATTATCAGAAGCTCAGCTACGCCTCGCAGGGCCTGCTCGAAAGCCACCTGCAGAAGATCGACGAGCTGCTTCGCTCCTACCTGAACCTGCTCTATCAGAAGGAACGCTACGAGTTCTACCTGGCGCAGACCTCCGAGGACGAGCTGGTCGAGGCGTTGCAGGCGCTGCAGGAAGACATGGCCGACGATGCGCCGCGCGTGCGGGCCATCAAAGAGCGCCGCCGGCGCATCCTGGAGCAGCGACTTGCCCGCATCAAGAAGGTGCGGGAAAACCTGGAAATCATCGAAGCGCAGCTCGACACGATCGACGACGTGATCCGCTACATCCACGAACAGTCGCTTACGCTCCGCAATCCCGAGGAGATCACCTTCCAGCTCGATACGCTGCTCAGCGAGGTGGAGGAAACGGAAGCGGCCGTGGCCGAGATCGAGGACGTGTTCGCCTCGCCGTCGGCGCTGCTGGGCGAACTCTCGGCCGAACTGGAGCCGCCCCGTATGGAATCGGAGGCGACGGAGCCTTCCGAAAAGACCCCGCCCGAAGCGGTTCGCCGTCAGCGTCAGCGTTCCTGAAACCGACCATGTACCGTCTGCTCCTGCTTGCGCTGCTGAGTGGCTGCTCGATGTGGGCGCCCGTCCTGGAAGAGCCGCCGACGATCTGGGTGGCCCGTGAATTCACCGGTGGTCGCCAGTGCAGCGACGAAACCTACACGCCCCCGGACACCCGGGAGCTGCTGGCCGCGGCCGGCGTGCGCGTCTACGATGTGTGGGTGGAGCATCTGGCGGTCATCGCCGTATGCGGTGCGCCGTCCTACGCGGCCGTTCACTATGCCCGCATCGCCGAGGCCGATCTGGAACGCGCCCGGCAACTCGGGTTTGAAAAGAGCGACCCGCCGAACAAAACCCCGCAGACCGAATGAGTACCGAAACGACCGCGCTGCAGACCGTCCGCTACGAAGTGGACAGCGACGGTTTCGCGCTGATCACGATCAACCGTCCCGATAAACACAACGCCCTCAACCATCAGGTTCTGACCGAGCTGGACCGGTGCATCCGCCAGGCCCGGCAGGACGAGGCGGTCAAGGGCGTGATCATCACGGGCGCCGGTGAGAAGAGCTTCTGTGCCGGGGCCGACATTCAGCAGTTCAGGGAACTGGATCCTTTCAGCGGCCACCGCTTCGCGCTCTACGGGCAGGCCGTCTTCAATCGGATCGAGGAAATGCCCAAGCCGGTCATCGCTGCCGTCAACGGCTATGCACTGGGCGGCGGGTGCGAACTGGCCATCGCCTGTCATCTCCGCGTGGCGGCCGACCACGCCGTGTTCGGCCAGCCGGAGGTGAGCCTGGGGCTGATTCCGGGCTACGGCGGCACGCAGCGGTTGCCGCGCCTGATCGGCCGCGGCCTGGCCGCCGAGCTGATCCTGACCGGCGAGCGCATCAGCGCCCGCTGGGCCTTCGAGATCGGGCTGGTCAATCGCGTGGTGCCCATCGAGCATCTACTGGACACAGCCCGCGAGCTGTTGCAGAAGATCACCTCGAAGGCACCGGTGGCGGTGGCGCTGGCCCTCGAAGCGTTGCGCCAGAGCGACCTTCCGCTCCGGCAGGGCCTCCGGCTGGAGGCCGCGCTCTTCGGCCAGGCGTGCGGCACGGAGGACTTTCGCGAAGGCGTGGACGCCTTTCTGAACCGGCGTAAACCTGTCTTCAAAGGGCGCTGATGACCGTCCTGTTGCTGATCGGAGCCTTCGTGCTGGCCATGCTGGTGGCCGGGGCCGAGGCGGCGCTCGTGGCGGCCAACCGGCTCCGGCTGGAAGTGCTGGCCCGGCAGGGAAGCCGCACAGCCCGCCTGGCACAGGCGCTGCTCGACGCGCCGGCCACGCCGCTGCTGACCATGCTGGCCGGGCTGACGCTCGCACAGGTGCTGCTGGCGATGGGCCTGAGCACCCCGCTGCTGCACGGCCGGGGATTCACCTCGGCGCTGGCGGCCTGGGGCAGTGCGTTGCTGCTGGTGCTGATCGGCGGCCTGTCGTTCTACCTGGGGGGCCTGCTGCTTCCGACCGCCGTCGCCCGTGAGCAGGCCAACCGCCTGGTGCAACCGGGCGCCGTGTTGCTCCGCGTGGCCGCCTACCTGCTGTGGCCGCTGGTGCGCCCGGCCCGCGCCGTCTCCGAGCGTCTGGCGCGGCGGCTCTCGGTCGAAGCCGACACGGTGGCCACCTTCATGCAGCAGGAACTGGCCTGGCAGGTGCAGGAAGTCGAGGCCGAAACCGCCCCGGCCCGCGACCTCGACGAAACGGAAAGCCGCCTGCTGGCCAACGCGCTGGCCTTCGAGAAACTCCGCGTGCGCGACTGCATGGTGCCCCGCACCGACATCGTGGCCGTCGAGGAGCATACCGACCTGGAAACGCTCCGCCAGCGCTTCATCGAAAGCGGCTACTCCCGCCTTCCCGTCTACCGGGAGCACATCGATCAGATCATCGGCGTGGTTTTCGCCTACGATCTGTTCCGCCAACCTAGCTCGCTGGCCGAGATGATCCGGCCCGTACGCTTCGTTCCCGAGTCAAAGCCCGTCCACGCCCTGTTGAAAGAATTTCTCCAGACGAACACCTCCATCGCCATCGTCATCGACGAATACGGCGGGACGGCCGGCCTCGTCACGCAGGAAGATCTGCTCGAAGAACTCATCGGCGACATCCAGGACGAGTTCGACGTGGACGAGGACGAAGAATACCTGCTCCGCCGCCTCGACGAGCGCACCTGGCTGGTCAGCGGCCGCGTGGACATCGACGAACTCCGCGAGGCCGGCCTGGACCTTCCCGAAGGCGACTACGACACGGTGGCCGGCTATCTGCTGGAAAAGCTGGGCACGATCCCGAAGCCGCAGGAAGAATTCGAACTGGACGGCTACCGCTTCACCATTCTGAAGGCCTCGCAGAACCGGATCGAACTGGTCCGTATCACGCGCCTGTAACGCCGCGCGTCCATCGGCTACTTACAGACGGCGCCGGATGGTACCGGCGCCTGTATCTCTGAAACCCAAAACAAAAAAGCCGATGGAACGCCGCGAAGCAATTCGACAGACCGTTCAGCAAAAGTTCGGTTTCGTCCCGCAGCTTTTCGAGGAGTTGCTCCGTACGAATCCGGCCGTCGCCGAAGCCTACCTGCAGGCCGGTGCGGCGTTGCAGCGGGGGGTGCTCAGCCCGCTGGAGCAGCAGATCGTGCAACTCACCGTGGCCGCCTGGAACGCCTGTCATTACTGCACGGCGGCGCACGGCACCGCCGCGCTCGGCATGGGGCTGGCGCCCGAAGCCGTGGACGCTATTCTGGAAGGGCGGCTTCCGGAAGACGAGCGGCTGGCGCTGCTCGTGGAGACGACCCGGACGGTGCTGGAGCGTCGCGGCTGGCTCTCCGAAGACGCGTTGCAGGAGCTGGAGGCACGCGGCCTCGACCGCGCCGCGCTCTACGAGATCATCGCGCTCATCGGCGTCAAGACGATTACGAACTACATCAACCACCTGGCGCATACGCCGGTGGATGAAGTCTTCCGGCCCGTCACCGAGCGCACGGCCTACCGGCGCCTGGTGGAAAGCACAACGGTTTGAAGGCAATCTCGATCACCAACCTTGGAGGACGCGATCAATCCTTCCCGATCAAACGAATCCTGCTGGCCGGCGTGGTCGGCACACTGCTTTTTGACCTGTTCGGCCTGATGGCCTCGGCCATGATGGGCAATCCCACCTGGTGGGACATTCCGGCGCTGCTGGCCGGCAAGCTCGGCCTACCGCTCTTTTTCGGCGTGCTGGCGCACTACCTGAACGGCGTCGTGCTGGCCGTGATCTATGCGGCCGTGGCACCCTTCCTCTGGGGCTCGAAGTGGGTGCGGGCGTTCACGTACATCACCGCCGAGACCGTGCTGGGCGTGTGGCTGTTCATGGCGCCGCTCCTGGGGATGGGCATCGCGGGCGTGAACGGACCCATGGGCGCCATGTTTGCCATTGTGTCGCTCGTGCGCCACTGGGTCTATGCCATTGCGCTGGCCGTGTTCATCCCGGTTCCGGCGGCCGCGCCGAGCACGAACGCCACCGCCTCGGCGACCGCTTGAGCAATCCCGGCAGTTTGCCGACAGAAAAAGCCCGGCCTTTTACAAGGCCGGGCTTTCGTGTGTTCTTTGATGCAGAACCCAATTACCGCGCTCAAAGTGTCCGCAGCCGCACACGCAGCGGACAGTAGCGCTCCTGCCAGCAGCGATAGACGTACTCCCACGGCACGGCCGGCACCCGAAATCGCCCTTCAAAATGCAACTTCTCGTTCGGATACCGACTCCAGGCCGAATCCCAGCTCACCGGCGAAACCACCAGCTCAAAGCGCCCCTCATAAAACACCAGCAGAAACGGCTCGGTCTGCACCGTGTCGATCCGATCAAAACGCACCCAGCTCCGCAACGAATCCTCCCGCGCAATCCAGTAGTTCGTCAAACGTACATCCCCTTCGACTTCTCCAAAGCTACCCATTAAGCCCAGCGACTTCTCTGATTCCGTCCCGTGGGCAACGAGTTCTCGCATATAAGGATGCGAGTTGAAAAGGTAGTAGATCGTGTCTGTCCGCGGTGGTCTTTCCCAGATGTGAAGCCGCAGCTTGGCTTCGTAGAAAGGCAGCTCCGGTGTGGGATCGCGCACAATAAAGGACAGTAGAAGGTAAGCGGGTGGAAGGGTTCCAGGGCCGAAAGCCTCCGGCGGCCGCAGTTCTATTTTACCGAGCGTCGAGTCCGGCCGCCAGGGCTGACCGTTGAGCGTAATCTCGGCGTAGGCCTCCACCTCCAACAGCGCCTCACGCCGCTCCTCCTTTGCCCCCAGCAACCCACAACCCACCAGCGCCAGCAAGCCCAACCAGTAGCACCGCATCGCGCCCTCCAGCTTTCAGTTCCGGTTTTCCTGCTCCGAACCGACAGGACCGGGGCCAAGTCTGACCCCGGCCCCGCGGCTTACCGAATCCGCATCAGCGTCTTGCTAAGCGTCCGATCCCCAACCCGAAGCACCACCACGTAGCGTCCCGCTGGCCACTCGTCTGTCATCAGCACCTCCCGATGCCAGCCCGCCTCCATGCGACCCGGCCGCCGACGCACCACCGCCCGACCCAGCACGTCGTAAACCATAAGCTCCACCTCCGACGCCTCCGGCAACCCGAACCGCACCACCACCCGATCCCCCGCCGGGTTCGGATACAACCCCTCAAGCTCCGGCTCCGCCGGCAATCGCTCCGCCGACAACCGCTCCTGCACCACCTGCAGCGTATCACCACCCACCGCCTGCGCACAGAAAATCTCTTCTCCACAGCTCGAATCCAGCACGTACACCTCCCGCAACACGGTGTACGCCTGCCCCGCGCTGCTCTGCACCGTTAGCTGAATGTAGTTCGATCCCGGCGCCAGATAGGTCGTGAACGTCGCCCCAGTGCCCAGCACCGGCCCACAGGTGAAGGGATCGGCACACTTGCGCCACTGGTAGCTCAGCGTGCCCCGCCCGCCGCAGGGCTGCGCCGTGAACGTGTAGCTGCCCTCGTAGGGGAAGTTGTCCGACGTGTAGAAAAACGTGGCCCGCAGTTCGTTCGGATCCCGGAAGTCGGCCACCATGTCGGCCGTCTCCCGCAACACGCGCGCATTGTTCCGATCCGACCGACCCGTAAAGACACCGTAGTACATCACCTCGGGATTTGAAAAGTGCTTGATACGCACATACGGCCAGGGCGTGTAGGCCATGACCGTGGCATTGTAGGTGTACTCCTGAAAACACCGGCGGCCATAGGGCGGATCATTGATGCACCGAATAACCGGGGCCACAAACCGGTGCCCCCGCGCATAGGGGATGCCCTGCGGATCGATCGGATCGTCCGGGTGATGCTGCGCCCCCTGGATGTGCCCGATCTCGTGCGCCAGCGTGTAGCGGCCACCACTGGCATAGCCCACCTTCACGATCGCGTAGGCCTTCTGGTTCACCTCGCTCACATTGACAATCGCCTCACCCGAGCTTCCGTGTGGAATGGCACCGGCCACGCCGAACGTGCTTGTCCAATCTCCGGTGCCTTCATTATTGTCGATCAGCAGCACCACCACGTCCGCCTGATACTGGTCCCGCAACGCTCGCGCTTGCGCATCGCCTGCTAATCGCTCAACGTCATCTTCAGGAATACTTTGAACTGTAAAACTAAACGACCGTTTGTGGACGAGGCGGAGTTCGAGGTTGTTGATCTGGCTGTTGCGATAGGCCTGGTTCGCGTCGTTCAGGGCCGCATAAATGATCCCGTCAATGTCCCGACCCTGCGCCGCCGCCGGCGTGTACAGCACCAGCACCCGCACCACCTCCGGACTACAACGACTCTGCACCACCGCACCTGCAGCCGCCGCTTCCTCCTGCGCGCAGCTTCCCATCGAGGTCGCCTGTGTCTCATGCTCTACGGCTTTCTCGGGCTGTACCGACTCCGCCGCATCGTTCAACCCCGCCTCGCCAGGGCCACCACCGTCATGGTACGGACTCGTCGGCCGCTCCTTCGGATACTTCGACGGGTCGATCGTCACCAGTGCGTGCAGCCCACCACCCAGCGGCCGCACCCAGTACTCCGCATCGCCCAGCAGCACTTGGCCCGTCACCGCACCCGTCCGCAACACCACCAAAGACACCTCGCCCACCGCCTCCGACGTGTCCATACCCACGTAAATCCGCCCGTTCCAGGCCACCGCCTCCTCCGAAAGCACCGAAAGCTCCCCGCGCCGCACCGTCAACGTGCCAAGTCCTTTGCCCCGGCCCGGCACCAGCCGCCCCGCCGCGTTCACCGCCAGCTCGAATGAACGATAGCGCCAGAGTTGCGCCGGAAGCCGCACCACCTGAAGCTGCGTCACCATCGGGAGGCGTTGCAATACCTGGTGGCGTTGTTGTGCCTGCGGCCCGAGCGCCTGCAGCGAAGCCGCCACTTCTTCAAAGAGCGGCACCGGTTGGGCCTGCAGCGTCGTGCTCAGCGCCAGCCAGAGCCCCAGTAGGAGCATGGGGGGGGGTAAGACGTGTCGCTTGCATGGCGTCCTCCGTTTTCGGTTGGTGAAAGGATTCCGGTCAACCGAGAACGGCCGGTGACGGAAAAGCCACCACGTCGCCGTGGACGTTGAGAAAGAAATAACATCCGGGAGCTACTGTCAAGGGCAAAAAAAGCGTCTCCGTTCGGGAAAGCATAGTCTTTTTGGATGAAGCCTGTCAGGCAAAAGACCGGCCGGGGTTCGTGACCGGCGATTTCGAGAGGTGCGTTCTAAAAGACGTGTCTGCCGAAGGCATAGCAGCGCGGCCGGAGGGCATACGTTGAAACGCCGCTCCGGCCGCGCCTCGTGTCTGATGACGCGCGCGCATCGGTTCCCAGAACGTTTGTGGTCTGGTCACCTGACGATCTTGAGCGCACTTCAACCCACAGATTGCGCATTCATCCCCGCGCTTCCAGAGGTGGCACCGGGCGTTCGGGCGGCCCCACGTAGCGGCTCAGCGGCCGGATGATCCGGTTGTCGGCCAGCTGCTCCATCACGTGTGCCGACCAGCCCGTGATGCGGCTCATCACGAAAATCGGCGTGTAGGTCTCGATGTCGAAGCCCATCATGTAGTAGGCCGGACCGGTCGGGTAGTCCAGGTTCGGGTAGATGCCCTTCTGCTGCACGACGACTTCCTGGATGGCGTCGTAGATGGCCATGAGGTTCTGGAAGCCCAGGCGCTCGGCCAGCCGGCGCGTGTAACGCTCCATGATGGGCACGCGCGAATCGCCGTAGCGGTAGACGCGGTGCCCGAAGCCCATGATCTTCTGCTTGCGGGCCAGGGCCTCTTCCACCCACCGACGGGCTTCCTCCGGCGAGCGGAAGGGTTTGAGCATACGCATGACCTCTTCGTTCGCCCCGCCGTGCAGCGGCCCTTTAAGTGCGCCGATGGCACCCGTGATCGCGCTGTAGTAGTCCGAAAGCGTCGAGGTGATCACGCGGGCCGTGAAGGTGGAGGCGTTGAAACTGTGCTCCGCATACAGAATCAGCGACACGTCGAAGGCCTTGACCACCTCGGCGTCGGGCACCTCGCCGAAGTACATGTGGAAGAAGTTCTCGGCGAAGGTCAGGTCCTCGCGCGGCGGGATGAAGTCCAGGCCGTGCCGGCGCCGGCGGTCGGCCGCCACGATGGTGGGCAGTCTGGCCATCAGCCCGATGGCTTTGCGGCGGATCGTGTCGATGTCGGCGCCAGTGGCCTCCGGATCGTTCGCGCCGAGCAGGCTGACGGCCGTGCGGAGCACGTCCATGGGGGCGGCGTCTGTCCGGATCAGCTCCAGCAGGCGATGGACGGTTTCATCCAGTGCGCGCTGGCTTCGCTCCTCCTGCTCGAAGGCTTCGAGCTGTGCCCGCGTGGGCAGCTCGCCGTAGAGCAGTAGGTAGGCCACCTCCTCGAAGCGGCATTTTTCGGCCAACTCGTGCACCGGATAGCCCCGGTAATAGAGCGCGCGCTTCTCGGGAATGACGTTCGAAATGGCCGATTCGTCGGCAATGACGCCGGCCAGTCCTTTTTTTACTTCGGTCGTCTCGGCCATGGGTATGCGATCTATTGGTTTTCGGATGACGAGGTTGTCTCCTCCAGGCGGAAGTTGTACACGTTTTGGTCGAAGACCGTGTAGCGCTCGTATTGAAGCAGTTCATAGAGTTCTTTGCGCGTCTGCATGCGGTCGAGCAGGGCTTCCTGGGTGCCCGCCTCCAGCAGGTGGCGAAAGCCTTCCTCGACGGCCTTCATGGCCAGACGGAGTCCGGTGACGGGATAGATCACCAGGTTGTAACCCAGCGCTTCGAGGCGCTCGGCCGAAAGCAGCGGCGACTTGCCGAACTCCGTCATGTTCGCCAGCAGCGGCACGTCGGGCAGCGCCTTCCGGAAAGCGGCGAACTCTTCTTCGGACTGAAGTGCTTCGGGGAAGATCATGTCGGCGCCGGCCGCCACATAGGCGCGAGCGCGTTCGATGGCCGCCTCCAGGCCCTCGACGCCCCGGGCGTCGGTGCGGGCGATGATCAGGAAGTTCGGGTCGCGGCGGGCCTGCACGGCCGCCCGCACTTTGCGCTCCATTTCCTCGACGGGCACGAGCGCCTTGTGGTCCAGGTGGCCGCAGCGTTTGGGATTGACCTGATCTTCCAGATGGCAGCCGGCCAGTCCCATCTCTTCCAGCTCCTGCACGGTGCGGGCCACGTTCAGCACCTCGCCAAAGCCCGTGTCGATGTCCACGATGGCCGGCAGGCTGGTGACGCGGGCGATCTGGCGGCTTCGCCAGGCTACCTCGGTGAGCGTGGTCAGGCCGACGTCGGGCAGTCCCAGATCGGCCGACAGGACGGCACCCGAAATGTAGACGCCGTCGAAGCCCAGTCGCTCGATCAGCATGGCGACCAGCGGCGAAAAAGCGCCCGGGAATCGCAACAGGCGGCCGCTCCGAAGTGCTTCGCGCAGCGCCCGGCGCTTCGCTTCCGGAGGCGTCGTGGCAAACAGCATGGTGGCTTCTCGATCCGTTGCACGTGTCGTTAAGCTAAACGAATCGCCGGAGAAATGCTTCCTGGCGACCGATTGTAAAGGGCAAACTTTTCTGGAAAAGCGCTTTTTTGAAGCGTGGTGAGCGAAAAGCAGGCGTCTGGGCCAGCGCAGTCTGCAGGGCGAAGACGATCAGGAAAAGGCCCGGGCGTAGCCGTCGAAGATGCACCATGACGCAAGGGTTGAACTGGTGATGCCTCGGTGACCGGTGCGCAGCTCCCTGAGGAATGGTCTACGGAAAAGCGTCGGAAAACGCCGTTTTTCAGCCCATTTGGAAAAGTGCCGGTTCTTCCTTATCAAGAAAGATCTCTTCCACGAAACGGGAGCCTCTGATGAAAACGCTGCGGCTGGACGGGTTGCTGAAGATCGTGGTTGCGCTGGCGATCGCCTCGCTGGGGGCCTCGGTTTTTGTGTTGCTGGATCCATGGAACTGGATCGGCGCCACCGCGGAGCGGGTGGGGATCAGCCAGGCCCTTTCGACGGCGCTGGCGTTGCTGCTGGGGACCATCGCGATCATCGTGGCGGTCACGGTGGAGCGCACCGAGTACCGGGCGCAGGAAGCGTTGCGGTCCGATGTGGTCGAACTGGCCGCCACGCTGCACAGCGTGCTGACGAAGACGGCCGCCTGGTACGCCCGGCGCGGCCAGACCGGTACCCCGCCTCCCGCGCCCGACTTCGAGGCCGAGCGCCACGCGATCGGACGGTTCCTGTGCAGCCCGACGGGATTCGCGTTTCTCTGTCGGGCCGCCGAAAAAAGCGCCGAGGCCGGTCGGCGCAACGCGCCGGAGGTGTGGCGCGGTTTCAGCCTGGTACTGGCCGATCTGCAGATGCTGCAGGGCGCAGCGCTGGCACGCTTCGTCTATGAGGCACGCGACGCCTTCTTCGAGATGGTGGACCTGATCGGTCACCTCTCGGCGCACGACCTGCGCCAGATCCGCCGCTTTCTGGAAGATTTCGAGCACGCCATGCCGTTTTACCGGCAGGCGATGGCCGAGTCGGTGCTGGTCCGCGCGTTCCGAAACCTGCACTGAGGGAATCAGTCGTGCATGACGCGGTGCAGCAGCTCCTCGTAGCGGGCCAGGAACGGCTCCAGGCGCAGTCCCTCGGCGACGGCGGCGGCCGCCTCGTCGGCCGAGGTGATGGCCGGACGGCGCGGCACGCGGCCCAGCACGGGCACGTGGCACATCTCTTCGATCATGGCCGGGTTCGTCTGTTCGGCCACGTCGGGCTGCTCCGGGTAGCCGCAGAGCACCACGCCCACCACGGGCAGGCCCCGACTCCGGGCGTAGTGCACGGTCAGGAACGTGTGGTTGAGCGTGCCCAGGCCGGGGCGCGACACCACCAGCACGGGCAGCTTCCAGCGGACGGCCAGACCGGCGTAGTCGAGCGTGTCGGTCAGCGGCACCGACAGCCCGCCGGCCGTCTCGACGAGCACCCAGTCGCGGTCCTGCAGTCGCCGCCAGGCCGCCTCGATGCGGTCGAGGTCCACCGGACGACCGGCGCGGCGTGCCGCCACCAGGGGGGCCAGCGGTTCGGCATAGACGCAGGGGGCCACCTGCTCGGGCGGATCGTCCACGCAGGCCCCTTCGGCCAGCATGCGGGCGTCGGGCGGCCAGCTTCCCGGCGGACCCTCCCAGCCGGTCTCGACAGGCTTGAGCACGCCCACCCGGTAGCCAGCCTCACGCAGCAGCCGCGCCAGTCCGGCGGCCACCACGGTTTTCCCCACGCCGGTGTCCGTGCCGGTAATGAGCAGTCCGTTCATGCTTGCTGTCGGATTTGTTGCGCGAGCGATTCCAGTTCGGGCAATGCGTCTTCGAAGGACGCGCGCAGGATGGCCGTCATTTCGTCCAGTTCGGTCTCGGTGGCGGCCAGCGGAGGCATGAAGATCAGCACCGAGCCGATCGGCCGCACGAGCATGCCCCGCCGCCGGGCATGGCGGGCCACGATGAAGCCCACCTGGGCCCCGTAGGGAAACGGCGTGCGCGTGGCCCGATCGGCCACGATCTCGATCCCCACCATGAATCCAGCCTGGCGCACTTCGGCCACGAACGGATGATCGGCCAGCGGGGCCAGTCCGGCCCGAAGGCGTTCGACTTTAGCCGGGAGCGCAGGGAGTCGTTCGAGCAGCAGCTCCAGACTGGCCAGCGCCACGGCGCAGCCCAGCGGATTGCCCGTGTAGGAGTGGCCGTGGAAGAACGTCTTGCGCTCCTCGACTTCGCCCAGAAACGCCTCGAAGACCCGTTCGGTCGTGAGTGTGGCGGCCAGCGGCAGGTAGCCGCCGGTCAGCCCTTTGCCCAGACAGAGCAGGTCGGGCGTGATGCCGTCGGCCTCGCAGGCAAAGAGCCGGCCCGTGCGCCCGAAGCCGGTCGCCACTTCGTCGACGATCAGCAGTACGTCGTAGCGGTCGCACAGCGTGCGCAGCTCCCGCAGAAAGCCCGGCGGAGCGGGCAGGATGCCTCCGGCGCCTTCGACGGGCTCGACGATCACAGCCGCCAGCTCGTCCCGGCGCGTGCGCAGCACGTCTTCGACGGCTTCGAGGCTTTCGGCCAGTCGATCGTGCGGGTAGGGGTAGGGCACGCGTGGGTGGCCGGGCAGCAGGTCCAGAAACGGCCAGTGAAAGAGCGGGTCGGGCGCCACGCCCACGGCCCCCAGCGTGTCGCCGTGGTAGTTGTTCAGAAAACCGAGCACGTAGCGCTTCGTGCGCCGGCCCTGGTTGGCCCAGAACTGCACGGCCATCTTGAGCGCGATCTCGACGGCCGTGGCGCCGCTGTCGGAGTAGAAGACGCGCTGCAGACCCTTCGGGGCCACATCGATCAGCCGTTTGGCGAGCGCGACGGCGGGCACGTTCGCCTGGCCCAGCATGGTCGCGTGTGCCACGCGCCGGAGTTGCGCCTCGATGGCCGCGTTCAGTTCGGGCACGTTGTGGCCGTGCACGTTCAGCCAGATCGACGAGGTGCCGTCGTAGTACCAGTTGCCGTGAATGTCTTCGAGCTTCACGCCCCGGCCGCGCCGGATGATGACCGGATCTCCGGCCATGTACTGCTTCATGGGCGTGAAGGGATGCCAGACGTAGGTCTTGTCCCAGGTGACGAGCGTTTCGGGGGCCAGCTCGTCGAGCGCGTCGATGATCGTGCGGGTTTCTTTCATCGTAGATCGACGATTTACCATTGGATCAGCACGGCGGCCGAAAGCAGTCCGGCGCCCACGGCCGTGAGCAGCAGCAGGTCGCCGGGGGCGAAGCGATGCGCTTCGAGCGCCAGCGCCAGCGGAATCGTGGCGGCCGAGCTGTTGCCGATCCGATCGACGAGGTTGACGGTGCGCGCTTCGGGCATGCCCAGTTGCCGGCGGGCTTCTTCGATCAGCCGGAGGTTGGCCTGGTGCGGAATCCACCAGGCGACGTCGTCGAGGTCGAGGCCGGCCTGCTGGAGCACGCGTCGCCCGGCTTCGGCCATGCCGGTGGCGGCCCGTCGGAAGAGCGCGCGGCCGTCTTTCATATACATGAGGTGTTCGCCGCGGGCCACGCGTTCGGGCGTGAGCGGTCGGCGGCTTCCACCGGCCGGGATGTAGAGGTCGTCCCAGCAGGAGCCGTCGGCGCCCAGCCAGCAGGCCACGATGCCGCGCGGGCCCTCCGAGGGACCGAGTACGACGGCGCCGGCCCCGTCGGCAAAAAGCGCCGAGGTTTTCGGGTCGTCGGGGTTGGTGCGGCGGCTGAGCACGTTGGCGCCGATCACGAGCACGCAGGTACGCTGCAGGCGCACATAGCCGTCGGCCAGCGCCAGCGCATACAGGAAGCCGCTGCAGGCGCCGGCCAGATCGACGGCGCCCGCCCGCTTCAGCCCCAGGCGATGGGTCACGACGGGCGCCGTCGGTGGCAGCAGGTGGTCGGGCGTGCTCGTGGCCAGCAGCAGCAGGCCGATGCGCTCGGGGGACAGCTCGGCCTGTGCCAGCGCGGCCGCCCCGGCACGGACGGCCAGATCGCTCGTGGCTTCGTCGGGGCCCACGAGCGGACGCTCCCGGATGCCCGTGCGCCGGGCGATCCAGCCCGGCGGCAGGCCCAGGCGGCGCTCGGTTTCGGTGCTCGGCTCGCGGTGGGCCGGAAGCGCCGCGCCCACGCCCAGCACGGCCGCTCGCCGCGCCGGTGCGGCGGTGGTTGTTGCAGGGAGCGGTGTGGTCAGGGACTGTTCAGGCAACATGGGGCTGGATCGCTTCGGCTTCGGGAAAGGCGGCCAGGGCCGCCTCGATGTCGTCGTCGGTGTGCGTGGCCATGGGGGCCAGTCGGATCCGGCTGGTGCCGGGCGGCACCGTCGGCGGCCGGATGGCCGGGGCGAGCACGCCGCGCGTTTCCAGCAGCGTCGACAGGCGCAGCGCCGCCTCGGGCGTCCCTACCAGCACGGCCAGCATGGGCGCCGGTGGTTCGTGCCGGACCGTGTAGCCCAGGGCTTCGAGCCCGGCCTTCAGACGGGCGACGTGCGCCTGTTGCCGGTGTCGCCGCCGCGCGCCTTCGTCGGACTGCACCAGACGGACGGCCTCCAGCGCCGCGGCGGCCAGCACGGGCGAAATCCCCGTGCTGTAGATGAAGGCGCGGGCGCGGTGCAGCAGGTAGTCGACGAGCGTCCGCGATCCCAGCGCGGCGCCGCCCTGCACGCCCAGCGCCTTCGAGAGCGTGGCCACCTGCACGGGAATCCGATCGGCCACGCCCAGATGATGGGCGGTGCCCCGGCCTTCGGGGCCCACGATCCCGGTGCCGTGCGCGTCGTCCACGACGAGCACGGCGTCGTAGCGGGCGGCCAGTTCGGCCAGCTCCGGAAGCGGCGCCACCGTGCCGTCCATGCTGAAGATGGCATCCGTCACAATGAAGCGGCGGCCGCCCGGGGCCGGTCCGGGCCCCTGCAGGAGCCGCTCGAGTTGCTCCAGGTCGCGGTGGCGGTAGTAGCGGAAGTGGGCGCGGCTGAGCCGGGCGCCGTCGTTCAGGCTGGCGTGGTTGAGCGCGTCCGCAAAGATCTGGTCGCGCGGACCCGCCAGCGCCGAGAGCACGCCCACGTTGGCCGCGTAGCCGCTCGGAAACACCAGGGCGGCTTCGGTTTCCTTGAGGGCGGCCAGGGCCGCCTCGAGCGCTTCGTGCACGGGGCGGTCGCCCACCACCAGCCGGGCGGCTCCGGCGCCGACGCCCCAGCGCTCCAGCGCTTCGCGGGCGGCCGCCGTCAGGCGCGGATCCGTGCTCAGCCCCAGGTAGTCGTTCGAGGCCAGGTTCAGCAGGCGGCGGCCGTCACGTTCCACGTACGGACCGGCCGCAAGCGGCCGGAGCGTGCGGCGCAGTCCTTTCGCCTCAAGCTGCCGGAGTTGCCGGGTGAGCCACTCCATGGGGGCGGGCCGGTTGGGGCGTTTCGGGCACGAAACCCAGGTCTTCGATCATCTGCCAGTCGGCCTCGGCCGCCTGACCTTTTTCGGTCAGGTAGTCGCCCAGAAACAGGCTGTTGGCCACCATGAGCGCCAGCGGCTGGAGGCTCCGCAGGTGCAGCTCACGCCCGGCCGAGGCCCGGATCTCCGCCTTCGGGTTGACGAACCGGAACACCGACAGGTAGCGCAGGCAGGCCCAGGGCGTCAGGTGGCGGACGGTCTGTCCGTCGCCCAGCGGGGTGCCCTTGATCGGAATCAGAAAGTTGACCGGGATCGACGTGGCGCCGGCCTCACGCAGCGCGTAGGCCATGTCGAGCACGTCTTCGTCGGTTTCTCCCATGCCCAGGATGACGCCCGTGCAGGTCTGCAGCCCCGCTTTCAGGGCGGTCTGCACGGTTCGGATGCGGTCCTCGAAGGTGTGCGTCGAGCAGATGCGCGCGTAGTGGCGCGGGCTCGTGTTCAGGTTGTGGTTGTAGGCGTCCACGCCGGCTTCTCTGAGCTGACGTGCCTGCTCTTCGTCCAGGATGCCCATGCAGGCGCAGATTTCCAGCGGTAGTTCGGCCTTGATGCGGCGCGTGGCTTCGAGTACGGCTTCCAGTTCGCGCCGGTGCGGTCCACGGCCCGAGGTCACGATGCAGAAGCGCTGGGCGCCGGCCGCATGGGCTTTGCGCGCGCGGTCGAGGATTTCTTCGACCGACAGCATGCGGTAGCGTGGAATCGGCGCCTTCGAGATGCGCGACTGGGAGCAGTAGTGACAGTCTTCCGGACAGATGCCGCTCTGGGCGTTGAGCAGTACGTTGACCTTGACGCGGTTACCGAAAAAATGCCGACGCACGCGCCAGGCCGCCTCGACAAGCCGCAGCGTGTCTTCGTCGGGCAGCTGCAACAGCGCGCGGGCCACGTCGCGTGTGGGCGGCCGGTCTTCGAGCGCGTCGGCCACCAGTCGATCCCAGGCGATTTCCATGGTGTCGTCTACGGGTTGGTCAGGGGTTGGTAGCAACGGGTTGCAGGAGGGCGACGTCGCCGGCCGAGACCGTTCGGCGGGTGCCGTCGGGCAGACGCACGCGGAGCGCTCCGGAAGGCTCGACATCTTCGGCGAGCCCTTCCACCGGTCCGGTCGGGGTCTCGATGCGTACCGGGCGGCCCAGCGTGTAGCTGAAACGACGCCAGGCGTCGAGCACGGCCCCGGCGTCGGTCAGGCGGTCGTACCAGTGCTCCAGGCGGGCCAGCAGCCGCGCCAGCAGGTCCACACGCCGCAGGCCGGGCCGGTAGGTCTCGAGGCAGGCGGCCTCGGGCGGCAGCGGGGCTTCGTGCACGTTCAGGCCGATGCCCAGCAGCAGGTAGCGCACTTCCTCGCCGCGCAGGTCGGCTTCGACCAGGACGCCCGCCAGCTTGCGGCCGTCGGGGGCCAGCAGGTCGTTGGGCCATTTCAGGCCGCCCACTTCGGCCGTTTCGGCCAGCGCCACGCCGGCCGCCAGCGACAGCCGCAGCAGATCGGTCAGCGGCAGGCGGGGGCGCAGCAGCACCGAAAAGTACAGGCCGGCGCCCGGTGGACTGACCCACCGGCGGCCGCGCCGGCCCCGGCCCCCGGTCTGCTGCTCGGCCAGCACGATGGCCCCTTCAGGCGCGCCCGCCTCGGCCCAGGCCCGCAGCTCGTCCTGGGTGCTTGTGGTGCGGCCCAGATAACGGTAGGCCCGGCCAAAGCGTCCCTGCAGGAGCGGTTGCAGCAGGTGCGGGGCGGGACTCCCCGGTCGTAGCCGATAGCCCCGGCCCTGCACGACTTCGATCGGGTAGCCGGCTTCCTGCAACCGGTGGGCCTGCTTCCAGACGGCCACGCGGCTCAGTCCCAGCCGCCGCGCCAGCAGCGCTCCGCTCGTGAACGTCTCGTCCAGACAGGCCAGCAACGCCACTTCCTTCATGTTAACCAAGATAGGACAGATCGGTTAACGAATGCAACATCGAGATGGAGCTTGCGGGCTTGACCGGAGACGTTTTGATGTGTACCATGCCTCTGATCAAATTGAAGAAAATGATGCGCCAGGTTGCATTTCTGCTGAGCGTCCTGATCGGGTGCTCGATGCTGGGAAGCGACAGATCGGACAAAGCGCCCCACTGGGAGCTGGTCTGGTCCGACGAGTTCGATTACAGCGGACTTCCGGATCCGGAAAAATGGGATTACGACGTGGGCGGTCACGGCTGGGGTAACCAGGAGTTGCAGTACTACACGCGGGCGCGGATCGAAAACGCCCGCGTGGGCGGGGGTGTGCTCATCATCGAGGCGCGGCATGAGCCCTACGAGGGGCGTGAGTATACGTCGGCCCGGCTGGTGACGCGCGGAAAGGCCTCGTGGACCTACGGGCGCTTCGAGATTCGAGCGCGGCTTCCTTCGGGACGGGGCACCTGGCCGGCCATCTGGATGCTTCCGGATCGCCAGACCTACGGCAGCGCCTACTGGCCCGACAACGGCGAGATCGACATCATGGAGCACGTCGGCTTCAATCCCGATGTGGTGCACGGTACCGTTCACACGAAGGCCTATAACCACCTGCTGGGTACGCAGCGGGGCGGAAGCATCCGGGTACCCACCGCACGCACGGACTTCCACGTTTATGCGATCGAGTGGACGCCCGAGGAGATTCGCTGGTTTGTGGACGATTCGCTCTACTATCGCTTTCCGAACGAGCGCCTGACCAACCCCGATGCCGACTGGCGCCACTGGCCCTTCGATCAGCCGTTCCACCTGATCATGAACATCGCCGTTGGTGGCACCTGGGGCGGCCAGCAGGGCGTCGATCCGGAGGCCTTCCCGGCCCAGCTCGTGGTCGACTACGTGCGCGTGTACCGATGGGTGGAGTGAGAAGTGCGGCGTCAATGGCGGTAGTGAAGACGCTCAACCTGAGCCGCGTTGAGTAATCTCAAGAACTCTTTGAAGTCGGACGGTAGATGGATCGTAGCCATAGAGAACCTGGCGCATAAGTTCAACCGCCTGCAGTCGTTCCGCAGGAGTACGTGTCAGCCAGAAACGCTTTTCATCGGTCTGCTCGAAAAGCGATGTAACTTCAAAGACCCTCCGATTCACCTTTGCCGAGCCAAGCACATCCATAGCTTCTAAAAGACGGGGTGTTGTTTTTTTTCTGCTTACCACGTAGCGATTCAGAGGATTCCATACTTAAGGCCAGGGCACCACTTCTTCGGCCAGGGCGAGGGCACCCAGCACGCCGGCGCGGTCGCCAAGCGCCGGCGGGACGATGAACGTGTCGAGGTCGGGCAGCGCTACATAGCCGTTGATGCAGGCGGCCACGTGGTGGCGGATGCGCGGAAACAGGTGCGTCTGGTGCATGACGCCGCCCCCCAGGATGAGGCGCTGGGGCGAGAGCGTCAGGATCAGGTTGGCCAGCCCGAAGGCCAGGTAATGGGCCACTTCGTCCCAGGCCGGATGCTCGGGAGGAAGTTCCGGAGCCGGTCGGCCCCACCGGGCCGCGATGGCCGGTCCGGAGGCCAGTCCCTCGAGGCAGTCGCCGTGGAAGGGGCAGTGGCCGGGGCGATCGTCGCCGGGCAGGCGGGGCACGAACAGGTGGCCGATCTCGGGATGCTGGTGGCCGTGGTGGCGCCGGCCGTTGACGATGACCCCGCCGCCGATGCCCGTGCCGATCGTCAGGTAAACGAACGTGTGCAGGCCGCGCCCGGCCCCCCAGCGCTGCTCGCCCAGGGCGGCGGCGTTCACATCGGTGTCGAACGCCACGGGCACGTTCAGCGCGCGGCGCAGCGTGCCCGCCACGTCGGTGTGCGCCCAGCCGGGCTTCGGCGTGGTCGTGATGTAGCCGTAGGTGGGCGAGCCCGGATCGGGATCGACGGGGCCGAACGAGCCAATGCCCAGTGCCGCAATCGGCTCGGGCTGGCGCCGGAAGAAGTCGATCACGCGGCCGAGCGTTTCCTCGGGCGTCGTGGTGGGAAAGCGTTCGAGCGCCCGGATGTCGTCCGGGCCGGTCCCGACGGCGCAGACGAACTTGGTGCCGCCGGCTTCGAGGCCTCCCAGGAGTGGACGTTCGGCCATGGCGGGTTGCGTTTTTCAGTACCAGTAATAGGCGAGGGTGTCCATGAGGCGTCGAGCCGTGTGCAGGTTTTGCTGGGCGATCTGGCGGCGGCGTTCGGGCGTGAGCGTGAGCGGCCGGGCCGTGTCGTGCAGCGTGGGTGAAAGGGGACGCTCCAGGCGCTGTTCCCATTCGATGCGCCAGCTAAGAGGAAGCCGCTCCGGAAGCGGTCGGTCCTGCAGGACCAGATACAGCAGGGCCCAGACGCGTACCGTGGCGTCGAAGTCGTAGCCGCCGCCCAGCGTAAAGAGTGCACGGCCGCCGGTATGTTCGTCGGCCAGCGCCTTCAGGCGTCGGAAGAGCTGCTCGTAGGCGCGCGTCGAGAGCAGCAGGTCGGCCAGCGGGTCCTGAAAGTGGGCGTCGGCGCCGCACTGGACGACGAGCACGTCGGGCCGAAACATCACGAGCGCGTGGGGCACGACGCGCTCGAAGACTTCCAGGTAGCTTTCGTCGTCAGTGAACGGCTGAAGCGGTACGTTCAGCGAAAAGCCCTGGCCGCGGCCCTCGCCGATCTCGTCGATGAATCCCGTGCCCGGAAACAGGTACTGGCCGGTTTCGTGCAGGCTGATCGTCAGCACCGTGTCTTCCCGGTAGTGGATGGCCTGCACGCCGTCGCCGTGGTGGACGTCGATGTCGATGTAGGCCACGCGCAGTCCGGCGTCGGTCAGCGCCCGGATGGCGATGGACAGGTCGTTGTAGACGCAGAAGCCCGAGGCGCGGGCCGGGTGGGCGTGGTGAAAGCCACCGCCGAGCTGGAGCACGGTAGTGGCCCGGCCGTCGGCGATCAGGCGGGCGCCGTGCAGCGTGCCGCCTACCAGCACACGGGCGGCCCGGTCCATGTCGGGAAACACGGGCACGTCGGGTGTGTCGAGGCCGAACGCCTCGGCATCGGGCACGTATTCGCCGCGCGAGGCCGCCTCGACGCGCGCCACGTAGTCCTCGGCGTGCACGCGGAGTACCTCTTCGCGGGTAGCCTCCGGCGGTCGGATCGGCGTCGGCGCGCAGCCCAGCGCCTCCAGGAGCGTCCAGAGCATTTCCAGACGCACCGGGCTGAACGGGTGCTCCGGGCCGAAGCAGTAGGTCAGGTAGTCCGGGTGATAGACGACGGAGACCACGGTTTGTGCGGGGGCCAGATGACTTCGAAGCCTTCCTGTCGGAGCGTGTCGGCCAGCGGGTGTGTCCGGTTCGTATCGACGCGCAGCACCACGCGCAGCCATTCGGAAGATTCCGGGTAGGAGAGAATGGAAAGGATGTTCACGTGGTGGGCGGCCACGGCCGAGGCCAGGGCGGCCAGGCGACCGGGCGTGTGTGCCAGGCGCACTTCGATCCGGCCGCTGGGGCGGTCGGCGCCGCTCAGGCGCAAAAGCGCCTCGAGCAGGTCGGTTACGGTAACGATGCCCACCAGTTCGTCGCCGTCGAGTACGGGCAGGCAACCGATGCGGCGCATGCGCATCAGACGGGCCGCTTCTTCCACCGGATCGAGCGGCGCGGCGGTGACCACGCGGCGCTGCATGACCGAGGCGACCCGGGCATCCGGTGGAAACGGATGGGGGTGCAGCGCACTGGTGGCCAGGCGCAGATCCCGGTCGGTGACGATGCCCACCAGACGCCCTTCGTCGACGACGGGCAGGTGGCGGATGGCACGCTCCTGCATCAGCCGATAGGCGGCCGCGAGCGTGGCGTCCGGTGCGATGGTCTGCACCGGACGCTGCATGACGTCCTGCACCAGCATGGCTCGTTCAGGCAAAAGCAGAAGGCCGGCACCCAAGCTTACGACCTGCGACGCGGAAGCGCAAGCCTGAATCCTGAAAGTCGGCACGACGTAGGACGCTCGAAACGCTAAGCACGGCGGAGCGCTATGCAGCACGGACGGCTGCTTTTCTGGGGACTCTGGATCGGCTTGCTGGCGCTGGTGGCCGGACGCGTGCCGACTCCGGAAGCGCGGCGCGGGCCGGGACCGGATACGCTGCAGGTAGCGCTTTACGTGGCAGAAGGTCGGGCCAGTTACTATGGTGCGCGATGGGCCGGGCAGCGAACGGCCAGTGGCGAGGCGTTTGATCCCGAGGCGCTGACGGCCGCGCATCCCACGTTGCCTTTTGGCGCACGCGTGCGCGTGACCAATCTCCGAAATGGCCGCTCTGTGGTGGTGCGCATCAACGATCGGGGACCGCACGTCCCGGGTCGGATTATTGACGTGTCGTATGCCGCCGCCCGTGCCCTGGGGATGGTGCGCAGTGGGACGGTGCCCGTGCGGATCGAGTGGTTGCCGGAGACGGCCGTGGATTAATTCGCTCCCGGGGTGCGGATGACGAGGCGGTCCGGGAGGTCGTTGCGCTGAGGGGCCGGATTGAGCAGCGGACCGGTCAGCGGCGTGTCGAGCGCGGTCACGAACGGCGCCAGTGTCGAGAACAGAAAGTCCTGCTGAAACTCGAAAAAGTCGTCGTCGAAGCCGGCCCGGTCGCCTTCGTGCCCGACGATGTCCAGAAAGAGCAGGCGCGGCCAGTCGGGAAAGCGCTCCTGGGCTTCGCGCAGCAGCCGGAAGAGCGCCTGCGCGGCGTCTTCGAACGTATCGTCAGGGCCCACCACGTAGTAGATGGACACCGTGTCGTCGAAGTTCATCCAGATGCCCGGCTTTTTCGGACGGTTGTAGGCAGGCACGAACGCAGGACCTTCCATGGCCGGCGGTGCGGTTTTTTTCTAAAGCGTTGCGGTAGGCGAACGCCGGCCCCGGTCGCGGGATTCGCCTTGCCCGGCTTTTAATCAAAAAGGCCGGATGCCCCGGCGGGACATCCGGCCGGCTGCCGGGTCAGGCGTGCGGCCCTCAGGCCGGCACGCTCAGGCGATTCAGGACCTCGACAAGCGCGCGGCCCACCCCTTCGGCCGAGGCCGGGTTCTGGCCCGTCACGATCCGATCGTCCACCTCCACGTGGGCGGCGAAGTTCTTCACCGACACGTGGATGGCCCCCAGCTCCTTCAGACGCGTCTCCAGCAGGAAGGGCACGACCTTGTCCAGCTGTACGGCCTGCTCCTCTTCGTTCGTGAACGAGTTGATCCGGCGTCCTTCGACGAGCGGCCGCCCGTTGGACAGCTTGATCGGGATCAGGCCGGACGGCCCGTGGCACACGGCCCCGATGGCGCCGCCCCGCTCGTAGATGCTGGCGGCAATACGGGCGATCGCTTCACTTTCGGGAAAATCCCACATCGTGCCGTGGCCGCCCGCGTAGAAGATTGCCACGTAACGGGACGGATCGACCTGCTCGGGCGCCAGCGTCTCATCCAGCCGCTTGCCGTGCATTTCCCAGAAGGCCTTGTTGATCGGGTCGTCCAGCTTGTAGCTCTTCGGGTCCATGGGGGCCTTGCCGCCCTTCGGGCTGACGAAGTCGATCTCATAGCCGGCCTCGTGCAGCACGTGGAACGGGTGGGCCACCTCCGACAGATAATAGCCCGTCTTCTGCCCTGTGTTACCCAGTTCGCTATGATTCGTGACGACGAACAGAACGCGTCCCATAATTGCCTCCCGTTTTATTTGTTCAACCATGCATGGTACATCAATGGGGGAGGCGGGCACAGGTTCGGACGGGTTTTTGACGAACCTGCAACAGATCGGTCTGAACAAAAAAACGCCCGGCCTGTGCAGACCGGGCGTTTATCGTCACGCGTTGATGGCGTGGTTAGAACAGTTCGGACGACCGCGAGAGACGTTCGACGTTCATCGCGCTGAGCCCTTTGGGCGTGCGCTCGACCTCGTAGGAAACCTCTTCGCCTTCGCGAAGCCCTTCGTCCCAGCCAAGGCCGGGCACGTTGTTGCGGTGGACGAATACGTCCTTGCTGCCGTCATTGGGTTCGATAAAGCCGTAGCCTTTGTCGATGTTGAACCACTTGACGCGTCCTCGTTGAGCCATGATACCTTTGGTGTTGTGTCGCCTCGCGCAGCGCAAACCGAAACCCGCAGTACCCGTGAAGAGCAACCCGGAAGCGGCCAGACCGCAGGAGGTGACGTCGTGTAAAGTAACGTTAACGATAGCCTCAACGGATGGCCGAAGCGGGGGTTCCGGGATGAGCAAAAAAAATTGCAGGCGAATGTGACAGGGATTTTCCCGGCCAGCGCATTGCAGGAAAAATTCAGGCGCTGGATATTGTCGGCATCACACGAGCAAAGTCCAGAGACCATGCAGCGCATAGCCATTTTTATTCTGATAGGATGGCTGGTAGCCGTGGCGGCCGAGGCGCAGCTCCGGCGACCGCCGATCGATACCACCGTGGTTACCCGCCACACGGTCACCGTGAAGGGCCAGCGCATTCCCTATCGGGCCGAGGCCGGCATGCAACCGGTATGGGACGCATGGGGGCGGCCGATCGCCACGATGTTCTACGTGTATTACGAGCGGGAGGACGTGCAGGACCGCTCCCGAAGGCCTCTGATCTTCTCGTTCAACGGCGGACCCGGCTCGGCTTCGGTCTGGATGCACATCGGCTACACCGGTCCGCGCCGCGTGCGCATCGACCCGGAGGGCTTCCCGATTCAGCCTTACGGCATTGAGGAAAACCCGTATTCCATTCTGGATGTGGCCGACATCGTCTATGTGGACCCCGTCAACACAGGCTTTTCGCGCATTCTGAGTGACACGGTGGACCGGCGGCAATTCTTCGGGGTCAACGAAGACGTCACCTACCTGGCCGACTGGATTGCCGCCTGGGTGAGTCGGCACGGGCGCTGGCGCTCGCCCAAGTTCCTGATCGGCGAAAGCTATGGCACGACCCGCGTGGCCGGGCTGGCCGGCGCGTTGCAGGAACGCCACTGGATGTACCTGAACGGCGTCATTCTGGTCTCGCCCACCGGTCTGGGCATCGAGCGGGACGGTCCGGTAGGCCAGGCGTTGCTTCTGCCGTACTACGCCGCGGCTGCCTGGTATCACCGGAAGCTGGTACCCGAGCTCCAGCAGCGTGACCTGGAAGACCTGCTTCCGGAGGTGGAGACGTTCACCGTGGAGGAGTACCTGCCCGCGCTGGTGCGGGGCGGCTTTCTGGAACCGGAACGTCGGCGTGAGATCGCCCGTCGCGTGGCTACCTACGCGGGCCTTTCCGAGGCGGTGGTGCTCCAGTACAACCTGGCCGTGCCGCGCAACGTCTTCTGGAAGGAACTGCTACGCGACGAAGGGCTCACCATCGGCCGGCTGGACTCGCGCTACCGGGGCATCGATCGCCAGGCCGGTGGCGAGCGCTTCGACCATGATCCGGCGCTCAGCGCCTGGAATCACGCCTTCACGCCGGCCATCAACTACTACCTGCGTGAGGTGCTGGGCTTCCGCACCGACCTGGAATACTGGATCTTCGGGCCGGTGCGCCCCTGGAACCGGGAGGGCGACGAAACCGGCGAGCAGCTCCGACGCGCCATGGCACAGAACCCTTATCTGCACGTGCTGGTGCAGGCCGGCTACTTCGACGGGGGGACCGACTACTTCTCGGCCAGGTACACGCTGTGGCAGCTCGATCCGAGCGGCAAACTGCGCGACCGGCTCTTCTTCAAGGGCTACCGCAGCGGTCACATGATGTACCTGCGCGACGAAGATCTGGCTACGGCCAACGACGACCTGCGCGCCTTCATCCAGAAAGCCCTGGAGGCCGCCCGGACGCCGGCGCGTTACTGAGGCGCAAACCAATCCGGAGCAAGCCATGCGATTTCGAGCCGTCTGGCTACCCGTTCTGCTACTCGGCCTGATCCCGACGCTTCGGGCGCAGGACCGAGCCGCCTGCCATGTGCCGCTGCCATCGTCCGAGCGCATCGAAGCGGTGCGTGCTTACATCCGCCAGAGCTGGGACGTGTTGACGCGCTCGCACCGTGACCTGCTGGCGGCCGTGCAGGATCCCAAGATCGAACACGAACCCGGCACGCCCTGGCCGCTCTATATCGCCGCCACGGAAGACTCGGCGGCGGTGTGGCATCGGCTTCAGCAGGAATTGCCCGACTCGGTGCTGCAGCAGATCGTGCTGCGCGTGTTGCCCGAGGATCCGGTGGCCCATCTGGATGAAATCCACCCGCACGGCTTGCTCTATCTGCCGGAACCGTACGTGGTGCCGGGCGGCCGTTTCAACGAGATGTACGGCTGGGACAGCTATTTCATCGTGGTGGGGTTGTTGCGTGACGGGCGCATCGACCTGGCGAAGGCCATGACGGACAACCATCTCTATCAGGTGCGCCACTACGGCAAGGTGCTCAACGCCAACCGTACCTACTACCTGACGCGCTCACAGCCGCCGTTCCTGAGCGCCATGGTGCTGGCCGTTTACGAACACACGCAGGACCGCGACTGGCTGGCCGCGGCCGCCCCGCTCATCGAGCGCTACTACGCCTACTGGACCACGCCGCCCCATCTGGCCGGCGAGACGGGACTTTCCCGCTACTACGATCTGGGCGAAGGGCCGGCACCCGAAGTGGTGGCCGGCGAGCGCGACGCGCAGGGGCGCACGCACTACGACCGCGTCCGCGAATACTACCGCACGCACGAGGTAACGGCCTACGACGAATCGCTCTACTACGTGGCCGAGGCCGATTCGCTGACGCCGCTTTTCTACAAGGGCGACCGCTCGATGCGCGAGTCGGGCTTCGATCCGTCCAATCGCTTCGGCCCGTTCAGTGTGGACATCATCCACTATGCGCCGGTGGGGCTGAACGCCCTGCTGTACCGGATGGAGACGGACCTGGCCCGCATTCACGAAATCCTGGACGACACGGCGGCCGCCGCCGCATGGCGTGCCCGGGCCGAGGTGCGGCGCGAACGGGTCGATCGCTACCTGTGGGACCCCGAGCGCGGCCTGTACTTCGACTACAACTTCCGGACGGGGCGTCGCAGCGATTACGTGTTTGCCACCACGTTCTATCCGCTCTGGGTGGGCATGGCCTCGCCCGAGCAGGCGGCCCGCGTGGCGGCCAACCTGTATTTGCTGGAGGCGCCCGGCGGCCTGCTCACCAGCACGCACATCAGCGGGAGCCAGTGGGATGCGCCCTACGGCTGGGCCCCGCTCTACCTGATTGCCGTCGAAGGCCTCCGTCGCTATGGCTACGACGAAGCGGCCGATCGGCTCACGGCCAAGTTCGTTTTGATGGTGGTGGAAGACTTCGAGCGAACCGGCGTGATCCTGGAGAAGTACGACGTGGTGCAGCGCCGCTCCGACGTGGCGTTGCGCTACGGCTATACGTCGAACGAGATCGGCTTCGGCTGGACAAACGCCGTCTTTGCAGAACTGCTGGCCCAGATGGATTGAGGACGGTCATGACGCGTGCGCTGCCTGCTACCATGCGGGCCATGGTGCTGGAGGCCCCCGGACGCCCGCTCGTGCTTCGCGAACTGCCCGTGCCCGCACCCGGCCCGGGCGAAGTGTTGCTTCGGGTGGAAGCGTGCGGCGTGTGCCGCACCGATCTGCACATCGTGGATGGCGAGTTGCCCGAGCCCAAGCTGCCGCTGATCCCGGGCCACCAGATTGTGGGGCGGGTGGTGCGATTGGGGGAAGGCGTGACCCGCTTTCGGGAGGGCGACCGCGTGGGCGTGCCCTGGCTGGCCGAAACATGCGGAACGTGCCGCTACTGCCGTCGCGGCCAGGAGAACCTGTGTCCGAATGCCCGCTTCACCGGCTACACGCGCGACGGTGGCTTTGCCGAGTTCACCACGGCTCTTGCCGACTACTGCTATCCACTCCCCGACGACGTGTACGACGCGCCGCACGCGGCACCGCTGCTGTGTGCCGGACTGATCGGCTACCGCACCTATCGGCTGGCCGGACCGCACGTCGAGCGCCTGGGTCTGTACGGCTTTGGCGCGGCCGCGCATCTGATCATCCAGGTGGCCGTGGCCCGCGGCCAGCAGGTCTACGCCTTCACCCGGCCCGGCGACACGGCCGCGCAGGATTTTGCCCGAAAACTGGGAGCCGTCTGGGCCGGTGCCTCGACGGAGCGTCCGCCGGAACCACTCGATGCCGCGTTGATCTTCGCACCGGTAGGGGCGCTGGTGGTCGAGGCGTTGCGCTCGGTGGATAAGGGCGGCGTGGTGGTGTGCGGCGGGATCCACATGAGCGACATCCCCTCGTTTCCCTATCGGCTCCTCTGGGAGGAGCGCGTTATTCGCTCGGTGGCCAACCTGACGCGCCAGGATGGCGAGGAATTCCTGAAGCTGGCGCCCACCATTCCCGTACGTACCGAGGTGACCTGCTTCCCGCTGGAGGAGGCCAACGAGGCGCTTCGGCGACTCCGCGAAGGCCAGCTCCAGGGCGCCGCCGTGCTGGTGATGGGATAGGGTCAGGCGGGACGGCCTGCAACCTTGCGATAAAGCCAGAGCAAAATCAACGCTCCGATTACGGCCAGAATCAGACTACCCAGGTCGAAATCGACGGCACGTCCTTCTCCGATACCCAGCAGCCCGGCCAGGAAGCCGCCGATCAGGGCCCCGACAATGCCAATGAGAATGGTTACGATGATGCCGCCCGGGTCTTTGCCCGGCATGATCCATTGCGCCAGCGCGCCCGCCAGCAATCCCATCACAATCCAGGATAAAATGCCCATCGGAATTTCGACGTGAAGGTGAAACCTGCTTTAAGATTAGCCGGAAAGGCTGGGAAGCAGGTAGCAGCATTGGATTTTCCAGTAGTTAGTTCTGGCGCAGCGCCAGAAGATGGCTTACCAGATCTGGCTCAAAGCCTGCAGCAGCAGGCGGCCGGCGATGAAGATGGCCAGCACGGCGAAGATGCGGCGGAGCCAGACGGTGCGGAGACGATGGGCGGTCTGCACGCCGAAGCGGGCGCTGATGGTGGCAGGCACGGCCAGCAGCAGCCCGTGCAGCACATCCACATGGCCCAGCGTGGGCATGCCGATCGGGGCAGCAGGTGAGGCGAGTGCATAGCTGAAAATCCCCACCAGCGAGATCAGCACGATCGTGGCGCTGGAGGTGCCGACCGCCCGGTGCATGGGAAGGCCCAGCAGCCGATGATAGAGGGGCACGAGGATGATGCCGCCACCCACGCCGGCCGCAGCAGCCACGGCGCCGGCCACCGTCCCGGCGCCCGCCAGCACAGGCCAGCGCAGACGAAAGGTGGTCGTGGTGCCCGGATTTTGCGCCTCACCGCGCAGCATACGCAGCGCGACCGCCAGCAGTACGAGTCCGAAGACCAGCCGGAAGGCCGTTCCGTTGTACCAGGGCTGGGTGGTGACGTAGCGCGTGGTGAGCGTAATGGCCAGCGCGCTGAACAGCCCGGCGCCGAGCGCCACGGCGGGGACGACGGCCTGTCGCCGGTACTGAAACCAGGCGCTGCTGAGCGAGGCCAGCAGCGTGCAGAACAGACTGGTACCCAGCGTCAACGGGGTGACCACCGACGCCGGGACGCCGACGGCCTGGAAGTAAAAGAAAAGTACAGGGGCAAAGACGATCCCGCCGCCGACGCCGATCAGGCCCGCCAGGAAGCCGCCCAGCAGCCCGATGCCCAGCAGAAGCAACAGGTAGGTGGGTTGCATCAGTTCGGGGACAGCAGGGCCGCGTAGGTCCGGGTGTCACGAAGCAGTTCGGCCGCCCGCTGCACGACCGGATCGTCGGCCAGCAGGTAGCGCGTGCGTTGCTCCGGCGAGAGGTAGCGGGCCAGCAGCTCCTGGCGAATCTGGCGACGCAACGCTTCGACTTCGCGCTCGAACGCTGCCTTTTTTGCCTGTGTCAGCGCGTCACGGACGTTCTGCAACGCCGCCAGTGCCTGCATGTAGTCGGCCGCTTCCAGTTGCGTCTGCAGCGAGGCCAGCGTGTGTTCGGCGGCGATCTGGTAGTCGAAGTTCCGGCTGTGCAGCCAGGCCCGGAATTCCTGCAGGATGCGATCGTCCACCCGGACGTCCGGCGTGGGCGGCTCCGGATGCCGGGCCACGTAGTAGTTGGCAAAGAAGAAGAAGGCAGCCTGGCGACGCAACGCGGCTTCGAGCGGACCGGGCTCCGGTGGTGCGACCACCACGTCGGGCTCGATGCCGTGGCCGTCGCGCACGACGCGGCCGTTGCGCGTGTAGTAGGTGCGCCGCAGCGAGTCGGGCACGAGCTGGCCATGGCCGTCGTGTCGGCTGTAGTCGATGGCCTGGATGCTACGGCCACTGGGCGTGTAGTAGGCGGCGGTGGTCAGCTTGAGCGCCGTGTTGTACGGAAGCGGACGGATGATCTGCACGAGCCCCTTGCCGTAGGTGTTCGTCCCGACGATCAGACCACGGTCCAGATCCTGGATGGCGCCGGCTACGATTTCACTGGCCGAAGCGCTGAACTCATTGACCAGCACCACCAGCGGCAGATCGGGATAGAGCGGCGCCGACTCGTTGCGATAGACCCGCGTGCGGTCCGGCGTGCGGCCCCGCGTCGAGACGATCGGCGCGCCCTGCGGCACGAACAGCCCGGCCACTTCGACGGCCGCCTCCAGCAGGCCGCCGGGGTTGTCCCGCAGGTCCAGCACCAGACCACGTAGCGGACCCGCCGCCTGAAGCTGTTCGATGGCCCGGCGCACCTCGTCGCCGGCGCCCAGCGCGAACCGTTCCAGCCGGATGTAGCCCAGTCCTTCCGTCGTGTCGTCGTTCAGAAAACCGACGTACGTGACGTTTTTGAGCTGGACCTCTTCGCGCGTCAGCACGAACTGGAGCGGCAGCGGCTCCCCTTCGCGCTCGACGGT
Organism: Rhodothermus marinus; assembly: GCF_009936275.1. Lineage (NCBI taxonomy): Bacteria > Pseudomonadati > Rhodothermota > Rhodothermia > Rhodothermales > Rhodothermaceae > Rhodothermus > Rhodothermus marinus. Next base: position 129,919 of record NZ_AP019797.1, read on the forward strand.
CAGCGTGACCGTGGTGCCCGGCTGGCCGCGCAGCATCTGGCGCACCGTCTCCAGCGACAGGCCGTCGGTGGGCTGGCCGTCGATGTGCGTGATGATGTCGCCCGTGCGAATGCCCTGGCGATAACCCGCCGTTCCTTCGATGGGAGCCAGCACCGTGAGCCGGCCGTTGCGAATACCCACGTTCAGCCCGACGCCGCCGTAGCGACCGCGTGTCAGCAGTTCGATCTCACCCCGATCCGCCTCGTCGAAAAACGTGGTGTACGGGTCCAGTTCGGCCAGCATGGCATCGATTCCCTTGCGCATGAGGCGGCCGGGATCGATCGGATCGATGTAGTCGGTGACCAGCGTCTCGTAGAGTGCGCCGAAGATCCGGAAGTGCTTCTGCAGCGCAAAAAATGTGTCGCTACGAGGCGCAACAAACCCGATGCCCAGCCCCAGAAGCAGGACCAGCAGCAGGGGCGTCAGGTTGTGTCGCGGCGTCTTCATGGCGGTTCAGGGTCCGTACAGGGCACGGCGCAGTTCTTCTTCCCGGCGCCGGGTTACGATCGTCGCTATATGTATCGACAATTCATAAAGTAACAAAAGCGGAACGGCGACAAGCACCTGCGAAATCGGATCGGGCGGGGTAAACAGGGCACCCAGTACCAGGGCGATGATCAGCGCGTAGCGGCGGCCCTTGCGAAGCATATCGCCCGTGATCAGGCCCATTTTAGCCAGGAAGTACACGATTACCGGCAACTCGAACAGCAGGCCCACTCCGAAGGCCCATATCGTGACCATGTTGAAGTACTTCGTGATGTCGAACTGGTTGACGATCTGCTCGGAGATCGTGTAGTTGGCGAAGAACTGCAGGGCCAGGGGGGTGATGACCAGGTAGCCGAACAGCACGCCCAGGATGAAAAAGCCCGTGGCGAAGGCGGCGGCGAAGCGCATGCCCTGCTTTTCGTGCGGATACAGGCCGGGCTCGATGAACTTCCAGATCTGATAGATGAGCACGGGCGAGCCGATGATGACGCCCACGAACAGAATGGTACCGATGTGGGCAAAGAACTGGCCGGTGATCGTGCGGTTGAGCAGTTCCAGCGGCTTGGCGTCCAGGTGAAACACCCGGTACATGAAAAAGTCGGGGCGAGTGGGTCCCAGCAGAATGTTGTCGATGATCCACTTGCTGAAGAAACTGCAGAGGATCGTCGAGGCCAGCACACCCGCCAGCCCTTTGATCAGCCGCCAGCGCAGCTCCTCCAGATGATCCAGAAAGGACATTTCGGCCATGTCGGCCTCCGGTGCAGCCCCCGCGGGCGCACCGTCACCCTGAGCAGGGGGCAGGGGAGAAGTAGTGGCTGGCGATGAACTACGCGATCCGAACAGTTTCATGGCTTACTCCAGCACAGCGCGCAGCGGACCTACAGCGAGTCCGATGCGCTTCGGGGTCCGTCCCGCAGATTCAGGTCCAGCAGCGAATCGACCCAGAGCCCTTCGGCCTCCAGGCGACTCCGGCCGCTGCTCCAGGTGAAGTTGAACAGCGTCAGCACGCCGCACACCTCGAAGCCGTCGTTCCGCAGCAACGCCACGGCCCGGGCGGCACTGCGGCCGCTGTTCAGGATGTCGTCCACCAGTACGACGGGCTCCTCGCGGCTCAGCGGGCCTTCGACCAGCCGGTGGCGGCCGTAGGGCTTGCGCTGCTCGCGGATGAAGCCGCCCCGCAACTCCGGCGCACCGGGCGGGGGCGGCGCCGACAGGATGGCGCAGACCAGCGCGTAAGCGCCGAAGCCGAAGCCGGCAACCTGGCGGACGCCCCGCGCGCGCACCCGTTCGGCCAGCACCCGGCCGACTTCCCGGAACGTGTCGCCTTCCAGCATCGGGATCCGGGTGTCCAGCAGCCATCCGATAGGCTGGCCGCGCGGATCGGTGATGGGCTCCTGCTCACGACGCACCAGCGCCCGCGCGTAGAGCCGGCGTCCGAGATCGACCAGGTCGGCATAGGCCGACGGGCTCAGGGTACGCTCTGCCATGGCCGTGATGGAATCGGGGCCCTGCCGGGCCCGTCTCAAACCATTTGATCACGCTGAAAACCACAAACCGGCCGGCGCGTTCCTGCTCAGGCCACCACGAAGTCGTACAGCGGGAACTGGCGGCACAGGGCTTCCACTTCCTGACGAATGCGGCGACGCAGGGCCTCATCGCCGGGATGCGAGAGCACTTGATCGATCCAGTCCACCACCTGGCGAAACTCTTCCTCCTTGAAGCCGCGCGTGGTCATGGCCGGCGTGCCGATCCGGATGCCGCTGGTGACGAAGGGGCTCTTGTCGTCGTAGGGCACCATATTTTTGTTCACCGTGATGCCCGCCTCGCCCAGCAGCGCTTCGGCTTCCTTGCCGGTCAGACCCTTGTTGCGCAGGTCGATCAGCACCAGGTGGTTGTCGGTGCCGCCGGAGACCAGGTTGTAGCCGCGCTCCAGAAAAGCTTCGGCCATCGCCTTGGCGTTGCGCACCACCTGCCGGGCGTATTCCTTGAACTCCGGCTTGAGCGCCTCGCCGAAGGCCACCGCCTTTGCCGCGATCACGTGCATGAGCGGGCCGCCCTGCGTGCCGGGAAAGACGGCCGAGTCGAGCAGTTCGCTCATTTTTTTGATACGGCCGCTCTTGGGCGCCGTGATGCCGAAGGGGTTGTCGAAGTCGCGGCCGATCAGGATCATGCCGCCACGCGGCCCGCGCAGCGTCTTGTGCGTGGTGGTGGTGACGATGTGCGCATAGGGCATCGGATCGTTCAATACCCCTGCCGCGATCAGGCCGGCCGTGTGCGCCATGTCCATCCACAGCAGGGCGCCCACCTCGTCGGCGATCTCCCGAAAAGCCTTGTAGTCGAAGTCACGCGGGTAGGCGCTTGCGCCGATCGAGATCAGCTTGGGCCGGACTTTGCGCGCTTTGTCGCGCACCTTGTCCATGTCGATGCGGCCGGCCAGCGGACCGTCCTTTTCCACGCCGTAGTATTCGGCATGGTAGAGGATGCCCGAGAAGTTGACCGGGCTTCCGTGCGTCAGGTGGCCGCCGTGTGCCAGGTCGAGTCCCAGAAACGTGTCGCCGGGCTTGAGCGTGGCCAGGTACACGGCCGCGTTGGCCTGCGCGCCCGAGTGCGGTTGCACGTTGACCCATTCGCAGCGAAACAGCTTGCGCGCCCGCTCGCGAGCCAGCTCCTCGACGATGTCCACGTATTCGCAGCCGCCGTAGTAACGCTTACCGGGTAGCCCCTCGGCGTACTTGTTCGTCAGCGGCGAACCCATCGCCTCCAGCACGGCCCGCGAGACGAAGTTTTCCGAAGCGATCAGCTCCAGCCCGTTGTTCTGGCGCTCGACTTCCTTCTGAATGGCCTGAAAGACCTCCGGATCCTGAATTTCCAGTACCGACATGGCTTGTTTTGTTAAATCGTCCAGAGTGTCCTCCGGCAAAATACGAAAAAACACCGGGCCGGTTTGACAGGCGCTGTGCGAAAAGTTATGTCAGCGTACAGGGCGCTCGATCAGGAAGAACTGGCCGCCGATCCCCAGAAAGCGCCAGTAGTCCTTTTCGCCGTCGTCGCCGTCGGGATCGACCGTGTAGATGCTCCACAGGTAGTAGTTGTCGCGTCGGGCAGCCTTTCGGGCCAGCACGGCGGCCAGATCGGCGCCCGCGTCGGCAAAGGCCCGGCCGACGGCCGAGCTTCCCAGCTCCTGCTGCAGGTGCTCGGCCGCCCGATTCCGCACGTATTCCTCAAACGCCCGGGGCTTCGGGTTGTACAGGTACAGCACCCCGGCCACCGTCAGCAGCAACACCAGTCCGATCCGCATAGCCGCCTCCTCAGGTTGGTGGTTTGATTCGCGTCAGCGCATAGACCAGGATGTTCGTGCCCATGCGCAGGGCCGCCTCACGCTTTTCGGGGGGGTCACCGTGCACCGAGGGCGCCTCCCAGCCGTCGCTGATGTTCGTTTCGTAGGTGTAAAAGACGACCAGTTGTCCATTGTGGAACAGACCGAACCCCTGCGGCGGCTTGCCGTCGTGCTCGTGAATCTTGGGCAGGCCGTTGGGGAAATCAAAGTGGATGTGGTAGATGGGATGGCTGAAGGGCAGCTCGACAAATTCCTGCTCGGGAAAGACTTTCTTCATCTCGCGCCGGATGTAGGGATCGAGCCCGTAGTCGTCGTCGATGTAAAGAAAGCCGCCGTTTTCCAGATAGCGGCGGAGCCGTCGGGCCTCGTCGTCGGTGAGCACGATGTTGCCATGACCGGTCAGAAACAGGAAGGGGTAGCTGAAGATGCGATCACTGCTCAGTTCGACCACGTCGGCCTGCGGGGCCACGTCGATGTTCGTGTGCTCGCGCACAAAGCGCAGCAGGTTGGGTAGCGGCGAGACAGCCTGATACCAGTCGCCCCCGCCTCCGTACTTGACGGCCGCAATGCGGAACGTATAGTCCTCCTGTGCCCGAAGGGGCAGCGCCAGACCGAGCAGAAATCCCAGCAACAACAGCGTGCGCGTCATGGCATCTGTCAGGATTTGTGTTCACGGCACGAACGCGACGGCGCCGCCAAAGTTTGGGGCTGGACTTTTTGCGGCCGAACCACGATCTTTTCAGGGCGATCGCCTAACACCCTGTTTTTAAAGCAAAAATAGCGCCATGATGCGAAAACTGAGCGGTCTGCGCGCCCTTGGGGTGTTGCTGGGCGGCCTTGCGTTGATTTTCGTACCGATGCATTCGGCCGGAGATCGGACGCCTCTGGTGGCCACATTTTCCATCGTCGGGTACGATCCGGCCACGGGCGAACTGGGCGTGGCCGTGCAGTCGAAGTTTCCCAACGTACGGCCGATCGTACCGTGGGCGCGGGCGGGCGTCGGGGCCGTGGCCACGCAGAGCTACGCAGAGCTGGATTATGCGCTGAAAGGACTTGAACTTATGGCGAACGGCGCCACGGCCGAGGAGGCATTGCGCATCGTGCTTCGCCAGGATGAAGGGCGCCAGCTCCGACAGGTGGGGATCGTGGACGCGCACGGAAACGCGGCCAGCTGGACGGGCACCGAGTGCTTCCCGTGGGCCGGCGGACGTGTCGGCCAGCGCACGGGCGAACCGGCCGCCGCCACGCCCGGCCACGTGGTGACGGGCTACGGCTACACGGCCCAGGGCAACATCCTGGTCTCGGAAGAGACGGTGGTGGCCATGGCGCGGGCTTTCGAGGAAACGGAAGGACCGCTGGCCGAGCGCCTGCTGGCCGCCCTCAAGGCCGGCCAGGAAGCCGGTGGCGATCGGCGCGGACAGCAGAGCGCCGCGCTGCTTGTCGTGCGCGAAGGGGCCGGCTACGACGGCCTCGACAACTACATCGACATCTCCGTCTACGACCACCCCCGGCCCATCGACGAACTGATCCGGCTCTACGAACTGAACAAGCTGTACTTTACGCCCGGGCGACCTGAGGACCTGATCCCCGTCACGCCGGAAATCGCCCGGGAGCTCCAGCAGATCTGGAAGGATCGGGGCTTCTACGACGGCCCTATCAACGGCGTGGTCGATACCACCTTCCAGCGCATTCTGATCGATTTCATGGGGTGGGAGAACTACGACATGCGCATTCCGGCCGTCGAAGCCGTGGACCTGGCGGCCGGCGACACGCTCAAGATCGACCGCGTCATGCTGGAGCACATCCGGAAGGTCTACCGCGAGGGCCGCTGGGTGCCCCGTCGCCAGTAGGGCTTACCTGAGAAAGGCGAACAGAAGGGCGATGAGGGTGCCGATCTGACCGACCCAGAAGATGAACATCCACCGGATCAGGTCCGCCCGGACGCCCGCAATGCGTTCTCCCATCTTTGCCATTTCTGAGGTGATACGGTTGTCTACGGCCGCGATCTGCTGCTGGAGTTTGGCTACTTCTTCGGTGATGCGTTGATCCAGCCGTTTTTCCGTCTCGGCAATTAACAACTTCAGCCGAGACGTCTCCTCCGTGATCCGGCTATCCAGCTTTGCAATTTCTTCCGTAATCCGGTGATCCAGCTTCGCTGTCTCCTCTGTGATCCGATTGTCCAGCCGTTTGCCTTCCTCGGTCACCCGCCGTTCAAAACGTTCTTCCAGAATGCCCAGCAGGTTGTTGCGTTCGTGATGGGCCGCTTCGTTCAAAAGCGTGATGAGCGCCTCGACGCCGTCGTCGCCGAGTTTTTCGCGCAGAACTTTCGGTATGGTCAGAATCGCCATGCGTTCATGACGGCGTGGATTGCTTTTTCAAAAATTCGCGCTTTTCTTCGAAGGTTCCCAGTTTGCGGTGGACCGCTACAGCGAAAGCGCACGCAGCGACTGCTGGAGGATTTCGGCCGAGCGGCGCAGGCCTTCCAGTTCGTCCGGAGCCAGCTCGGGGAGCACCCGGCCTTCGATGCCCTGCAGGCCGATCACGCAGGGAATGCTCAGGCACACGTCCCGAATGCCGTACTCGCCGTTCAGACGCACGCTCACGGGCAGCACGCTTTTTTCGTCGTCCAGGATCGCCTCGACCAGGCGAGCGATGACCACGCCGATGGCCGTGTTCGTGTACCCCTTACGCTCGATGATGGCGTAGGCCGCGCGGCGGGCCTCCTCGAAGATCTGCTGCATGCGCTCCCGATCGAAGGGGCGTCCCAGCACGGTGCGATCCAGAATGCGCTGGCCGCCGATAGCCACCTGGCTCCAGATGGCCACCTCCGAGTCGCCGTGCTCGCCCAGAATGTAGGCATGGACCGAGCGCGGATCGACGCCGTAGTACTGGCCCAGCAGCGCCCGGAAGCGGGCCGTATCGAGCAGCGTGCCCGTCCCGATGATGTGCTCGGCGGGGCGCCGGCTGAGTTCCTGGGCCACGTAGGTGAGGATGTCCACCGGGTTGGTGGCCACGATCAGAATGGCATTTGGCGCGTGGCGGTCCAGCTCGCCGATGATTTCGCGGAAGACCTCGGCGTTGCGGTTGAGCAGGGCCAGGCGACTTTCGCCGGGGCGCTGCGCCACCCCTGCACTGATGATCACGATCTGGGCTTCTTTCAGATCGGCATAGGTGCCCGCCCGTACGGTCATGCTTCCCACGAGCGACTGGCCGTGCATCAGGTCCATTGCCTCGCCCTCGGCGCGGCGGGTGTCTTTGTCGATCAGGATCAACTCGCTGGCCAGTCCTTTGATGAACAGCGCATAGGCAGCGGCCACCCCGACGTGACCGGTACCGACAAGGCCGACAACGCGACGCTGCAGCATGGCAACAACAGGTTGCTTTTCGAAAGTCGTTCGCCTTCAAGTTACGGACGTGCCCTTTCGTCAATTGAAACGCTCCAGTTGAAGAACCGCTACCGTAAACAAAACCCCCGGCCTCACTGGAGACCGGGGGAATTCCCACGCGTCCGGCTTGCTGTCCTTACTGCACCTGCAGATTGGTGCCGTAGACGGCGTTGATGGCTGCGGCAGCCTCCTGCGCCACCAGCCGGTGGGCGGCTGAGCTCGGGTGCACGCCGTCCAGGCTGAAGTAGGGACCGAACGGCTCGCTGCTGTTCACGTTCGGAAAGATCGGAATCTGCCCCTGGTTTTTGAGTTCGAGCAGTTTGACGTTCGGATCCAGGTAGGCCCAGCCCAGCTGGTCGGCCTGCTGTCTGATAAAGTTGTTGTACTGCTCAACGGTCTGGACGATGGTGGCCGTCTCTTCGGGCGAGAGCATTCGCGGGTCGTTCACACAGTCGAGCGTAACGGCCTGGCCCTGCATGGCAGCGGCCAGCAGTTCGCCGAAGGCGTACGAGAAGGGCACCAGGGCTGTCGCCCCCGTGGTGGCGCAGTTGTCGGCCACGTCGAACGTAGGCGGAAAGGCGCCGGCCTGCTCGGCCTGCGCGTAGGCGATGCCCGGCGAGAGGTGCGGAATGACCGTCACGTTCGCCACGCCGATGAGCAGGCCGCCCTGCACGCCCATCGCCTGGAGCTCGTTCAGCATCTGCGTGTAGCGCTGCTGGAAGGTGTTGACCGGCGTGATAAGCGCCGGGTTACCGGCAATAGCCGCACCGAGTACGTCGTTGTTGCCGATCCAGACCGAAACGAAGGTCGGGCGCGCCTCGGCGGCAGCCTCGAGCTGGGTGCGGCCGCCCAGCAGAAGCAGGGTCAGTGTGTTGGCTGAAGTCCCCTCGCCCAGGTTGGTCAGCACGTCGATCACCTTGGCCCCGGGCACGGCCACGTTGTTGATGATGCGCGGCGGTGGCACCTGTCGGTAGGCGCAGAAGTCACCGGGCAGGCCGCCCAGACGCTCGCCCGTCAGGATGTTGACCAGCGGGGGCGGGCAGCCCGGATCCCGGAGCAGCGGCAGGTTGAAGGGCGTGCCCATCGCCTTTGCCAGCAATACAGGATAGGCCTGCTGCTGGAGCGTGGCGTTGATGCCGCCGGACTGGTAGCCGGCCGTGATGCTGTTGCCGATGGCCACATAGCGGGCGAACAGCGCGCCACCGGTGGGTTCGGGGGGCAGCAGCCCTTCGTCATGACAGCCGAGGGCGAGCAGCAGCAGGCCGAGCAGCCCCCAGCGCAGCGGTCGAAGCGTCATATGCCAGCGGTTGCGATTCATGGTGATGGTTTCCTGAATGGTCCGGGGTTAAAGCGAAACGCTGACGGTCACCGAAGCCACATGGGCGCGAATCTGGTAGAGACCGCTGTTGAGCGCCGGTGTGGGCTCGGTGCCCGGCGCGGGATCGACGACGCGGCCGCGCCGGTCGTCCTGCCGGACGTACTGGTAGGCCAGGTCCAGCATCACGCCGCGACCCAGTCGCCAGCCCGTGCCCAGCGTGACCAGGTTGCGGTTGGCATCGGGCAGCAGCGGCGTGACCGTCTTCGACGGCGCGGCGCCCTGAGCATGGGTGTAGCCCAGACGCACCTCCAGGATCGAACTGGCCTGAAAGAGCAGGCCGGTCCGGAGCGTGTGGGTGTTCCGGTAGTCCTGGATCCGTACGATCGGATCGCTTCCTTCCGGTTCAATCACAAGGCGTTCGAATTCGCCCCAGCCCGTCCACTGGTAGTCGAACAGGAGCGTCAGGTCCGGCGTGGCCTGCCAGCTGAAGCCGGCGGCGAACTGGGCCGGCATGGTGAGTTCGGTTTCCGCGTCAAGGTCGGCCAGCGGGCCCTGCGGTCCAAAAAGGCCCAGGCTGGCCAGCACCACGTCGAGCGGCGTACCGGCCGGGATCGTCTGGCCGCTCAGCTCGACCGTCGCCGGAATGATGATCCCGGTCGAAAGCGGGCTGAAGCGGATCGTGCCCGTGTAGTTCAGCTTGATGGCGCTCAGATAGCGGAGCCCGATCCGGAACTGCTCGGTCACCTGAAGGAGCATTCCGACGTGTCCGCCGAGGCCGTATGCCTCGTCGCTTTCCATCTTCACGTTGGCGAACGAGGTCCCGACCGGAATGCCCAGCGCGGCGAAGGGCACGCCGGGCAACGCTTCCTGCTGAGACAGATCGAGTTGTTGCCAGAGCGCGACGGTACTGACGGCCAGCACCGGTCCGGCGCCTACCATGACCCGGTCGGAGAACCGGTAGGCCAGCGTGGGCTGCAGGTAGGTGGTCTGCACGCGCGTCCGGTAGCTGACGAAGCTCCCTTCGAAGGTGCGCGGCCACCGGAGTTCCATTCCGTAGGGCATGTAGGCGCCGAAGCCCACGGACAGACCCGGCGCGGCCTGCACGGCCGCAAACAGGTGTGGCACCAGCACCGGGTGCTCTTCCAGGCGCGTTTCTTGCTCGGTGTAGTCGTCCGTGAAGCTGCCGTGGCTCAGATAGAGCGTGGCACCGGAGGCCACGGCCAGCCGGTTGACCAGCGCCAGCCCGGCCGGATTGAGCGCCACGGCCGAGCCGTCCGTACATGGCTGAGCCACGCCGGTGCCGCCGCGCCCGAGCGTGCAGGTGCCCGGCGGATTCAGCGAAAAGCCCTGTCCCAGCGCGGGCAGGCTCAGCAGCAGACTGCAGAGTCCGACGAGAAAACGCTTCCGAAGACGCGGAAGCACAGCCCCTGTTGCGATGCGCATGGTGCTTTCAGAGCAGGTGAACGTTTGTTTAGTGCTAACAATAAAAAATTCCTGCAAAGAATTCAAAGGGGAGAGGGCGAACGGTGCAATTTTATCCCCCATCGGTCGGGAGCCAAAAATCAACCGGGGCGTAGTGTGGCGTTTTTGAATACACAGACCATGCATTCCAACGGGCTCATGCGGATCGGTATCGTCTACGATCTGTTCGACGACTATCCCTGGGAGGTCGGCGAGCCGCCAGACGCCGACGCCGAAAACGAGCCGCCGGAGACGGTCGATGTGCTGGCGGCGGCCATCCGCAAACTGGGACACAGGCCCGTCCGGATCGGTACGGCTTACGATCTGCTGGTCGAACTACCGGATCTGCGGATCGACTGTGGCATCAGCATCGCCGAAGGGGCCCGTGGCCGCAACCGCGAAGCCTACGCGCCCATGCTGTTCGAAATGGCCGGGATCCCCTACATCGGCTCCGATCCGCTGACGCTCTCGCTCAGCCTCGACAAGGCCTGGACCAAAGATCTGGTCGCGGCCGCCGGGGTGCCCACGCCGCCGTACCGGACCTATGCCGGCCCCGAGGCCATCGATCCGCACGATCTGCCCGGGCCGTTTCCGTTGTTCGTGAAACCCCGGTACGAAGGCTCCTCGAAGGGGATCACGGCCGCCTCCAAGGTGCATTCGCTGGAGGCGCTGCGCGAGCAGGTGGCCCGGCTGACGGCGACCTACCGCCAGGAGGTGATTGTGGAGCCGTTCATCGAAGGGAGCGAGTTTACCGTGGCCGTCATCGGCAACAATCCGCCCGAACCGCTGCCGGTGCTGCAGCGGGCGGTGGAGGCCACCACGGGCATCGGGCTGCACGCGCTGGAGCATCGCGGCATGAAGCCGGCGGCCGCGCTCGAAGCGGCGCCCTACGTGCCGTTGACCGACGAGCTGGAGCGCTGCCTGCAACAACTGGCCGTGCGCGTCTACGAAAAGCTCCAGTGCCGCGACTTTGCCCGACTGGACTTCCGCGTCGATCGCGAGGGCAAACCGTGGTTTCTGGAGATCAATCCGCTCCCGACGTTTGCGCCCGACGGAACGTTTGCCATCCTTGCGGAATTGATGCAGCGGCCCTACGTGGACTTTCTGGCCGAGATCCTGCAACGCGGGCTCCGGCGTCTGGGCCTGGCCTGAAGACACGGCATCGAAACTGCGGGGACGATCACGTATGGCCTGTCCTCCTTTTGATTCCTCCCACCCCGAGTGGCGCGACTGGCGGTGGCAGATGCGCCATCGCATCCATACGGCCGAGGAACTGTCCCGTTGGATCCATCTCACCGACGAAGAGCGCCGGGCGATCGAAGCCACACGCGGCGTCTTTCGCTGGAACATCACGCCTTACTATGCCAGCCTGATGGATCCGGAGGATCCGAACTGTCCCGTCCGGCGCCAGGTGGTGCCCCGCCTGGAGGAGCTGGCGCCGGACCTGATCGGCGTGATGGATCCGCTCGAAGAGGTGGCCCACTCGCCCGTCAAGAACCTGATCCACAACTACCGGGACCGGGTGGCCTTCTGCGTCACCAGCGAATGCGCCATCTACTGCCGCTACTGCCTGCGCAAGCGCATGGTGGGCGATGCCACCTTCATGATGCGGAAGGCGGAGCTGCAGGCGGCCATCGACTACATTGCGGCGCATCCGGAAATCCGGGACGTGTTGCTGACGGGGGGCGATCCGCTGACGCTGAGCGAGACGCACCTGGCCTGGATTCTGGATCGGCTCCGGGCGATTCCCCACGTCGAGATCATCCGCATCGGCACCCGGATGCCGGTCAAGCTGCCCTATCGGATTACGCCCGAGCTGTGTCGCCTGCTGGAACGCTATCATCCGCTGTGGATCAACACGCATTTCAACCATCCGAAAGAACTGACGCCCGATGCCGCCGAGGCGATCGATCGCCTGCTACGCGCCGGGATTCCGGTGGGCAATCAGACCGTGCTGCTGCGCGGGATCAACGACGACGTCGCCACGATGAAGGCGCTCTGCGAGGGGCTGGTCCGCATGCGGGTGCGGCCTTACTACCTCTACCAGGCGCAGCTCATCGGCGGCACCGCCCACTTCCGCACGCCCATCGAAAAGGGCATGGCCATCATGCGGGCGCTGCAGGGACGCACGACGGGCTTTGCCATCCCGAAGTACGTGCTCGACACCCCTTACGGCAAGGTGCCGCTCGACGGTTCGTACGTGCGCGGACGGGCCGGCGACTACGTAATCGTCGAAACGCCGCGCGGGGTGCTCTGGGCCGAACCCAACCCGATTCCGCCGAACGAAGCGCTGCCGTTTCGTCTGCCCGAAATCCCCTGGCCGGATGCAGTCGATACGATCGACGTGGAGCAGCCGCTGCATACCGGGGCACATTGACCGTGGGGATTGGTAGAAATAAATTGCATAATTTGTAGCGACTGTTGTATTTTCCTTTATGTCGCCTTCAGAAGGGCGTGTAACGATGATTCGGGCAATGCTCTGGCTGCTTTCCATTGTCGAATTGCTGCTGGGATTTACGCTGTCCCAGCCGTGGCTCTACGTGGCCGGAGCGGCCCTGCTGCTGGTGTTGCTGGCGATTGCGCTGGTGGGCTGGCTGCGTCGCCGTCGTCGGAAACGCCCACCGGTGGTCATCCCGCCACCCCCTTCTTCGCCTGAAGAGGAACTGCAATCGCTGGGTATTCTGGAGATTCGTCCGCGGCCGCGAACCCGTCCCTCTGAAACACCCGCTGCCCCGACGACCTCGGAAGCCGCCGTTTCAGCGTCGGCCGAATCCGAGGCGGGGGTTTCTGAACCCCCGGAAACTGCGGCAAAGGCGCCGTCGGCGGAGGCGGCATCGCAATCCGAGCAGTCGGAGCCGCCGGTTTCCGAAGAGGTGCGCGATCCGGTGCTGACGCCCTGTCTGGACGCATTGCGGGCGGCTCTGGAGGCGCAGACCGTGGCGCTGCTGGTGCAGGAGGACGTCTCGCTCGAATACCGGGTGCTGGGAATCAGCAGCGAGATGGGCGGGGTGCCGCCCAGCTGGACATTCACGGCACCGGTGCCGCTGCTGGCGCCCAGCATGGTGGACCGGCCCGTCACGGTGCGAGAGGTTACCGGCGAGCTGTACGAAGCGCTCGGCTACTACACCAAGACACCGCCACGTGTGGCGGAGGTGGCGCTTTCGCCCATTCCCTTCACGCGGGAAGGCGCACTCTACTTCCTGGTGGCCGATGCGCCGGAGCCGGGACGGTTCGATCGGCTTTCGGCCTCGACGCTCCTGCTGGAGTTCGGGCGCCTGCTGGCTACCATCCTGGAACTCCAGCAGCCGCGCAAGGCGGCCAAAGCGCGGGCCTACCGTCCGCGCCGCGAGATCATTGCCGAGGAGATGAGCTGGGCGCGGAGTCGGGGCGAGCCGCTGGCGCTGGCCCTGGTGCACCTGAACCGGGCCGATGCGATTGCCGCCGAGGGACCGGTCGCGCTGGCGGCCGCCGAGCAGGCCCTGAAGGCGGCCATTCAGGAGAGCGCCCCGGACCAGCGTGTGGAACGGTTCGGCGAACTGACCTACGGCGTGTTTTACCGGGCGCCGGTGCCCGAGGTCGAGGCCTGGGCGGCCCGACTGCAGGCGCAGCTGGCCGAGGCCGGCGGCTGGCTCGAAGGTGGCGTGAGCATCGGCGTGGCCGTGCTGCAGGAGCGCCACCAGAGCCCCGAGCAGTTCCGGGCCGACGCCACCGAAGCGCTCCGCGAAGCCTACGAGACGGGCACCTGTACCATTCTGGAGTAGCGCATCATGGCGGATTCCGGTGTGTGGCTTTCCGGTTCGCCCTGGGGCAAGCCTGATCCGACAGAAAAACATCCATGTTCGGTCTGAAGTGGTCGGCCCGGCATTCGTCCGCCCTGCTGGCGAAACACCCCCCGCGTGAAAGCTTCTGGCGTCGCCTTTCGCCTCCGCAGTTGTTCGTCGGATCGTTTCTGCTGCTGATCCTGCTGGGCACGCTGGGTCTCAAAACGCTGCCTGGCCTCTATACCGGTGCGCCACTTTCGTGGCTGGATGCCCTGTTCACGGCTACCAGTGCTGTCTGCGTGACGGGGCTGATCGTGGTCGATACGGCCACGTACTTCACGGTCTGGGGCCAGGCCTTCATCCTGCTGCTTATTCAGCTCGGCGGGCTGGGCATCATCACGTTCACTACGGTGCTCATCGTGGCGCTGGGGCGGCGGCTGTCGCTGCGCCAGCAGGCGCTGGCCGCCAGTGCCGTCGAGGCCGCGCCGCACGTCGATTACCGGCAACTGGCCCGCGACGTGGTGCGCTTCACGTTTCTGATCGAAGCAGCGGGTGCGCTGCTGCTCTACCTGGGTTTCCTGCCCGAGCTGGGCTGGCGTGGCGCCTTCTGGCCGGCGGTTTTTCATGCGATCAGCGCGTTCTGCAACGCGGGCTTTTCGACGTTTTCCGATTCGCTCGTCGGCTTTCGTACGAATCCCGTCGTGCTGGTGGTCGTCATGGTGCTGATCGTGGTCGGGGGGGTGGGCTTTCTGACGCTCGAAGAGCTGTACCTGTGGCGGCGGTCGATCCGGGAGTGGCGGCGCTTCCGGCTGTCGCTGCACTCGCGCCTTGTGCTGACCACGACGGCCCTGCTGCTCGGCGTGGGGTGGGTGTTTTTCGTGTTCTTCGAGTGGAAGGCCACGCTGGCCGCGTTGCCCCTGCCGGCGAAACTGCTCAACGGTCTGTTCATGAGCGTGACGGCACGCACGGCCGGCTTCAACACGATCGACTATGGCGCGGCCACCGAGCAGACCAGTTTTCTGACCATTCTGCTGATGTTCGTAGGGGGCTCGCCGGGTTCGACGGCCGGTGGCATCAAGACGACCACGATTGCGCTGCTCGTGCTGCTGGCCATCTCCAGACTTCGGGGACAGGAGATCCCGAGCTGCTGGAGCCGCTCGGTGCCGCACGAGGTCGTGCAGCGGGCGGTCGGGCTGTTCGTGGTGGCCGTGGCCGTGCTCATGCTGGGCAGCTTCGTGCTGACGGCCACCGAGATCGAACACGGCGTGACGGCGCCGGGTGGCTTTCTGAAATACCTGTTCGAAGCCTACAGCGCCTTCGGAACGGTGGGGCTTTCCATGGGCGTGACGCCGTCGCTTTCGACGGCCGGGCGCTGGATCATCATCCTGCTGATGTTCATCGGGCGGGTGGGACCGCTGACGTTCGCCGCGGCGTTGACGATCCGGCGGCACCGCACGCCTCAGTTTCGGTACGCTTACGAAGACGTGGTGGTCGGATGAAACGCTTTGTCGTCATCGGACTCGGCAACTTCGGCGCCAGTGTGGCCGAGGCGCTCTACGCCGAGGGAAACGAGGTGCTGGCCATCGATCTGGACGAGCGGGCGGTCGATCGCATCGCCCCGCATGTGACGCGGGCGGTGGTCTGCGACGGCCGCGATCTGGAGACGCTCGAGCGGCTGGGCGTTCGTGAAGTGGACGTGGGCATTATCTCGACGGGCGACGACATCACGGCCAGCGTGCTCTCGACGCTCGTGCTGCGCGATCTGGGCGTCGGGGAGATCTACGTGAAGGTGATCTCGCGTGACCACGCCCGCGTGATGAACCGTCTGGGCGTGACCGAGACGATCTTTCCGGAGCGCGAGTCGGCGCTGAACCTGGCCAGCCGCCTTTCCGGCCGGGCACTGCTCAACTACTTCCGTATCGGAACGGGCTTCGGCATTCAGGAGATGGCTGTGCCCGACGAATGGGAGGGCAAGACGCTGCGCCAGCTCGAACTGCGCCAGCGCTACGGGTTGTCGGTCGTGGCCGTGCGCGATGTGCTCAGCGATCAGATTCACATTCCACCGGATCCCGACGTGCCGCTGCGCGACACCGACACGCTCTTCGTGGCCGGCAAGGAAGAAGACCTGGAGCGGGTGGCCCGCCTGAAATGAACACCTGCGCGATGGTCCGTCGCCTCAGCGTCTGTTTGCTGCTCGGCCTGCTGGCCGGAACGGTGCGGGCGCAATGCTTCGAGCTGCTGGGCGGCGGACCGGGCGGGCACACCTGGCGCCAGCTCGAAAGCGCGCATTTCCGCATCGTCTATCCGGCCCCGCTGGACTCGGTAGCCCTGCGGGTGGCCGCCATTGCCGAGGCGAGCCATGCGGCACTGGCGGCCTGGTTCGGGTTCGCGCTGCAGGGCAAGCCCCGGCTGTACCTTTCCGACGCCGACGACATCGCCAACGGCCTAGCCGTACCGCTGGGCGCGGGCTACAGTTGCATCTGGGTCTACGGGCACGACGTGGACGCCTGGACGGGCACCACGCCCTGGCTTGAGCGGGTGGTGCCGCACGAGCTGGCCCATCTGTTTCACTACCAGGCCGTGCGCACCCGGCCTGCGTGGCTGAACCTGCTGCTCGGACGGCCGCTGCCGCGCTTCTGGACCGAAGGGCTGGCCCAGTACACGACGGAAACCTGGGACGCCCAGCGGGGCGAGCGCTGGCTGCGCACGGCTGTACTGGACGACGCGCTCTCGTATGAGGACGGCCGCTCCCGCTGGAACGGTCGCCTGATGTACGCCGTGGGGCACGCCCAGACGCGCTGGCTGGCCTGGCAACAGGGCGATTCGACGCTGCGCCGCATCCTGACGCATCGCTCCCGACGGCTCGGCCTGCTGCCCGTCCATGATTTTTACACGGCGTTTCGCGACGTCACGGGCACTTCGTACCGCTCGTTCTACGAACGCTGGCGGCGGCACGTGAACGTGCTCTACAATACGATGGCCGCCCAGATGGAGACGCCCGACTCGCTCCGGGGCGATACGCTGGCGGTGCCTGTCGCTTACGTGGACGACCTGGCGCTGAGTCCCGACACGACGCACTGGGCCGTACTGGGCCTGCCGTCCATGGAACGCCCCGTGCGCACGCTCTACGTGGGGCGCCCGGGGCGCTGGCGCGCCGTGGCCGAGGGCGACATCCGTCCGCCCGTCGCCTGGAGTCCGGACGGCCGGTGGCTTGCCTTTGCCCGGCGGGAACGGGGTCCGAAGGGTGGGGTCGTGTACGACCTCTGGCTGGCATCGGCCGACGGGCGCACGCACCAGCAGCTTACCCGGGGCGCGCGGGCTTTCGCGCCGACGTTCGCGCCGGACGGCCGGCGTCTGGCCTTTGTGGCGGTCGCCGACGGCACCGCGCACCTGCAGGTGCTGGATCTTGAGGCGGGGACGGTTCGGTGGACGAAAGCCTTCCCGGCTTCGGTGCGGATCGGTACGGTGTGGTGGCGTCCCGACGGCCGGGCGCTCGTCTTGGATCGTTTTGTCGAGGGAAGACGCCGGGATCTGGTGCTGTGGTATCCCGAGACGGACAGCCTGGTTGTGCTGACCGACGGCCGACACGATGACCGGGGGCCGGTCTGGAGCCCCGAGGGGCGCCACCTGGCCTTCACGTCGTTGCGGGATGGCGTGCCGAACGTGTTCGTGCTGGACACGGCCTCGGGGAAGGTGGTGCGCGTTACACGGCTGGTGACCGGGGCGCGCGTGCTCGACTGGCTGCCGCCTTCGCCTGGCTTTCCGGAGGGGCGGCTGGCCGTGGTCGTCACGCTTTCGAAGTACGGCGAGGCGGTGCGGCTGGTGGACGCCCGGCGGCGGGCGGTAGAGCGGCCCGTCGAGGTGCCCGAGCCCTATCGGGCATGGATGGCGTACGTGGCCCCTTCGCGTCGGATGCTCGACACGCTGGCGGTGCGTTCGGTCCCGGTGTCGTCTCCGGAGCCCTATCGGTCGTGGGCCAACCTGACGCACGTGGCCTCGCTGGCGCTGCCCTACTACCTGGGGCCGATGGGTGCTGGCGTGGGAGGCTTCACGCTCTGGCTGGAGCCGCTCGGGTACCACGCGATCGCGGCGGGCGGAATGCTTTCGGCCACGCAACCCCGTTACAGCTTCGGGAGCGTGAGCTATCTGTCGCGGCGTGGTTGGGGAACGGTGGGCGGGGCCGTCTATCGGCTACCCGGTGCCGCGGTGCCCTACGATAACGGGACCCTCGTGGAGGTGCAGACGGGAGGGGAGCTGGTACTCGGACGAGCGTTCTCGGCTCCGCCGTATGGTCGGCAATGGGGGAGTCTGCGCCTGCGCTATCGGGATCGGCGGCCGCTCTGGCCGCGCCATCCTGAGCGATTGCGTGGACTGCTGCCGCCTCCGGCGTCCGGTCGGCAACTGGACGTGACGCTCAAGCTCCGTCTGGAACGACGGCGGCCCTATCGCTACAACGCCGTGCACCCGCTCGACGGCGAAGGCGTGCGCTTCCGGCTGCTGGGCGCCGTGCCCGTTCTCGGGGCCGATCTGCAGTTCGCGCGGCTGGACGTGGCCGCCTATCGCCTCTGGCCGGTGATGGGGCGGCACCGGCTGCTGACCTACGGGCGCCTGCAACTCCAACGTGGCCGTAGTCTGCCCCAGGACTACCTTGGCCTTTCTCGCACCGACGCGGTGCATCTGCTCCTGCCGGGCATCGAGCCCGAGGTATTTGCACCGGCCTTCCATGAGCGCGTGCGCGGCTACCGACGCCTGGCGGCCGGCCGCACCGTGCTGTTCGGGTCGGTCGAGTACCGCATGCCGCTGATGCCGGACCTGCAGACCCGGATTCTGGGGCTGGTGCGACTGGGCGCGACGGCACTGGCCGCCTTTGCCGACGGCGCGATCGTGCGCGAGGGGATGAACACGGAGCGACTGGGCACGGGCATCGAACTGAAAAATGCGCTGCACCTTGGACCGCTGGTGCTCACGCACGCGCTGGGATGGGCCCACCCGCTTCGCCCCGACGAGCCCGGCGCCCGCCGCGAGCTTTACTACCGCATCCGTGCCGCCGTGCCTTTCTGACGCCAACAAAAAAGGCGTCCACACCGGACGCCTTTCTGGATGCGAGATCGCGAAAAGCTCAGCCCACGTGAATCTGCAGCTCTTCGCGGCGGTGTTTCTGGCGGAGTTTGCGGAGCGCCTTTTCCTTGATCTGACGCACCCGCTCGCGCGTCAGGCCGAAACGCTGGCCGATTTCTTCCAGCGTGAGCGGATGCTCGCGGCCGATGCCGAAATACAGGCGGATGATTTCGGCCTCGCGCGGATGCAGCGTGGAAAGAGCCCGCTCGATGTCGATCTTGAGCGACTCCTCCATGAGCCCTTCGTCCGGCGAGGTGTCTTCCTCGTTGGGCAGGACGTCGAGCAGGCTGTTGTCGTCGTCGTCGGTGAAGGGCGCGTCCATTGAAAGGGCACGGCCCGTGTGCTGCAGCGCCTCGCGGATTTTTTCGACGTCGATGTTGAGCTCTTCGGCGAGCTCTTCGGCGCTGGGGGCGCGCTCATGTTCCTGCGCCAGCCGCGCGCTGACCTTGCGGATCTTGGAGATCGTGCCGATGCGGTTCAGCGGCAGGCGCACCACGCGGCTCTGCTCGGCCAGGGCTTGCAGGATGGCCTGGCGAATCCACCAGACCGCGTAGGAAATGAACTTGAAGCCGCGCGTCTCGTCGAAGCGCTGGGCCGCCTTGATCAGGCCGTAGTTGCCCTCGTTGATCAGGTCGGCCAGGCTCAGGCCCTGTCCCTGGTACTTCTTGGCGACGGAGACGACGAAGCGCAGGTTGGCACGGGTGAGCTTGTGCAACGCTTCTTCGTCGCCCTGCTTGATGCGCCGTGCCAGTTCGACCTCCTCCTCGGGCGTCAATAACGGGATTTTCCCGATCTCCTGGAGGTACTGATCCAGCATGCGTTGCTGGCGCGGGACGTACATAGCCCTTCTCCTGGGTTTGGTGACAGGTCTTTACGAGTGGCCGGTTGGTGGAAGGCTGTATGCATGACGGCAGGCACCCCTCCGTCCACACAGCAGCCCCTTCACGCAGGCGCCAACCGCTTGTTCCCAATCCATTGTGATCGGGTTATTTGCCTTTTGCAAAGCGCCTATCCTTATGCGGAAGAATCCGGCAAGGTTTCCGCCGAAGACGCAAAATTCGCACATTGCCCCAGAAGCGCATCGGCCAGATGCCGATCCGGCCGCATGCGCGGGATCTTGCTCTGGCCGCTGAGCCGCTTCCGATGCCGCCGCATCCATTCGAGGAAGGCGCCGGCGGGCAGTGCGACGATTTCCGGCCGGTCGAACGCCCGGGCCTCGCGACGAATCTGGTAGTGTCGGTTGATGCGTTGCAGGTGGGCGTCGATGGCCGCCGCAAAGGCCGACAGGTCGGCGGGCGGTTGCTCGAACTCGATCAGCCACTGGTGCGTCGGGAGCCGGTCGCGCGTGGCCGGGCGCGGAGCGATGTGGTAGTCGCGCACGCGGGCGCCGGTCTGTCGGCAGGCTTCTTCGAGGGCGGCGCGGGCTTCGTCGCCGAAAACGGCCTCGCCGTACAGATCGAGCATTTCGCCGGTGCGTCCGGCCACCACCAGCTTGGGCGGATCGGTCTGTGTAAAGCGCACCACGTCGCGCATGGCGTAGCTCCAGAGCCCGCTGCACGTGGTCACGTAGAGCGCGTAGCGCACGCCGGGCTCGACGGTCGCGATCGTGTGGCGGGGCGGATCGGGCCGGTGGCGTGCTTCCAGCGGGACGAATTCGTAGAAGATCCCGTTGTCCAGGTGCAGCAGCATGGCCGGATCGTCGAGCGTCGACTGAAAGGCAAAGAAGCCTTCCGAGGCGCCGTAGGTCTCGACGAAGTCCGGCGCGGGCTCGCCGATCAGTTCCTCCAGCAGCGTGCGGTAGGAGCTGAGCGCCACGCCGCCCGAAATGAACACCTGCAGGTTGGGCCAGACCTCGCGGACGGTCGCCACCGGACGGCCCCGTTGCCGGCTCGCTTCTTCGAGCAGCAGTTTGAAAAGGACCAGCCCCCAGGTGGGCGCCATGACCACCAGGCGGATGTCCTGCTGCACGGTGTGCCGGGCGATGGCCCGCAACTTTTCTTCCCAGTTGGGCAGCATCAGCACCCGGTCGGGCACGGCCTGGTAGCACAGGCGCACGTACCATGGCGCATAGCGCGCCACCAGTCCGCTGATCTCGCCAGCCCAGGTGCCCGGATGGCGCGGGTCTTCGTCGGCGCGGCCCGGCAGCGTCAGATGACGTCCTTTGAGGAAGTCCGGGCGGCCGGACTGCAGCAGGTAGTTCAGGCCCACCTCGATGCTGAAGCGACGATCGGCCCGGAGCATTTCGCGGCTGACGGGGGTGAGCGTGCCCTCGGAGGCGGTGCCGCTGGAGACGGCAAAGTGACGGATGCGTCCCGGCCAGCAGATGTCCGCTTCGCCGCGCCGCATGCGGGCCACATCGTCCCGAAAGTCGTCGTAGGTATGCAGCGGCACGCGTGCCTGATAGGCGCGGACCACGTCGCGGGCGCGGGCCAGTTCGGCAAAGCCGTAACGCCGTCCCCATTCGGTGTGAGCGGCCCGCTCGAGCAGGCGGCGCAGCAGTCGGGCCTGCGTGCCCGCCGGATCCTGCAGGAAACGACGGTGACGGCGTAGCAGCAGGCGAGGTAGAAGGCGGGCCAGCGACATGGGGCGCTTCCGGTCGGAACGTCCGGCGGACTTTTCGCGAAAAAAATCGCGCGAGGCGCGCTACGCCGTACTATATTCCGTGTTCCCCGAACGCTGAGGCGACATGTGGCAACCTGAAGCCTTCGATACGAACCGATTCGTGCTGAACTGCCGGGGGCGGCTGCTGGACTGTCGGCCCGGCCTGCCCGGCGGGGCGCATGTGATGGGCATTCTGAACGTGACGCCCGACTCGTTCTGGGACGGCGGCCGGTATCAGACGGTGGATGCCGCCCTGAAACGGGTGGAAACCATGCTCGAAGAAGGGGCGGCGATCATCGATGTGGGGGGTGAATCGACACGGCCGCGCGGGCGCGCCTACGGCCGGGGTGCCGAGCCGGTCTCGCCCGACGAAGAGCGGCGGCGCGTGCTTCCGGTGATCGAGGCGATCGCGCAGCGTTTTCCCGAGGCGATCATTTCGGTCGATACTTACAAGCCCGAGGTGGCGCGTGATGCGCTGGAAGCCGGTGCGCACCTGATCAACGATCAGACCGGGCTTCGGCTCTATCCGGAGATGGCCGAGGTGGCCGCCCGCTACGGCGCGCCGCTTGTGCTCATGCACTCGGTGGGGCGTCCGGGCGAGATGCCGCACGAGTTGCACTACGACGACGTGGTGGCCGAAGTTCGGCAATCGCTGGCCGCGTCGATTGCCCGAGCCCACGCCGCCGGCGTGCGTCAGGTGGTGCTCGATCCGGGCTTTGGCTTCGGCAAGACGGCGGCCGAAAACCTGCAGTTGATCAACAACGTCGATGTGCTCCTGAGTCTGGGCTATCCTGTGCTGGTGGGCGTCTCCCGCAAAAGCACGATCGGTCAGGTGCTGGGCACGCCCGAGCGGCCTGTCCCGCCCGAGGGGCGGCTCTACGGGACGCTGGGTGTGACGGCTGTGGCCGTGCTGCGCGGGGCCACGCTGGTGCGGGCGCACGACGTCCGGTCCACCGTCGAAATGCTGCGGCTGCTGGCGGCCACGCTGGCGCAACCGCGTACTGAACTGCACGCCGTCTGAAAACCTGCACACGCCGTGACGCTCGTTCACTGGATCATCCCGATTCGCCTGGTCGATCTCCTGGAGATCGCCCTGGTGGCCTACGTGCTCTACAAGCTCTACCAGCTCATGCGCGGCACGCTGGCCGTGCAGATCTTTCTGGGCGTCATGGCCATCTACCTGCTGCAGGTGATCGTGACGGCGCTCGACATGACCATGCTGCGCCGCTTTTTCAGCGCGCTCAGCGAGGTGGCCGTGCTGGCGGTGATTATCCTGTTTCAGCCCGAAATTCGGCGGCTGCTCGTCATGGTGGCGCAGACGCCTCTCCTGCGGCGTTTTGTGGCGGCACCGGTCCGGGAAGAGGTGATCAACGAGGTCTGCGCGGCCGTGGCCGAGATGAGCCGATTACGCATCGGGGGGCTGATCGCGTTTGAGCGCTCCACCGGCCTTCGGCATTACATCGAGACGGGTACCATCCTGAATGCCCGGATCTCGCGCGAACTGCTGCTTACGATTTTCTACGACAAAAACCCGCTGCACGATGGGGCCGTCATCATTCGCAACCAGGTGATTGCGGCGGCCCGCTGCATTCTTCCCGTTTCGACGAGCATGAAGTTGAGCCCGCACCTGGGACTGCGGCACCGGGCGGCGGTGGGGCTGACCGAGCAGACCGACGCCTTTGTGGTTGTGGTGTCGGAGGAGACCGGGACGATTTCCGTGGCCCAGCAGGGTGAATTGATCTCCAACCTGACGGCCGCCGAGTTGCGCACGCTGCTGATCGAGGCGCTGGAGGCGCGTCCGGCCGTCGAGGCCGAAGAAGAAACGTCGGTGAACCTGCAGTCATGATCGAGGACGATCCCCTGTACCGACGGCGGCGTCTGCGTCTGGTGGAGGCGCTGCGGGAGAAGGGCATTCAGGACGAGCGCGTACTGGAGGCCATCGCCCGGGTGCCCCGTCATCTGTTCGTGGAACCCGCCCTGCGCGCCCGTGCCTACGACGATGTGGCGTTGCCGATCGGCCTGAAGCAGACCATCTCGCAACCCTTCACCGTAGCCTATCAAACCCAGCTCCTGGAAGTACGGCCGGGCGATCGCGTGCTGGAGATCGGCACGGGCAGCGGCTACCAGGCGGCCATCCTGTGCGCGCTGGGGGCCCGCGTGTTCACGATTGAGCGGCATCGGTCGCTGCTGGAGCGGGCCCTTGCCCGCCTGGAGGCGTTGGGCTACCGGGTGGTGGCCCGCTGTGGCGACGGCTCGCAGGGCTGGCCGGCCTTCGCCCCGTTCGACGGGATCGTGGTGACGGCCGGCGCGACGGAAATCCCGGAGGCTCTGTGCGCGCAGCTCCGGGTGCCCGAGGGCGATCGTCCCGGCGGCCGCCTGGTCATTCCGGTCGGCGGCAGCCACCAGCAACGCATGGTGCGCGTGCGCTGCACCGGACCCGGCACGTACGAGACCGAAACGCTGCACGTCTTCCGGTTCGTGCCGCTCGTGCGCGAGCGCGACGAGGCGCGGCGGCGTCAGTCCTGAAACAGGGGCTTCAGGGCGGCCTGCACCGCCTCGCGGGGAAGTTCATGGCCGGTCCACTGACGGTAGGCGGCCGCCGCCTGTCCGATGAGCATGGTCAGCCCGTCGATCGGGGTGGCACCCCGCGTGGCCGCCTCGCGCAGCAGGCGGGTCCGCACGGGATTGTACACGAGGTCGTAGACGATCTGCTCGGGGCCGAAGTCTTCGGCGTGGGGCCAGGGCGAGGCCGCGACGTGCGGATGCATCCCCACCGGCGTGGCGTTGACGATCAGGCGGGCGCTTCGGATGGCCGGTGCCGCCTGGTCCGGAGCCGCCACCTGCAACGCCCCATGCGTGTCGTACGTGGCAAAGTCGGCGGCCAGCGCTTCGCCCCGTGCGGGCGTGCGCGCAACGATCGTCAGCCGCGTCGGTCGGAATTCCGTGAGCAGTGCATACACCACGGCCCGCGCTGCGCCACCGGCGCCCAGCACCACCATCTCCGCACCCGTCAGGCGATCGGCCAGTGGCTGCAACGGCTCCAGAAAGCCTTCCACGTCCGTGTTGTCGCCGATGAGCGCCACGGCACCCGAGCCGTCCGCGCGGCAGACGATCGTGTTGACGGCGCCGATGGCCTCGGCCCGGGGCGTGCGCCGATCCAGCAGCGGCCGCACGGTTTCTTTGTGCGGGATCGTCACGTTGGCCCCGGCGAAGCCGAGCGCCCGCAGGCCCGCGATCGCTTCGGGCAGAGCGTCTTTAGGGACGCGGCAGGCCAGGTAGACGTAGTCCAGGCCCTGCGTTCGAAATCCCGTGTTATGAATGAGCGGCGAGAAGGAATGCGCCACCGGATCGCCCAGCAGGGCCACAGGGCGTGTGGTTGCCCGGATCGAAACGTCGGTGCCCGGTGCCATCAGAAGCGGAAGCGTCGAACCAGTCCGGCCCCGATAAAATAGGTCTCCCGCTCGTGCAGACCAACCCCGCCGTTCACATCGAACTGAATGTCCGGCGTGAGCAGCAGCGTCAGGCCGCCTTCCAGATAGTGCTGATTGCGGCCCGGCACGAACAGCTGCGCGTAGCCGAAGTACGCGCCCGAAGGCAGCGTCTCCGAGAGCGTGACGTTCAGCGTGGCGGTCATCAGCCCTTCGTCGAAACGCCGACTGTCCACCCAGTAGCTCGTGAACGTGCCGTTGGCCGAAATGCTGAAGCCCGGTAACAGCGGCCAGTCGAGGGCCAGCGTGGCGGTGGGCTGCACCGATGCCGCCCGAAAGACCCGGTCGCCTACGGGCAGGCGCACCTCGAACAGCGCCGCCGCCGAGGGCACGTACAGACCGCTGCGGTCGTGGAGCGCCACTTTGAAGCCCACCGTCGGATCCTGAAAGCCTTTCAGTTCCACGTTGCGCGGGTAGTCTTCGATCCGGTAAGACTGGAGTCCCGCTCGTAGCTCCACGAGGGGATTCAGGCCGTAGCGCAACAGCACCTGGCCGAAGCTATAGCCGTTGAAGCGGGGCGCCCGGTCGTAGGCAAATCCGCCTTCGATCTGGAAGGTCTCGGGTAGCACCACTCCGGTTCCGATTCCAATGCCGGGCCGATCCGCGGTAAGCGGCGGCGTCTGGGCCTGAACCGAGCCAGCAAGGCACAGCAGGGCCGTAATCAGCCCGTATGCACGTAGTCTGAGGTACGGCATGGCTTTACTTCTACGTTGGTTGACGGGTTAGCAGCTCAGGATACGCGTCGTTCCATCTGGCGGCAGGCGATCCAGCCCGTTCCGCCGAAAATCACGGCGTAGAGGACCGGATCGAACGAGCTTCCGACGATCCACTCGAAGAGCAGGTTGGTCACGCCGGCGCCGATGCCGCCGAAAATGAGAAAGACCAGGGTGTAAACCACCCAGTTGCGCAGGAGCTGTCCGAAACCGGCCATGATTTCATCCGGATAGGTTGACCTTGCAGCAAGCATACGTCGAGGCGGACTTTTTTGCAAGCGGGGTCAGAAGCTCTGCGTCAGACCCATGTCCCAGAAGGCGACTTCGAGCCGGGTGGCCTGGCGGAAGGTCTCGACCAGCTCAGGGAAGCGCGCCTCGGTCAGCCGACGGGCCGCCAGGCGGTCCAGTTGCAGGATGGCATTTCGGGCCACCTGCTGGTAGGCCTCACCGGCGTAGGTTTCGATCCAGTCCCGATAGGGATTCTGCGGCAGCGTTTCGGCAAACTGGGCATGCAGGGCCCGGCCGATCTCGGCATAGCCCACGATGCAGGGGGCCAGGGCTACCTGCAGGTCGAGCACATCGCCCGAAAAGCCGCGTTCGAGCACGTAGCGCGTGTAGGCGAGGTTGGCCCGCGCTTCGGGCGCGTCTTCCAGTTCGGCTTCGCTCAGACCCCAGCGGGCGCAGTAGCGCACATGCAGCTTCATCTCGTCGTGCAGCAGCGCCGAGATCGTATCGGCCGCATGGCGCATGTCTTCGAGTGTGTCGGCCTTGACAAGCGCCAGTGCCCAGGCCCGCGCAAAGTGAATAAGAAACCGATAATCCTGAACCAGGTAGTGCCGGAAGGCCGCTTCGGGCAGCGTCCCTTTGCCCAGTTGCTGCACAAAAGGATGTTGCGTGTAGGCCAGCCAGTCTTCGGCCACGGCCTGGCGCAGTCGGGCAAACAGACTCGACGGTGGCGCCAGCGGAAACTCGGGCAGCTTGATTTCGTCGGGCATGGTTTCTCAAAAATGCGGATCTTCTCCGGGTGTTTATACCATCGCGCTGCTGCAGAGGCAACCCTGCGGCTGAAACGAGGCGGTAACATTATGGGAGATATACGATCGACCATTCAGACCACCGAAGCGGTTCGCTGGCTTCGGCCGACTTTTGCGGAAGAGTTCCCCGAGCTGATCGCGGGCTTCAGCCTGCGTCACGGCGGGGTCAGCGCACCGCCGTTCGCCACGCTGAACCTCGGGCTCAGCACAGGCGACCGGCCGGAGCACGTGCTGGAAAATCGCCGACGACTGGCCGAGGCCGTGGGCTTCGACGTGGAGCGGCTGGCGCTGGCCGGCCAGGTGCACGGGGCGAAGGTGCGTGTGGTGGAGGCGCCGGGCCTGTATCCAGGTTACGACGGGCTGGTGACGGCGGCCGCCGATCTGGTGCTGGGTATCACGGCCGCCGATTGTGCCGCCGTGCTGCTGTGCGACCCGCAGCGTCGGGTGCTGGGTGCCTGCCATGCCGGCTGGCGGGGGGTGGTCGGCGGCATCGTGGCGACGACCATCGCGGCCATGCGGGAGCTGGGTGCGCAGCCGGAGGCGCTCCACGTGTACGTGAGCCCCTGTATCGGGCCGGCGCATTTCGAGGTCGGCGAAGAGGTGGCCGCCCGGTTCGAGCCCGAGGTGGTACGCCGGCGGCCGGAGTGGCCCCGCCCGCACGTCGATCTGAAGCAGGCCATCGTGCGGCGGCTGGTGCAGGAAGGCGTTCCGGAGACGCAGATCGAAGTGGCGCCGCACGACACGGCCGCCTGCACGGCCGACTTTTTCTCCTACCGGGCCGAAGGCGGACGGACCGGCCGTATGCTGGGCTTCATCGGACGTCGGGCATAGCGATGCTACGGCGCCTCTTCGAGCGGAGGAATCGCCCGGATGACCACGCGGCGATTGAGTCGGCGGCCTTCGGGCGTGTCGTTCGGGCCGATCGGACGGGTGGGACCGTAAGAAACCACCTCGAAGCGTTCGGGATCGAGACCGTGCGCTTCGATGAAATACCGGGCCACGGCGGCAGCCCGCGCGGCCGCCAGCTCCCAGTTGCTCGGGAAGCGTTCCTTCAGGCGATCGCCGATGGGTACGTTGTCCGTATAGCCTTCGATGCGGAAGCGGTGCTCCGGAAAGCGGGCAAGCCGCTCGGCCAGCGCGTCCAGACGCCGGCGTCCCCGCTCGGTCAGCGTGGCACTGGCGGGTGCGAACAGATCATCGGCCAGCTCGACGGCCACGCGCAGGCCGCCGTCTCGGCAGACGGCCAGCTCGTAGCGCAGCCGGTCCACCGTTTCGCGGAGCGAGCGCATGTCCTGGTCGTAGCGGCCCGAGTCGATGTAGTCGTAGAAGGCGAGCGAGTCGCGCAGTACGGCCAGCGAATCCTGTAGTTGCGCGATATGGGCCGCCTGCTGCTCCACCAGCGCCCGTTGCGTGGCACAACCGCCCACCAGCAGGCCGCAGAGGAGCAGGACGCCGTAGCTACGAGGCTTCATGCGTGCGTCGGGCAATCAGGGTGGCCGAGGATTGATCCGTGGGCATCAAGATAATCTCGGCAACGTTGACATGGGGCGGGCGGGTGGCGCACCAGACCACGGCCTCGGCCACGTCGGCGGGCGTGAGCGGTCGGGTGCCTTCGTAGACGCGGGCGGCCCGCTCGGCGTCGCCGTCGAAGCGCACCAGACTGAATTCCGTCTCGCCCACCATGCCCGGATCGACCGTCGAGACGCGGATCGGCGTGCCGTGCAGATCCAGCTTGAGGCCGCGTGTAATGGCCCCCACGGCATGCTTGGTGGCGCAGTAGACCGTTCCGCCCGGATAGACCTCGTGCCCGGCAATCGATCCGATGTTGATCACGTGCCCGCGTCCGCGCGCCAGCATGCCCGGCACCACGGCCCGCGTGACGTTGAGCAGGCCCTTGACGTTCGTATCGACCATCAGGTCGATGTCTTCGATTTTATTGGCATAGACCGGATCGAGCGCCCGTGCGAGCCCGGCATTGTTGACCAACACCTCGATGGCCTGCCAGTTTTCGGGAAGGTTGTCGATGGCCTGCTGAACGGCCGCCGCATCACGCACGTCCACCGCGAAAATGTGCACGTCGGCGTTGTACGTGCGCCGCAGGTGTTTGGCCAGTTGCTCCAGCCGGTCCAGCCGTCGGGCGCAGAGCAGTAACCGGGCGCCGATCCGCGCAAACGCCTCGGCGCAGGCCGCGCCGAGGCCAGAAGAAGCCCCTGTGATGAAGACAATGCGGTCTCGTAAGTCCATGATACTGTGTGTGCCGGTCTGGTTTTTCCAAAAAGCTAACAAGCCTGAATTTTTCTGCAAGAAAGTCCATGCAAATTTCGTAAATTGGCTACATATGCCGTCAAGCGATCACAGGGCTGCTCGGGTTGTTGTTGCCGCTCGCGGCTTTGGCGCAGACCGTGCAGAGCCCGCTGTTACCCGTGACCGGACAGGCGGTGGCGTGCGTGGACGGGCGGGCCGCCGGCTTTTCCTGCAACAGCGTTACGCTGCTGTCTTTTCTGCCGCTGGCCGCCATCGACGGCGACTTTTCGCAGGATGATACGACGGCGGTCGAAGCCAACGACATCTGGGGCTGGGTGGACCCGGAAACCGACCGCCGTTACGCCCTGGTGGGGTTGAGCAACGGGGTGGCGGTGGTGGAGGTGACCGATCCGGTGCGGCTGCGCCTGGTGGCGTTTCTGCCCGAGCCGTCCCATGACCACGCGCACAAGACCCGACCGGCTCGCACGGCGCACGAAGGCGCCAGCCTCTGGCGCGACATCAAGACCTATGGCCCCTATGCACTCGTGGTGAGCGACAACAACCCGGGCCATGGGCTGCAGGTGTTCGATCTGCGCCAGCTCCGGACGCTTTCGCAGACGCCGGCCCGGCTGGACCGGTGGCGCATTATCACGGCTTCGGTACCGCCCACAACGTGGTGGTGAACGAAGCGACCGGCTTCGCCTAGCAGCACTGCGACTACGGCTATCACGCCGTGGACGTGTAGGATCCGCTGCATCCGCGCTTTGCCGGGTGCTTCAAGTCGTCGCTGGGAGGGCTGGTAGGGCCGGGCTACACGCACGATGCGCAATGCGTGGTGTATCAGGGACCGGATCCCGACTACCAGGGCCGCGAGATCTGCATCGGGGCCGATGAAACGGGCGTGGGCATTCTGGACGTGACGGACAAGGCGAACGTGCGGGAGATTGCGGCCATCCGGTACCCGGACGTTGGCTATGCGCATCAGGGGTGGCTCGACGAAGCCCAGCGCTACTTCTATCTGGGCGATGAGCTGGACGAACTAAGAGGGCTGGTACCCCGAACGCGCACGCTGATCTTCGATCTGGCCGATCTGGACCATCCCCGTCTGGCGGCCGAATACCTGGCCGCCACGTCGGTCATCGACCACAACCTGTTCGTGCGGGGCGATCTGCTCTTCCAGGCCAATTACACCGCCGGACTCCGGGTGCTGGACATCTCGGACCGGGAGCATCCGGTGGAGATCGGATTCTTCGACACGTATCCCTGGGGCGATCCAGTCAAGTTTGCCGGCGCCTGGGGCGTGTACCCATATCTGCCCGACGACGTCGTGCTGGTCAGCAGCATCGGAGAAGGACTGTTCGTGCTCCGGCCGGCGATGACGACCACGGCCTCTGATCTGATCCCCGAGGCGTCACGCGTGGGCCTTTCGGCGCCGACGCCGCATCCGTGGCGGACGACCACGCGGCTCTGGCTCCGAGTGGACCGGCCGCAGCAGGTGCGGGTGCGGTTGCTGGATCTGCTGGGGCGCACGGTGCAGGAGGTGTATCGTGGCGTCGTGGAGCCGACGCAGCCGGTATGGCTTGTACTGCAGGGCGCGCTGGCACCCGGACTGTATCTGATCCGGGCCGAGGGCGAAACATTCACCGACGTGCGTCCGGTGGTGCGGGTGCGCTGAGTCAGCGGGCTACAGAGTGGGGCTGGCGCCGCCGCTCCCACCAGGTCAGGGCGCCGACGAACAGCAGGCCGCCCAGCGCCAGCAACAGCACGCTTCCTACCGGATCGGACCCGTCGGGCAACCGGAGACGGCGCATTTCGTCGATCCAGGGCCAGAGCGCCCGGAGCGAGCCGGCCATCAGACCCACCAGCACGGCCATGGTGGCGTCGTGATGGTGGCGGATCAGGTAGTGCAGCAGGCGCGAAAACAGTCCCAGTCCGGTGGCCGCACCCAGTGCGAAGACCAGCAGGTAGGGCAGGTGGTGTCGGGTGAGCGCCTGCAACGTGGGTTCGTAGAAGCCCAGCACGAGCAGCAGGAAGGCGCCGCTGACGCCGGGCAGAATCATGGCGCAGATGGCCACGGCGGCCGCCCCGAAGACCTGCCAGAGTGCCGGATCGGACACCACGCGGGGCGGAATGCCCACGAGCAGGAAGGCCACCACGGCGCCGCCGAGCGCCAGCAGCCCTTCGCGCAGCGTGCGTTGCTCAAGGCGCAACCAGGGAAGCAGAAGCGATCCGGTGATCAGCCCGAAGAACAACCCCCGCATCTGCACCGGATAGGCGGCCAGCAGGTGCAGAATCAGCCGCGCTGTGCTGAGGATGGCCGTGCCGATGCCCAGCACGAGCGGCACGAGAAACCCCCAGGGAATGCGTCGGAAGAGCTGCCAGGCGTCGGCCAGGCGTCCACGGACGGCCAGCAAGAGCGCCTGAAAGACCTGGTGCACAGCCGCCACGAGCTGCTCATAAATGCCCACCACCAGCGCCATTGTGCCGCCGCTGACGCCGGGGACGACGTCGGCCGCGCCCATCAGCAGCCCGGCCAGAAACGAACGAAGTGCGGTGCGCACGGGCGAACGCATGCGGCCGGACCGGGTTTAGCCGTCCAGACCGAGCTGCCGTCGGATCGAAGCATCCCGGTAGAACTCCGGCAGCTCGTCCTTGGCCGACGGATCCAGCCGGAGCGCCATCTTCAGCGAGCGAATCCCCTCTTCCGAGCGCCCCAGTGCCAGCAGCGCCCGGGCCTGGCGGATGTAAGCGCGGGCGTCCGGGTTGAGCGTCAGCGCCTGGCGATAGGCCTGTAGCGACTCCTCGACGTAGCCGGCTTCGAGGAGCGTCTCGGCGTAGTCGAGCCAGGCATCGCGGTTCTGCGGATCGAGCTCGATCACCCGGTGGTAGGACTGGAGCGCGTCCTGCAGGCGCCGGGCGTTGTATTCACAGTCGGCTTTGGCGTACCAGAACTCGCTGGTCTCCGGCTGCAGCGTGACGGCCCGTTCCATGCAGGCGATGGCCTCCTCGAAGCGCTCCAGCGCATCGTAGCAGCAGCCCAGCCCGTACCAGGCCTCCGCATAGGCCGGGTCTTCTTCCAGAGCAAGCTGGAAGTACCGGATGGCCGTCTCGTACTCCTGCAGCTCTTCGTAGGCCAGCGCGATATTGTAGTAGGTGGCCGGGTCGCCGCCCTCGATTTCCAGAACCTTTTCGTAGCTTTCGATGGCGCCTCGGAGATCTCCGAGATTGGTCAGCGCATTGCCCCGGTTGTACCAGGCCGAGCCGAAGTCCTCCTGAATGGCGATGGCGTAGTCGTACGATTCGACGGCCTCCCGGTAGCGGCCCATGCGGTTGAGCACGATGCCCCGGTTGTACCAGGCATCGGCTGAATAGGGGTCCAGCTCCAGGTGCCGATCGTAACAGGCTAGGCTGCGCTCGTCGTCACCGAGCCGGTCGTAACAGAAGCCCAGTTCGTACCAGACTTCGGGATGATCGGGATTGAGCCGGGCCGCCTCCTCCAGGGCCTGGACCGCCTCTTCCAGGCGATCCATGCGCTCCAGCGTGATGCCCAGATTGTAGTAAATCTCGTCGTTCAGCGGGTCGATCTGCAGGGCCTGCTCGTAGGCCTGAAGCGCCTCCTCGAAGCGGCCCAGATTGTCCAGCGTGATGCCCAAGTTGACGAGCGTCTCCGTATCGGTGGGATTGAGCGAAAGCGCCCGATCGTAGGCCTGCAGCGCTTCTTCATGCCGCCCCAGATGGCTGAGCAGAATTCCCCGGCGCATCCAGGCGTCCGAGGCCGTGGGATGGAGCGCCAGCAGACGGTCGATCACGCCCAGCGCGTCCTCGAAGCGCCCTCGCTCGTAGTAGTAGGTGGCAATCTCTTCCAGTGTATCCGAATCGAAATACGCCGACGAACCCTGCGCTTCGTAGGCCGCCACCAGCTGCTCAATGTGGCTGGGATCCAGCGCGTCGTCGGCGTCATCGAAACCGAATTCAAAGAAGCTCATAGGCGCCAAAGGCTTTGAGAATTCCGGGCTGCCGGCTTGAGATCTCCCGGCCAGGCTATTAAAGCGATCCGCCCGAAAATGTTCGCGCAGGGCAGGTCCTGACTTTCAGTTTAATCGTCATCGAAACAATTTGCAAGAACTTCGCGCCGGGCGGTAGCGGTCTTTAGTATCGTCTGCAATCCTGCAAAAGCTAAGCCGCGCGCCCATGCTGATCAGCTTCGAAGGCATCGACGGGTGCGGCAAAAGCACCCAGGCCCGGCTGCTGGCCCAGCGGCTGGAGACGGCCGGCTACCGGACGTTGCTGGTGCGCGAACCGGGCGGTACCGAACTGTCGGAGCGCATCCGCGGGCTTCTGCTCGACCCGGCGCTGGACATCGACCCTTTCGCCGAACTGCTGTTGTTTTCGGCGGCCCGGCGGCAACTGGTGGTGGAACGGATCCGTCCGGCCCTTCAGGCCGGCTACATCGTGCTGTGCGACCGCTTTTACGACTCGACCACGGCCTATCAAGGCGGCGGCCGCGGTGTGGCGGAACTGGCCTGGCTCCGGAACTTCAATCGGCGGGTAACCGATGGGCTTATCCCCGACCGCACCTACTGGCTGGACGTGCCGCTGGAGGTGGCGCTGGCCCGCCGAAACCAGGAGAGCAACCCGGACCGCATGGAACAGGCAGACCCGGCGTTCTTCGAGCGCGTGCGCGCGGCTTATGCCCAACTGGCCGCCGAGGAACCCGACCGCATCCTGCGATTGGACGCGACGGCCAGCATCGAGACGCTTCATGAAACGATCTGGAACGACGTGCAGCGGCTGCTGCCGCCAACCGGAACACGCCCTCCTGGCGTCGGTTCTTCTACCGACCGTAGCGGTTGAGCTTCAGGAGGACGGATCATGTCTGTTTCCCAACAACAGCTCGAAGAGGTCAAAAACATCTTCCGGGCGTTTCTGAAACAGCGCGGCCAGCGGCAGACGCCGGAGCGCTTTGCCGTGCTCGAGGAGATTTATTCGACGAGTGACCACGTCGATGCCGACGAACTCTACCTGCGGCTCCAGCAGAAGGGCGCGCGGGTGAGCCGGGCCACCGTTTACAACACGCTCGAACTGTTGCTCGAATGCGATCTGGTGGTCAAGCACCAGTTCGGCACCAATCAGGCCAAGTACGAGCGTGCCTACAGCTACTGGCAGCACGACCACCTCATCTGCCTCGACTGTGGCGAGCTGTTCGAATTCTGCGATCCGCGCATTCAGAGCATCCAGGAGATGGTGGCGGAAATCTATCAGTTCGACATCCGCCATCACGCCCTGAACTTCTACGGCCACTGCCGCCGCGAGAACTGCCCGAATCGCCCGGCCGCCGGCCGTGAGGCGCTGGCTACGGCCAGAAAGCCCGAGGCGCGTGCCGGTGCGAAGGAGTCCGCGTAGGCCTCAGAGAAACGCCGTGTTGCGGACGAACTCGCGTAGCTGCCGTCCCTGCGTGTCGTAAAGCGTCACGCGAAACTCCCGCTGTCCCAGCACCTCGGCCAGATCCTGTTCGGCCAGCGTGAACGTAGTGGTCCGCGCATCCAGCTCAAGGAGTCGCCGAACCCCGGACGTCACCTCGATCCGCGTAACGGTGGCCGGCAGGTGCGTCAGCGTGCAGGTGATCTGATGGCCCGTGCGCTGGCAGTTCAATTCCGGGAGTTGGGCGGCCGGCTCGGCCGCTGCCTGCACCGTCGTGCTGTGCAGGCGCCCCCGCACGTCCAGCACCACGAAGTCCGGCGGATCCAGGCTCAGCAGCACCACCGTGCTGATCATACGGCCGGGACGCTTCGGGCGTGCAGGCGGACATCCTGCCGGGGCGGTCGGCCGAACAGCCTCTTGTAGTCCCGGGTGAAGTGGGCCGGATCGTTGTAGCCCACGCGGTAGCCGGCCGAGGAGGCGTCGAGTCCTTCCATGAGCATGAGTCGCCGCGCTTCCTGCAGACGCAATCGCTTCTGAAACTGGAGCGGACTCATGCCGGTGGCCGCCTTGAAGTGCTGGTAGAGGGCCGAGGTGCTGAGGCCCAGCTCCCGTGCCAGTCGCTGGATGTCCAGCGGTCGGTCGAAGCGTTCGCGAATCAGCGCAATGGCCCGGGCCATGCGATGGTACTGGCCGTTGAGCAGCACCAGATGACGCAGCCGTGCGCCCTGTTCGTCCTGCAGCAGTCGGAAGATGATCTCACGCGTGATGAGCGGAAGCAGCACGGGTGCTTCGTCGGGCGTTTCGGCCAGCCGGACCAGGCGCACGACGGCTTCCAGCAGGGGCGGCCGGAGCGGGCTCACGTCGAAGGCCGACACTTCGGGACCTTCCGGCGAGGGCACGTAGCCCGCCTCCATCATGACCGCACTGATCGTGCGGGGATCGAGCGCCAGCCGCAGGCTCAGGTAGGGCGCTTCGGGCGAGGCTTCCACGACGTGGCTGGCCGCCGGTAGCTCCATCGTGGCGATCAGATAGTGATAGGGGTCGTAACGATAGGTCCGGCGGCCCACAATCACTTCCTTGGCGCCCTGAGCGATCACACAGAAGGCCGGTTCCCAGACGCGGTGAAACAGCTCAGTGGGGGCGGAGGCCCGGAAAAAGCTGACGCCCGGAATCGGCTCGCGGCCGCCGTCTTCCGGCACGATCCGGCCGATTCGTTCGACGAGTTCCTCCCGGTAGGCCTGCTCCTGCAGCGCCTCGCGCTCATGCTCCAGCATGGCTGCCTCCGATTGAAATACCCGGTTTCCCCTCTGTACGCACCAACCTGCCTGCGGCTTCCAGCGTGGACAATCGTCCAAGAATCCCGGAGGATCATTCAAATGGATGGAGCAGGTTTTTCTTAAAATGCGGATGAGAAGGCTGAAGCCTCCAAATCCAGTGGTATAGCACTATGCGTGCAACCGTTCTGTATGGACCGAAAGACGTTCGACTGGAGCAGGTGCCCGATCCGAAGATCCTCGAACCGACGGACGCGATCATCCGGGTGCTGGTCGCCTGCATCTGCGGCTCGGACCTCTGGCCTTACCGGGGCTACGATCCTGTCCCCGAAGAAGGGCGGCCCATGGGTCACGAGGCCGTGGGCGTGGTGGAAGCGGTGGGCAAGGAGGTGCGCACGGTGAAGCCGGGCGACGTGGTGCTCATGCCGTTCGTCATTTCGGACGGCTCCTGCGAGTTCTGCCACGAAGGGCTGACCACAGCCTGCGTCCACGTAGGCTTCTTCGGCTATTCGCCGGGGGTGGGCGGGGCGCAGGCCGAGGCGGTGCGCATTCCGCTGGCGGACGGCACGCTCTACAGGGTGCCCGTCTCCGAGGGCGACCGTGAGCTGCTGCCGCACCTGCTCACACTCACCGATGTGATGGGCACCGGCCACCACGCCGCCGTGACGGCGCGGGTGGGGCCGGGCAAGATCGCCGCGGTGATCGGCGACGGCGCCGTGGGACTCTGCGGCGTGCTGGCGGCCCGACGCCTGGGCGCCGAGCGCATCATCCTGCTGGGGCATCATCCCGACCGGCTGGAACTGGGACGGGCCTTCGGGGCCACGGACGTGGTGACCGAGCGTGGCGAGGCGGCCGTCGAACGGGTGCTGGAACTCACCGGCGGTTTCGGAGCGCATTCGGTGCTGGAGTGCGTGGGTACGGAGGAAGCGGTGGAAACGGCCGTACGGATTGCGCGGCCGGGTGGGGCCATCGGACGCGTGGGCGTGCCGCACCACGAAGGCATCCCAGCCGGGGTCACCTTTTTCAAGAACGTGATCGTGGCCGGCGGGCCGGCCCCCACGCGCGCCTACATGCCGGAGCTTGTGCCCGACGTGCTCGAGGGCCGCATCGAGCCGGGCCGGGTCTTCGACGTGACGCTGCCGCTGGACCGAGTGGCCGAGGGCTACCGGGCCATGGACGAACGCCGGGCCGTCAAAGTCATGCTGGAGCCATAACCTGAATGGGCCATGCGAAAAGTAACCCTGAACAACGGGGTCGAAATGCCCCTGTTGGGATTCGGGACGTTCCAGATCACGGACCTCGAAGAATGTGAACGGGCCGTTGCCCATGCCCTGCAGGTGGGCTACCGCCTGATCGACACGGCCGCGGCCTACCAGAACGAAGAAGCGGTGGGCCGGGCGATCCGCAACAGCGGCATCCCACGGGAAGAACTCTTCGTGGTGACCAAGCTCTGGATCCAGGACGCCAGCTACGATCCCGCAAAGGCGGCCTTTTATCGCTCGCTGGAACGCCTCGGGCTGGACTACCTGGATCTCTACCTGATCCACCAGCCCTACGGCGATGTGCACGGTGCCTGGCGGGCCATGGAAGAGCTGTACCGGGAGGGACGGGTGCGGGCCATCGGCGTCAGCAACTTCTACCCGGATCGGCTCATGGACCTGCTCCTCCATCACGAGGTGGTGCCTGCGGTCAACCAGATCGAAACGCACCCCTTTTTCCAGCAGCGGGAAACGCAACGGTTTCTGGAGGAACACGGCGTGCAGCACATGTCCTGGGGACCTTTTGCCGAGGGGCGAAACAACATCTTCCAGAATCCGGTGCTGCAGGCTCTTGCCGAAAAACATCGAAAGACGGTCGCTCAGGTGATCCTGCGCTGGATGCTTCAACGCAACATCGTGGCGATCCCGAAATCGGTCCATCCGGAGCGCATCGAAGAAAACTTTCAGGTGTTCGATTTCGAGCTGACGCCGGCCGATATGGACACGATCGCCACGCTGGACACGGGGGCCAGCCTGTTTCTGGATCATCGCGACCCGGCCACGGTGCAGCGGCTGTGCCAGTACAGGCTCCCGGAATGACGCGTCCCGAAGAAACTTCTGCAAGGAGGCACCCATGAAAAAGCGCAAGCTGGGCAACCTGGAGGTCTCGGCCATCGGGCTGGGCTGCATGAATCTGAATTTCGGGTACGGCCGATCCGTGTCCCGGGAAGAGGCCATCGCCCTGATCCGCAAAGCTGTGGAGCTGGGCGTGACCTTCTTTGACACCGCGGAAGTCTACGGTCCTTTCACCAACGAAGAACTGGTGGGTGAGGCGCTGGCGCCTTTCAGGGGCGAGGTGGTCATTGCCACGAAGTTCGGCTTCCGGTGCGAGGGCGAGCGGACCGTGCCCCCGTTCCCCGTCGACAGTCGTCCCGAGCAGATTCGCAGGGCGGTGGAGGGCTCGCTCAGGCGCCTGCGGGTGGAGGCCATCGATCTGCTTTACCAGCACCGGGTCGATCCGAACGTGCCCATCGAGGACGTGGCGGGCACGGTCAAGGAACTGATTCAGGAAGGCAAGGTGCGGCACTGGGGTCTGTCCGAAGCGGGGCCGGAGACGCTTCGCCGAGCCCATGCCGTCTGTCCGGTCACCGCGGTGCAGTATGAGTATTCGCTCTGGTGGCGTAAGCCGGAGGAGGCAATTCTGCCCATCTGCGAGGAGCTGGGGATCGGCTTTGTGCCCTACAGCCCGCTGGGCAAGGGGTTTCTGACCGGGGCCATCGACGAGCATACTACCTTCGCCCCTTCGGATCTCCGGAGCCGTATTCCACGCTTTACGCCGGAGGCGCGACGGGCCAACATGGCGCTGGTGGAGCTGCTGCGGGCCATTGCCGGGCGGAAGGGCGCCACGCCGGCCCAGATTGCGCTGGCCTGGCTGCTGGCGCAGAAGCCCTGGATCGTGCCCATTCCGGGGACGACCAGGCGCCATCGTTTGCAGGAAAACATCGGAGCGGTCAACGTCGAGCTTACTCCGGAGGACCTGCAGGCCCTGGAGGAAGCGGCCGCCCGGATTCGGATCGTGGGCGAACGGTATCCCGAAGAACTGGAGCGCACGACCTACGTGGAGGCACCCCCGAAGCGTTGAACTGTCGAAAGAAGGGTTCTTATGACAACCCGAGAGCCGTTGAAGCACAGAGCTGGCCGCTGGACGAAGGAAGAGCTGACCCGCATCGCCACGGCCGACGATCTGCATGTGGCGCCGTTTCGGGAAGACGGCGTCACCTACGGCACGCCCACGTGGGTCTGGTGCGTGGTGGTGGGGGAGGCCGTCTATGCCCGGGCCTACCACGGCACCCGCTCCAGCTGGTACCGGGCGGCCGTGCGCCAGGGGGCCGGACGGGTACATGTGGCCGGAATGGTTCGCGAGGTGATCTTCGAGCCTGTGCCGGAAGATGATCCGCTTCAGGCGAAGATCGACGCCGCCTACCGGGAGAAATACCGGAGAAGTCCCTACCTTGAACCCATGGTGAGCCCCCGGGCCCGGGCGGCCACGGTGCGGATCCTTCCGCGTGATGAAGACACCAACCCGACCCTGTCGCAGCCATGAAACGGAACCTGTATGCCGCAAGCCGGCTCTTCGGATGGCCGGTGGTCCTTTTGATGCTCTGGACGAGCGTTGCGCCGGCTCAGGCGCAGCAGGTGCCCGACTACATCGAGCGGCCGGACGATGCCGCCGGGGTGTTCGCCATCTATCCGGGCGACGGCGTGCCGCCGGGCTCGGAAGACTGGACCTGGCACGAGCGCACCGTGCGCTCCGATCGGATTCCCTTTGCCGGACCGAGCGGGCTCGTGCACAACGTCGTGATCCCCACGCTCACGATGTTTCGTCCGGCGCCCGGTACGGCCAACGGCACGGCCGTGATTATCGCACCCGGCGGTGCGTTCTACTTCCTGACGATGGACAAGGAAGGATACGATGTGGCCCGTCTGCTGGCGAAGTGGGGGATCACCGCTTTCGTGTTGCGTTACCGCCTGGCCCGCACGCCGGAAAGCGACGAAGGATTTCTTGCGCACCTGGAAAACTGGATGCGTACGGCTCCGCGCCAGCCGCGCGGGGCCGAGGCGTCCCCGCAGCGCGACCCGGCGCAGGAGGCGGCCAGCGGGCTGGCCGAGGAGGACGGGCGCCAGGCCATCCGCTTCGTGCGCCGGCATGCGGCCGAATGGGGAATCGACCCGCGGAAGATCGGCATCATCGGTTTTTCGGCGGGCGGGCATGTGGCCGTTGCGACGGCGCTGGAATATGACACCGAAAGTCGGCCCGACTTCGTCGCCGCCATCTATCCGGTCTACCGCATGGCGCCGGTGCCGTCGGATGCCCCGCCGCTCTTTCTGGCCACGGCCGACGACGACGTTCTGGTCGGACCCATCTCGGTGGCGCGTCTTTATGAGGCCTGGCATCGGGCGGGCCGACCCGTCGAGCTGCACATCTTCGCCGCCGGCAATCACGGATTCGGAACGCTTCGTCAGAACCTGCCTCCGGATGCGTGGCCTGAACTGTTTCGCAACTGGCTCCGCTATCTGAACTTTCTGCCCGCGACCGAGACGGGCGCTACACCCAAACCTTCCACCCGAAACCAGACCGGACAGGCCATGACACCGCAGATCGAAATCCGCCGTAGCGGTACGCACCCGACGAGCACGGGCGCGCCGGAGTACTTCACCGGAACGGTCCAGGTGGAGTACCTGCAGCAGGCCCCCGCGCCGGCGCGCGTCAGCATCGGCCGCGTAACATTCGAGCCGGGTGCCCGCACGGCCTGGCACACGCATCCGCTGGGCCAGACGCTCATCGTTACCGAAGGCGTCGGGCGCGTGCAGGCGTGGGGCGGGCCCATCCAGGAGATCCGGCCAGGCGATGTGGTCTGGATTCCGCCGGGCGTCAAGCACTGGCACGGCGCGGCGCCCGATGCGCGCATGACGCACCTGGCCATTCAGGAGGCGCTGGACGACAAGGCCGTGGAATGGATGGAGCACGTGACGGACGCCCAGTACCGGGGCGAGCAGTAGCGTCATGGCGGCCGAGCGCTTTCGCGTGCTGATCACCGGCTCCTCGGACGGCCTCGGGCGACTGGCCGCACAGCGGCTGGTGGCGCTCGGGCATCGCGTGGTGCTCCATGCGCGCAACGCGCAGCGTGCCCGCGACGCACAGGCGGCCGTCCCGGAAGCCGAAGGCGTGCTCGTGGGCGATCTGTCCCGCCTTGAAGCGGTGAAGCAACTGGCCGAGGCGGCGAATGCGACCGGGCCGTTCGATGCAGTCATTCACAATGCGGGCGTGTATCGGGCGCCCGGCGACGAAATACTGAACGTCAACACCCTGGCGCCCTACCTGCTGACCTGCCTGATCCGAAAGCCCCGGCGGCTCATCTACCTGAGTTCAGGCCTGCACCGCGGGGCACGTCCTGATCTGAAAAAGCTGGTCGCCGGGAGCATCGGCTACGCCGAGTCCAAATTCTACGTGGTGCTCCTGGCGAAGGCCGTTGCCCGTCGGTGGCCGGACGTGTATGCCAATGCCGTCGATCCCGGCTGGGTCCCGACGAAGATGGGCGGGCCTGAAGCATCGGACAGTCTGGAGGAAGGGGTGGCCACGCAGGTCTGGCTGGCCGTGAGCGACGATCCGCGGGCAAAGGTCAGCGGCCGTTACTTCTACCACATGCGCGAGGTGCCCTGTCACCCGCTGGCCGACGAGGTGGCCCTGCAGGAGGCCTTTCTGGAAACCTGCGCGCAGTGTACCGGCGTCCGCTTCCCGTCCGATCCGGCCTGAACCGGACCGGCGCGAATCTATCCGCCTCATTTTTTGGAATATCGTACAAAAACAACAGAAGATTGTCCTATCCTTTCCCGGCATGGTTTGCGTAAACTCACGGCGCGTTGTCGAAAACACATGCCGGGAGTATGCGGGGCCGTTGCGGGTTGCTTCTCGTAGCATGGCGGCTGCTGGTGCTTGTCGGACTGATCGGGCTGGTGGAGCCGCACGGCGTCCGGGCGCAGGGCTTGCCGGTGAGGGGGAGTGTAGGCATAACGAATAAAGGGATCTCGTTTGTCCCGGCGTTTTCACTGGGGAAACCGGCCATCGCATTCAGCAATGCCATCGGCCGGCGACTGCGGTTTGAGCCTGAGCTGCGCTTTGCACTGGAAGACGGTCGGCCCTGGTCGTTTATTTTCTGGTGGCGGTACGATCTGCGCTCCGATGAAAAATGGCATCTGCGGGTGGGGGCCCATCCGGCACTGTCTTTCACGACCCGGACGGTTGAGGGTGAAGCACTGATCGTGGCCCGGCGGTTTCTGGCCGGCGAAGTGGCTGTCCGGTATCGTCTGACGCCACAAGTTTTGGCCGGTGTGTACTACCTTTACGCGCATGGTCTGGAGCCCTCGGTGCACCGCCACGGCCATTTTCTTTCCGTACAACCCGGCCTGACATTTTCCGTTCATCCGGGCTGGGTGCTCGGCCTTTATCCTCAGGTGTACTACCTGCGTCTGGATGAGCGCCAGGGCTTCTATGCGGCCACGAGTCTGACGCTGAGCCTGCCCCGAACGCCTTTCTCGCTGAGCGTGCTTGTCAACAAAATCCTGCACACCCGTATTACCGGCGAAGACTGGCTCTGGAACGTCAGCCTGATCTATCGCTATCGGATGTAATCCCGGCCGGCGGCACCGTTTTTGGTAGAAACGGCGCAGGAAAAGGCGAGAAAGTTCGCTTTTTCTCCTTTGACTTCTTGCCACAAAAGCCGTTTCTTTACACCGGTGTACAGGAGTGGCTGGAGGTTTATGGTTCGTTTCGAGTTAGTCGGGTTGCTGTTGGCATGCCTGGGGGCCTGGGCGTTTCCCGGAGCGGTGGAGCTGGCCTTCTTCAGGGTGGCGACCGAGGGGAA
>NZ_AP019797.1:3177500-3430829 GCF_009936275.1 Rhodothermus marinus
CTCCGGCCTACCCTACCGCTGTCCGCCCGCTCCCTACAGCCTGGCCATGCAACTGGCGGCCTTCTACCGCCACCACCGACGCGACGTGCAGCTCACGCTGACCACGCCCGAGGAGGCACCGCTGGCCTCACTGGGGCATGGCATCCCGGAGTTTCTGCTCCGCTCCTGCGCCGAGGCCGGCGTCGAAGTGCAGCTCGGCCGCCGGCCCGACTGGTCCGCCGGCACCGATCGGGAGCTCGTCTTTACCGACGGAAGCCGCCTGGCCTTCGACCTGGCGCTGGTCGTTCCGCCGCACGGACGCGCGCCCATGCTGGCGGCGCTACCGGACGAGGGCGTGCTGGTGTCCGTCGATGAACGGCTGGAGACGGCCGAGCCCGGCCTGTTCGTCGTGGGCGACGCGACACGCACGTCCCTGCCCCGCGCGGCCGGCGTCGCCACGGCTCAGGGACGGACGGCCGCCGACGCCGTGCTGGACCGCCTCGGGCTGGCCCGCTTCGAGGGACCGCATCTGCCCGAACCCGAATGCTACATCGGCCACGGCGACGGCCGCTACAGCCGCATCACGATCCGCTTCCCTGAAGGCCTGCCGCCCGCCGGACGGCCCGAGGTCCGGCTCGAGGGCCCAGCTCCCGAACTGGCCGCCGGCTTCGCCCGCGTGTTCGAGGAATGGCGGACGCTTCGCACCGAAAACGG
The DNA here is from genome assembly GCF_009936275.1 of Rhodothermus marinus. NCBI lineage: Bacteria > Pseudomonadati > Rhodothermota > Rhodothermia > Rhodothermales > Rhodothermaceae > Rhodothermus > Rhodothermus marinus. Next base: position 3,178,194 of record NZ_AP019797.1, read on the forward strand.
TCGCTAAGCCTTTCCGCGCAACATCAGGTTCCAGTACAGCCAGGGGAGCACGTACTTCTTGAGCAGGTACATCGAGTACCGCTCCTTCGTGGTGTCGAACGGAAACGACGGCATGGGCCGGTTGTCGTAGTCGAACTCGGCCAGCACCAGTTTGCCGTAGCCCGTCACCAGCGGGCACGAGCTGTAGCCGTTGTAGTGCTTCGGGTTGACGAGCGCTCCGTGCTCCCGGAGCTGGAGCAGGTTGTGCACCACCACGGGCGCCTGCTTGCGCACGGCCGCGCCGGTCTTCGCATTGGGCGTACCCGCCGCATCCCCCAGCGCGAAGATGTTCGGGTAGCGCACGTGCTGGAGCGTGTATTTGTCCACATCCACCCATCCCTCGGCGTTGGCCACCTTGCTGTGCTTGATGAAGTTCGGCGCGCTCTGCGGCGGTACGGCGTGCAGCATGTTGAACCGGTGCACCCGCTCTTCGAGCACGTTGCCCTGTTCGTCCTTCAGATGAAAGACGGCCTCCTGCTGTGGTCCCCGCACCTCGGCCAGTTCATGGCGAAAGTGCACCTGAATGCCGTAGCGTTCGATCACCTTTTCCAGCGTCCGGGCAAACTCCGGTATGCCGAAAATCACGACGCCCGGCGTGAAGAAATGAATCTCCACCTGGTCCAGAATCCCCCGGCGGCGCAGGTGGTCGGCCGTCAGGTACATGATCTTCTGCGGCGCACCGCCGCACTTGACCGGTGTCGAGGGCTGCGTGAAGAGCGCGCGGTCGCCGGGCTTGAGCTGCTGCATCACCTGCCAGGTGTAGGGTGCCAGCTCGTAGGCGTAGTTGCTCGTGACGCCGTATTTGCCCAGCGATTCTTTGAGGCCGGGGATTTTGTCCCAGTCGAGCTGAATACCCGGCGCCAGCACCAGGTAGTCGTATTCGATGGTCCGGCCGCCGGCGGTCTGCACCCGATCGTTGTCCGGGTCGAGCGCCACCACACGATCCTGGATCCACGTGGCGCCCGGTGGGATGTAGTCGGCTTCGTCCCGCACCGAAGCTTCGGGTGGGAAGACGCCCGCGCCCACCAGCGTCCAGAGCGGCTGGTAGTAATGCTTTGTGGAGGGCTCGATAATCGCCACTTCCGGCGGATTTTTGGCGCGACGCAACCGCGCGGCCACCGTAATGCCGGCCGTTCCGCCCCCCACAATCACCACTTCGTAGTGCGTTTTTTCTGCCATGGCGCTGCCTGTTTTTTTCCGGTTTACACATCCTGTTATAACAGGATATGCACACCAGAATTCCTAAGCCACCCGTCCTCCCTGCATCCGGCCGTCAGGTGAAGCCCGACGCGCGTTGTCGGGGAAATCCCTACGGTGATCGACGCGCCCGCACTTGCAGCGAAACGACCGGCCCGGTGCCGACGCTACGTTCCACGTATTCCACCATAAAGCCAGCCGCCAGGTAATCGACTTCGGGAATTGTACCGGTCAGACAACGGGCGTCGTCCCGCCGCGCCGCCGCACAAGAAGGGCAATAAACACAAGCAGCAGTCCACCCGGCCGTAGCACACGAAGTGCCTCGACGAAAAAAGCCAACAAAAAACCCCTGCCGAAATCGGCAGGGGTTGCTTCGTGGTGCCCGGGGAGGGATTCGAACCCCCACGGGGTTACCCCCACATGACCCTGAATCATGCGCGTCTACCAGTTCCGCCACCCGGGCCTTTGGGCTTGCGGATTGCGATGATAACAAATCACCGATCGCTTCGCAAGTTCCCGACGTCGAGCTTCACGGCCTTTTCGTCGCCGGGCACCCGCGCCGGGACGGTTCGTTAAACGCCCGGGCCGTGGGAGCGATCTCCCGTCGGTCTGCGGATTGTTGTTGAAGTGAACCTGGCGCACCTTCAGGCGTTTGAAAAGGCCGTCAAGCAGGGGCGCGGTGCTTGACGACCCTCAGAGTGCGGTTGTAATTTAGCGCCCGCTTTCACTCCTCGGTAGCTCAATTGGTAGAGCACCTGGCTGTTAACCAGGGGGTTGCAGGTTCGAGCCCTGCCCGAGGAGCCGGTTGCGCCTCGCCGGATATTCCGGCGAGGCTTTTTTTGTTTTGGCGGTTCGGGTTGCAGGTGTTTTCATCATATCTTTTCGAAGGTTTGACAGCACCTCACTTGACATAGCCCGGCCTGTGCCTTTCTTGATCAATGTGTTCTGAACGCGTCCTTTCTTCTGCCATGAATCGGACACGTCCTGCTTCGACGGCGGCCGCGTGGCGCTGGCTGCCGATGTTGCTGCTCACGACGCCCATGGTGGCACTGGCCCATACGGGCGCTGTGCCTCCCGTCGGCTTCGGACACGGTCTGCTGCATCCGCTGACGGGCCTGGATCACCTGCTGGCCGCGCTGGGCGTGGGACTCTGGGCCACGCTGCAACCGGGCGCTCCGGGCCGTCGGCTGCCCGTGGTCTTTCTGAGCGCGTTGCTGGTTGGACTGCCGCTGGGGGCGACCTGGCCCACCCCGGTTGCCGAAATCGGCGTACTGGGCTCGGTGCTGCTCCTCGGCGCGGCGCTGGCGCTGCTACTGCGCGTGCCGACCGCGCTCAGTCTGGTGCTGGTGGCTCTGTTCGGCCTGGTGCACGGGCATGTGCACGGCACCGAGGTCCTTCCGGAGGTCGGCCTGAGCTACGTGCTTGGCCTGCTTGCCAGCACGGCGTTGCTGACGGGCGCAGGGTATCTGACCGGACGGCTCCTGCACCGGTGGCAACGCGCTGACGCGCTCCGCTACGCCGGTGTGGCGTTGCTGCTCTTTGGACTCCTGTCCTGACCGAACGCCATGGAACCCGAAGTCAAAATCGTCCGGGTGGCCCGCCGCGTGCAGGCCGACAACGACGCGCTGGCTCGCGCGCTGCGTCGGCGCTTCGACGAAGCCGGCGTGCGCGTCTTCAACCTGATCGCGGCCCCGGGCGCTGGCAAGACCAGCCTGATCCGTCGCACCATCGAGCAGCTGCGCGACCGCTATCGCATCGGCGTGCTCGAAGGCGACATCGCCGGAAGCATCGACACGGCACAGGTACTGACGGCCGGCGCCCGCGACGCCGTCCAGATCAACACGGGCGGCACCTGCCACCTGGAAGCCCGCATGATCGACGAAGCGCTTGCGCAGCTCGACCTGGAGGCGCTCGACCTGCTCTTTATCGAAAACGTCGGCAACCTGATCTGTCCCACGCACTGGGACCTGGGCGCGCACTACACCATCTGCCTCGTCAGCGCGGCCGAAGGACACGACAAGCCGCTGAAGTACCCGGCCATCTTTGCCCGTAGCGACGCCATCGTGCTCAACAAGATCGACCTGGCGTCGCTGTGCGACTTCGAGCGGGAGCAGTTCTACCGGCACCTTCGCGCACTTACCCGGGCTCCCGTCTTCGAACTCTCCTGTCGAACCGGCGAAGGATTGGAGCGCTGGATTACCTGGTTAACCAATGTATTGTGATACAAAAATTGCCCATATCTTTTTGTCATTCTATTCACATCTATTTTGCCATATCTCGCTTGCCAAGCGCAACAACTGTACGATCTTGTAGTCAGTAATACTGGCGACTCCGAAACGCCTCCCTGAGAGGCGGGGCAGCCGCCGTACGAAGTGCCACCAACCGGAGGCCGCATCATGGAACTGACGGCAAACATTCGTACGGTTTACGAAGAGGAGCGCCCCCGCCTGACGGACGACCAGGCTCTTCTGGAAGCTGCGCGCTGTCTGGAATGTGGACGGGATGGCCGACCGGCCCCCTGCATCGAAGCCTGCCCCACGCACATCGACATCCCGGGCTTCATCCGGGCCATTCGGGAGGGTGATCCGCTGCATTCGGCCCGGATCATCTTCGAGGCGAATGTGCTGGGGGGAAGCTGCGCGCGCGTCTGTCCGGTGGAAGCGCTCTGCGAGGGCGCCTGCGTGCTGACCCATGAGAAGCGGCGGCCTGTGGCCATCGGCCGTTTGCAGCGCTACGCCACGGATGCCGCGTTGGAAGCGGGCGCCGAGATCCATCCACGTCCGCGGCGCGTGCGCCGGCCGCTCAGCGTCGGGGTGGTGGGCGCCGGTCCGGCGGGGCTGGCCTGCGCGGCCGAGCTGGCGCGCCTGGGCCATGAAGTGATCGTCTACGAGGCCGCGCCGGAGCCCGGCGGGCTGGTCGTGTCGGCCATCGCCCCCTACAAGCAAATGGTCGATCCCATCCCACAGGAGGTCGAGGCCATCCGGCGGCTGGGCGTCACCTTCCGCTTCAACACACGCATCGGCCGCGACCTGTCGCTGGCCGACCTCGAAGCGCGACACGACGCGCTGTTTCTGGGCGTGGGCATGGACGGCGACATGCCGCTGGAGCTGGAGGGCATCGACCTGGAAGGCGTGTGGCCGTCGCTGCGCTTCATCGAACGCATCAAGGCGATGAATCCGCCGCCGATCGGTGATCGCGTGGTGGTGATCGGCGGGGGCAACACGGCCATCGACGTGGCGCGCGAGGCCGTACGGCTGGGTGCCCGGCACGTGACGGTGCTTTACCGGCGCACCGAAGCCGAAATGCCGGCCTTCCGGCACGAGGTGGAGGCCGCCTACGAGGAAGGTGTGCAGTTCGAGTGGCTGACGTTGCCGACTCGGCTGCTGGGCGAAGTGCGCGTCTCGGGCGTCGAGTGCGTCCGCACGCGCCTGGTGCCCGATCCGTCGGGCGGGCGTCCGCGGCCTCAGGTGGTCGAAGGGACCAAATTCGTGGTGCCCGCCGATACGGTCGTCTTTGCCATCGGACAGCAACCCCGTACCGACCTGCTCTCCGGCCTGCCCGGACTGCGGCTGGAGCGCGGGCGCGTATGGGTGGACGAAAACTTCCGCACAAGCCATCCCCGGGTGTTTGCCGGAGGCGACTGCGTCAACGGCGGCGGCACGGTGGTCGAGGCCGTACAGCACGGCAAGCTGGCGGCCCGTGCCATCGATCGCCTGATCAAGCCCCGCCGGCGCAGCGTCCCGGCAACCAACGGGAAGGAGGAAGACTGACATGCTGGAGATTCGCTGGCACGGGCGTGGCGGTCAGGGCGCCATCACGGTCTCGAAGATCCTGGCGCTGGCCGCGCTGCGCAGTGGCAAGTACGCCCAGGCGTTTCCGGAGTACGGACCGGAGCGGAGCGGTGCCCCGGTGCGGGCCTACAACCGGCTGGACGATCGGCCGATCGTGCTGCACTCGGGCGTCTACACGCCGCACCGGGTGGCCGTGCTGGACGAAACGCTGCTCGAAGCCGAGGACGTGTGCGAAGGGCTGGCCCCGGACGGCGTGCTCGTGATCAACACGACACGTCCGCCCGAGGCGATCCGGGAGCAGACCGGCTATCCCGGCCGCATCGTATGCGTCGATGCAGCGGCGATCGCCGAAGAAACGGGCTCGCGGTTCGCCAACGTGCCGCTGCTGGGTGCACTGGCCAGCACGCTGGACTTCATCCAGCTACCCACGCTGGAAGGGGCACTGCAGGCGTTTCTGGGTAAGCGTCGGCCTGAAGTCGTCAAGGCCAACCTGGAAGCGCTCCGACGGGGCTACCATGAGACCGTCGCGCTCGAAGCGGTAGCGCCCGAGACGCTGCCGCCACGTCCACGCTCCGAAGGAAGCCGGGCGCTTCCACCCTACTATGCCCTGCCCATCGGCGGCGTCATCACGCCGGAGATCCGCTGGTTCCCGAAAACCGGGGGCTGGCGCAACGAACGGCCGGTCTTCAACGAGGCGCTCTGCGTGAACTGTCTGCTGTGCTGGGCGCACTGCCCCGAACCGGCCATCGTGGTGCACGACCGCCTGATGGAAGGCTTCAACTACGACTACTGCAAAGGCTGCGGGATCTGCGTGGCCATGTGTCCGACGGGCGCCCTGACCATGGTGCCCGAAGGCGCTGCCGAACTGGTGGCCGCGTCGGTCTCGCCCAACCCGAGGTGATGCCATGACACTCGTGGTCACTCCCCGGCTCGAAGCCGCCCAGTTACTGACGGGCGCGCAGGCTGTGGCGCACGCCATGCGCCAGATCGAGCCCGACGTCGTGCCGGTCTACCCGATCACGCCGCAGACGCCGATCATCGAAGAGTTTGCGCAGATGGTGGCCGACGGCCGCTGCGACACCGAAATCATCAACGTCGAGTCGGAGCACTCGGCCATGAGCGCGGCCGTGGGCGCTTCGGTGGCCGGCGCGCGCGTGATGACGGCCACGGCCTCGCAGGGCCTGGCGCTGATGATCGAGGTGCTCTACATCGCGGCCTCCATGCGCTGCCCGATCGTGATGCCGCTGGGCAACCGGGCGCTGAGCGGGCCGATCAACATCCACTGCGACCATTCCGACGCCATGCTGGCCCGAGATTCGGGCGCCGTCCAGATCTTCACGGAAAACGGCCAGGAAGCCTACGACTACACGCTGATGGCCGTGCGCCTGGCCGAAGACCAGCGGGTGCTGCTGCCCGTGATCGTCAACCTGGACGGCTTCACGCTCACGCATTCGGCCGAGGCCGTCGAGCTGCTGCCCGACGAGGTAGCCCGGGCGTTCGTGGGCCACTATCGGCCGCTCTATCCGCTGCTGGACACGGCGCGCCCCACCACGCAGGGCCCGTTCGACATGCCCGACTTCTACTACGAGCACAAGCGGCAACAGGACGAGGCCATGCGAGGCGTGCTGGAAGTCTTCCCCGAGGTGCAGCGCGCCTACGCCGAGGCCACCGGACGCAACTACCGGGGCTACTACGAAGCCTACCGGCTCGACGATGCGGACTTTGCCGTGGTCGTGCTGGGATCGACGGCCGGCACGGCCAAAGTCGTCGTCGATACGCTTCGGGACGAAGGGCAGCGGGTGGGGCTGCTCAAGCTGTGGCTCTTCCGACCCTTCCCGCATGCCGCCGTGGCCGAAGCGCTGCGTGGCAAACAGGCCGTGGCCGTGATGGACCGGGCGCTGTCGTTCGGAAGCTGGGGGCCGCTCTTCACCGAAATTGCCGCGGCCCTGTACGGCCTGCCCGAAGCCAAGCGACCGCGCCTGCACAACTTCACCTATGGTCTGGGAGGGCGCGACGTTACGCCCGACCAGATCGCCGAAGCGCTGACCCGCATTCAGGATCCGCGCACGCCTGCCGTCATGCGCTACCTGGGCGTGCGCGCCTAACCCGAGAGAAACTGCCATGATGACCGGGCTTTCCTCCAACGGCGAAACGATTCGCCTGAAGACGCTCAAAGAACTGGCCGAGCGTGAACAGCGCGAGCTGCGCTTCCAGGGCGGCCACTCGCTCTGTGCGGGCTGCGGCGTGCCGCTGGTGGTGCGCACCGTGCTGAACGCCATCGACACGCCCGTGGTCGTGGTCAACGCGACGGGCTGCCTGGAGGTAGCCACCACGCGCTATCCTTCGACGGCCTGGAACGTGCCCTGGCTGCACGTGGCCTTCGAGAATGCGGCCGCCGCCGCCAGCGGCGTGGAGGCCGCCTTCCGGGTGCTCAACCGCAAGCGCAAAAACGGCCGGCCGATTCCCTTCGACCTGCCCGAAGACGTGCGCATCATCGCCTTCGGTGGCGACGGCGGCACCTACGACATCGGGCTGCAGGCCCTCTCGGGCGCCCTGGAGCGCGGGCATCGCTTCACGTACATCTGCTACGACAACGAAGCCTACATGAACACGGGCAACCAGCGGAGTGGCGCCACGCCCCCGCTGGCCCATACGACCACCACGCCTGTGGGCGAGCAGAGCCTGGGCAAACTCCAGCAGCGCAAGGACCTGACCGAGATCGCCGTCGCCCACCACGTGCCCTACGTGGCCCAGGCATCGATCTCGAACTGGCAGGATCTGGTGCGCAAGATCCAGATGGCCGTGCAGGTGGACGGACCGAGCTTTCTCAATGTGCTGGCGCCCTGCCAGCGCGGCTGGGGCTACGACCCGTCGCAGACCGTCGAGATCGCCCGCCTGGCCGTCGAAACGTGCTTTTGGCCGCTCTACGAGGTAATCGACGGCGAGTACCGGCTGAACTACCGACCGCGCAAGCCGCTGCCCATCGCCGAGTGGGTCAAAACGCAGGGGCGCTTCCGCCACCTGCTCCGCCCGGAGAACCGACACCTGCTCGACGCGCTGCAGGAGCAGGTCAACCGCGAATGGGAGCGGCTGCTGCGCAAATGCGAAGGACGCCTGCTGGAAGTGTAGGACGATCGGGTATCCGGCAAATGCGGGCGTGTCGCCACACACGCTCCGAAGCGCTGTAACTGAAACGTTACATCTGCAATCTTGCGCGGGATGGCCTGTGGGTGCTCTTTGAGAAGCGAAGCAGGGCTGGGCACGTCGGTGTAGGCTCTTCTGAAGAGATAACGTGCCCGGAGCAGGGTGCCGGTCTGTCTGTCTTCACCTCAACCGCCGGGAAATATGCGTCAAACCATGGCCTGGGTCCTGGAGCGCCGGGACTTCGATGCGCTGCTCGAAGCGCTGAGTCGGCGCGGCTATACGCTGATCGGGCCGCGCGTGCGCGACGGCGCCATCGTCTACGACCGCATTCACCGAAGCGAAGACCTGCCCGTCGGCTGGACCGACGAGCAGCGTGGCGGCATGTACCGCCTGCGCCGCCGGGACGACGAGGCGCTTTTCGGCTACGTGGTGGGTCCGCAGAGCTGGAAGCAGTGGCTCTTTCCTCCCACACTGCACCTCTGGCGGGCCAGCCGGAGCGAAGGCGACGGTGCGTTTGCCGTGGAAGAAACACCGCTGCCGGACGAAGCCTACGCCTTTGTCGGCGTGCGCGCCTGCGAACTGGCGGCCATCGCCGTGCAGGATCGCGTCTTCCTGGAAGGCCCCTATGCCGACCCTTACTACCGGACCGTACGTGAGCGGCTGTTTCTGCTGGCCGTCAACTGCACCGAGCCCGGCGGCACCTGCTTCTGCGCCTCGATGCAGACGGGTCCCCGCGCTACCGCGGGTTTCGACCTGGCCCTGACCGAAGTGCTGGAAGGCGACCGCCACTACTTTGTCGTGACCGTCGGGAGCGACACCGGCCGCGCCGTGCTGGCCGACGTGCCCCATCCCGAGGCGCAGCCCGACGAGGTAGCCGCTGCCGACACGCGCCTGCAGGAAGCCGCCACCCGCATGGGCCGCCACCTGGATACCGAGGGACTGAAAGAGCTGCTGCAGAAAAGCTACGAACACCCACGCTGGGACGAGGTGGCCCGGCGCTGCCTGAGCTGCGCCAACTGCACGATGGTCTGCCCGACATGCTTCTGCCACACCGTCGAGGACGTTACCGACCTGACCGGCCAGACGGCCGAGCGTGTGCGACGCTGGGACTCCTGCTTTTCGGTGGAATTCTCCTACATCCACGGCGGAAGCGTGCGCCAGAGCACCCGCTCGCGCTACCGCCAGTGGCTCATGCATAAGCTTTCCACCTGGGTGGATCAGTTCGGCGTGATGGGCTGCGTGGGATGTGGCCGGTGCATCACCTGGTGCCCGGTCGGCATCGACCTGACCGAGGAGGTAGCTGCCATTCGTTCCACCCGCAAACCTGCTTCGTCGCCATGACCGCGCAACGTTCACTGAAAGATCTGCTGGCCGAGCACCCGTTCTTTCAGGGACTCGAAGAACCGTACCTGGAGCTGATTGCCGGCTGTGCCCGGAACGTACGATTCAATGCCGGAAGCTACATCTTTCGCGAAGGCGAGCCGGCCACCGAGTTCTTTCTGATTCGCTACGGCCGCGTCTCGATCGAGGTGCATCTGCCCGAGCGCGGCACGGTAACCATTCAGACGCTGGGCGAAGGTGACGTGCTGGGCTGGTCCTGGCTCGTGCCTCCCTACCGCAATCAGTTCGACGCCCGGGCCCTGACGCTTGTGCGGGCACTGGCCTTCGACGGCGCCTGCATTCGAAACAAATGCGCTGAGGACCCGCGCCTGGGCTACGAAATCTTCAGCCGCTTTGCCCGGATCATCGCAGAACGACTGCAGGCCACCCGCCTGCAACTGCTCGACATGTACGGTGCCGCCCCCCGTCGTCAACCGCTGCACGCCTGAGACCTATGACCGAGACGCTTCTGGTCCGACCGGAAACGGCGCGGACGCCTGCGCCCATGGCGCCCACCCGCTGGCGGGTCCTGCGCCGACGGCGCGAAACGCACGACACGTGCACGCTGGAGCTGGAGCCGCTCGACACGGACGGCATGGCGTTTCGACCCGGCCAGTTCAACATGCTCTACGTCTTCGGCATCGGCGAAGTGCCGATCTCGATCAGCGGCGATCCGGCCCAACCGGACCGGCTGGTGCACACGATCCGGGCGGTGGGCCCGGTCAGTACGGCCCTGTGCGCGCGCAAAGCAGGCGACGTGATCGGCGTGCGCGGGCCGTTCGGGAGCGCCTGGCCTGTGGAAGCGGCCGAAGGGTACGACGTGGTGGTGATGGCCGGCGGCATCGGACTGGCGCCCCTGCGTCCCGCCATCTACCATCTGCTGCAGCATCGCGGCCACTACGGCAATCTGGTGTTGCTCTACGGCGCGCGCACACCCCGCGACCTGCTCTACGTTCGTGAACTGGAGCGCTGGCGCGGCCGCTTCGACGTGCAGGTGGAGGTGACCGTCGACCACGCCGGTGCGGGCTGGTTCGGTCACGTGGGGGTGGTGACCACACTGCTGCCGCGCGCCCACTTCGATCCGGAAGAGACCGTCGCCTTCGTATGCGGCCCCGAGATCATGATGCGCTTTGCGGCCAAGGCGCTGATGGAGCGTGGCGTGGCCCCGGAGCGCATCTACCTTTCGATGGAACGCAACATGAAGTGCGCCATCGGTCTGTGTGGCCATTGCCAGTTCGGCCCGGTCTTCATCTGCAAAGACGGACCGGTGTTCGACTTTGCCCGCGTTGCCCGACTGCTGACCATCCGAGAACTCTGACGCCATGGCCCGACGCAAGCCCAAACTCGCGGTCTGGAAGTTTGCCTCCTGCGACGGCTGCCAGCTCAGCCTGCTCGACTGCGAAGACGAACTGCTGGCGGTAGCCGGCGCCATCGAGATCGCCTACTTCCTGGAGGCTTCCCGGGCGACGGTGCGCGGTCCCTATGACCTGTCGCTCGTCGAGGGCTCCATCACCACGCCGCACGATGCCGAGCGCATTCGCCAGATCCGTCAGCAGTCGCGTTTTCTCGTGACCATCGGCGCGTGCGCCACGGCGGGCGGCATCCAGGCGCTGCGCAACTTCCAGGACGTGGCCGAATTCACGCGCATCGTCTACGCCCGGCCGGAGTACATCGAGGCGCTGGCCACCTCGACCCCGATCGCCGAGCACGTACCCGTCGATTTCGAACTGCGCGGCTGCCCGATCAACAAGCAGCAACTGCTGGAAGTCATCACGGCGTTTCTGCAGGGCCGGCGCCCCAACATCCCCACCTACAGCGTCTGCGTCGAGTGCAAGCGTCGGGGCACGGTGTGCGTCATGGTAGCCCGCGGCACGCCCTGCCTGGGGCCGCTCACACAGGCCGGCTGCGGCGCGCTGTGCCCTGCCTACAACCGGGGCTGCTACGCCTGCTTCGGCCCGAAAGAAACACCCAACCCGGCCTCGCTCATGCAGTGGTGGCAGGAGCAGCTCGGCGTGTCGGCCCGCGATGCCGAGCGGGCCCTCCGCACCTTCAACGCCTATGCCCCGGCCTTCCGGGAAGCGACGATCGCCCAACCCAACCCGTAGCCAGCAGCCATGTCGGAAGTTCGCCCGACCCGCACGATCCGCGTCGAGGCCCTGGCCCGCGTCGAGGGCGAAGGGGCCATGTACGTCCGCATTCGCAACAACCAGGTCACCGACGTCCGGCTGCGCATCTACGAGCCGCCTCGCTTCTTCGAGGCGTTCCTGCGCGGCCGCTCGTTTCTGGAGGCGCCCGACATTACGGCCCGCATCTGCGGTATCTGTCCGGTGGCCTACCAGATGAGCGCCTGCACGGCCATGGAAAACGCCTGCGGCGTGGAGGTAAACGGTCCGCTGCGGCTGCTGCGCCGCCTGCTCTACTGCGGCGAATGGATCGAAAGCCACACGCTGCATGTGTTCATGCTGCACGCGCCCGACTTTCTCGGCTACGAAAGTGCCCTCGAGATGGCCCGCGACTACCCGGACCGGGTCCAGCAGGGCCTCCAGCTCAAAAAGATCGGCAACGAGCTGATGCGCGTGATCGGCGGTCGGGAGATTCACCCGATCAACGTGCGCGTGGGCGGCTTCTACCGGGCCCCTCGCCCCGACGAACTGCGCGCGCTGGTGGAACCGCTCCGCTGGGCCCGCGAGACGGCCTACGACACGGTGCGCTGGGTGGCGGGCTTCGAGTTTCCGGACTTCGAGCAGGACTACGAGTTCGTGGCGCTGCGGCGCGACGACGAGTACGCCATCCTGGACGGTCGGCTCGTCTCGAACCGAGGGCTGGACATCCCGATCGCGGCCTTCAACGACCATATCGAGGAAGAACACGTGCCGCACTCCAACGCGCTGCACGCCCGCATTCGCGGGCGCGGTGCCTACCTGGTGGGACCGCTGGCCCGCTTCAATCTGAACTTCGATCGGCTTTCGCCGCTGGCACAGGAAGCCGCCCGCGAGGTGGGCTTCCTGCCCGAATGCCGCAATCCTTTCAAGAGCATCATCGCCCGGGCCGTCGAGATTCTGTACGCCTGCGACGAGGCGCTCCGCCTGATCGAAGCCTATGAACCGCCGGAGCAGCCGTTCGTCGAGGTACCACCCCGTGCCGCCACCGGCCACGGCTGCACCGAGGCGCCCCGGGGAATCCTCTACCACCGGTACGTGATCGACGACGAGGGCACCATCCTGGAAGCCCAGATCGTGCCGCCGACGTCTCAGAATCAACGGCGCATCGAGGAAGATCTCCGGGCCTTCGTCGCGCGGGCGCTCACGCTGCCCGACGACGAGCTCCAGTGGCGCTGCGAGCAGGCCATCCGGAATTACGACCCGTGCATCTCGTGCGCCACGCACTTTCTGAAGCTCGAAGTGGACCGGGCATGAAGGTGGTGATCGGGCTGGGCAACGCGCTGCGAGGGGACGACGCGGCGGGACCGGCGACGGTGGAACAGCTCCGGCCCCGCCTGAACGGTACGGTGCGCCTGCTTACGCTGAACGATCCGCTGCATCTGCCCGACTGCTGGGAAGGAGCCGACCTGGCCATCGTGTGCGACGCCGTCTGCTCGGGCGCGACGCCGGGTACGCTGCACCGGTTCGAAGCGCATGCGGCCCCCCTGCCCGCTTCGGTCCGCCCGGCCCTATCGTCGCACGGGATCGGACTGGCCGAGGTCGTCGAACTGGCCCGGCGGCTCGGTCGGCTGCCCCGCCGCCTGGTCATTTTCGGAATCGAAGGCCATTGCTTCGAGCCCGGCACCCCGCTCTCGCCCGAAGTGGCGGCGGCCGTACCGCGCGCCGCCGAAGCCATTCTGCAGGAGCTGCGCGATGCATGAACTGAGCATAGCCCGCGAGCTGGTTCGGCTCATCGAGGCCGAGGCCCGACGTGCCGGAGCCCGGCGCGTCCGCTCGGCACGCGTGGTGCTGGGCGCCCGCTCGCACGTCTCGGCCGAGATCCTGCAGTTTTACGTAACGCACCTGCTCGATCCCGAGGGACCGGCCGCGGGGCTGGTGCTCACCTGCGAACGGCAACCCATGCGCTTTCGGTGCGGGCCCTGCCGGATCGACTACGAACCGTCCGAGACCGACTGGCGCTGCCCGCGGTGCGGCCGCATCGGCGAGCTGCTCGAAACGGGCGACGAAGTCTTCCTGGAAAGCCTGGAAATCGAATGCGCACCACAACCGAACACCTGACGCGCTGGCGCCTGCACGTCGAGGGTGCCGTGCAGGGTGTCGGCTTCCGGCCGTTCGTTTACCGGCTGGCCCATGAGCTGGGCCTGACCGGTGAGGTGCGCAACGATCCTGCCGGCGTGACCATTGAGGTCGAGGGCGATCCGGAGCGCCTGGCCTGCTTCCGGGAACGTCTGAAGCAACAACCTCCGCCGGCCGCCCGCATCCGACGCATCACCTGCACGGAACTGCCCCCCTGCGGCTACCGCACCTTCACCATCGCCGCCAGTCGCCCTGAAGGCGAGCGTCAGGTGTTTCTGCTGCCGGATCTGGCCACCTGTCCCGATTGCCTGCGCGAGCTGTTTGACCCGAACGATCGCCGCTATCGTTACCCGTTCATCAACTGCACCAACTGCGGCCCGCGCTTTACGATCATCGAGCGGCTCCCCTACGATCGGCCCAACACCACGATGCGGCACTTCCGGATGTGCGCGCGCTGCCGGGCCGAATACGAGGATCCGCTGAACCGACGTTTCCACACACAGCCAAACGCCTGTCCCGACTGCGGTCCGCATCTGGCGCTCTGGGATCGAAAAGGCAACGTGCTGGCCGAGCGGGACGAGGCGCTGCGCCGGGCGGCCGAGGCAATCTGCGAGGGACGGATCGTAGCGGTTAAAGGACTGGGCGGCTTTCATCTGATCGTCGATGCCCGCAACGAGGCGGCCGTTCGGGCGCTCCGGTTGCGCAAGGGACGCGAAGCCAAGCCGTTCGCCCTGATGTATCCGTCGCTGGCGGCGGTCCGGGCGCACGCCTGCGTCTCGGAGGCCGAAGCGGCCCTGCTGACGTCACCCGCGGCGCCCATCGTGCTGCTGCGCCGCATCGAAGCGGGCCGGGAGTCGCTGGCCCCGTCGGTGGCGCCCGGCAATCCGTATCTGGGCATCATGCTGCCCTACACGCCGCTGCACCATCTGCTGCTGGCCGAACTGGGCTTTCCGGTGGTGGCCACCAGCGGCAATCGCTCGGAGGAACCCATCTGCATCGACGAGCGCGAAGCGCTGGTGCGGCTGCGCGACCTGGCCGACCTGTTTCTGGTGCACAACCGGCCGATCGCCCGCTACTGCGACGACTCGGTGGTGCGCTTCATCGACGGCCACCCGGTCTTTCTGCGACGTGCCCGCGGCTATGCGCCCCTGCCGGTGGAGCTGGCCGACGACTGGCCCGCCCATCCCGAGCAGGTGCTGGCCGTGGGCGGCCATCTGAAAAACACGGTGGCACTGGCTTCGGGCCGGACGGTCTGGATCAGCCAGCACATCGGCGACCTGGAGACGGCCGAAGCCCGCGCGGCCTTCGTGCGCGTGATCGACGACTTCACGCGCCTGTACGAGCGCACGCCCGACGCGGTAGCCTGCGACGCTCACCCCGACTACGCCTCCACGCACCATGCACACCGGCTGGGCCGGCCGGTCGCGCCGGTGCAGCACCACCTGGCGCACGTGTGGGCCTGCATGGCCGAGCACGGGCTACGACCGCCCGTACTGGGCTTCGGCTGGGACGGCACGGGCTACGGCCCCGACGGCGCGGTGTGGGGCGGCGAATGCTTTCTGGTGACGGCGGAACGCGCCGTGCGGATCGCGCACCTGCGGCCGTTTCGGCTGCCGGGCGGCGAGGCGGCCGTGCGCGAGCCCCGACGGACGGCGCTGGGCCTGCTCCACGCCTGGAAGGGCGAGGCGGCGCTCATGCACCTGCCGTCCGGCGCTTTTACCGAAGCCGAAGCCCGGCTCCTGCTGCAGATGGTGACGCGCGGCCTGAACGCGCCCTGGACCACCAGTATCGGGCGGCTCTTCGACGCGGTAGCCGCCCTGCTCGGCCTGTGCCTGCGCAATCGGTTCGAGGGCGAGGCGGCCATGCTGCTGGAGTTTGCCGCCGAGGAAGCCGAGGCGTCCGGCCCGCCCTATCCGCTGGCGCTTCAGGAGCAGGACGGCCGGCTGGTGCTCGACTGGGCTCCGCTGCTCGAAGCGCTCGAGGCCGACCGCCTGGAGGGGCTCTCTCCGACGGTTATTGCGCGGCGCTTCCACGAAGGACTGGCGACCGCCATCGTAACGATAGCCCGGCGTATCGGCTGCCCGACCGTCGTGCTCAGCGGCGGCTGCTTCCAGAACCGCCTGCTCACCGAAACGTCGCTCCGGCTACTTCGTGCGGCCGGATTTCGCCCGTATATTCACCGACAGGTGCCCCCCGGCGACGGTGGCCTGGCGCTGGGCCAGGTGGCCGCGCTCCGCTGGGGTCTGACCATGCCCGCTCTCGTCAACCATTCATGCTGAAGCCATGTGCCTGGCCGTACCCGGTAAGATCGTCGCCATCCTGGACGAGGACCCGCTTACCCGACGCGGGAAGGTGGACTTCGGCGGCATCCAGAAGGAAGTCAACCTGGCGTTCGTCCCGGAAGCCCGCGTGGGCGACTACGTGATGGTGCACGTGGGCATCGCCATCAGCGTAGTGGACGAAGCCGAAGCGCACCGCGTCTTCGAGTACCTGCAGCAGATCGACGAACTGGAAGAACTCAATCCGCCCGAGGCGCCATGAAATTCATCGACGAATACCGCGATCGCGAGGCCGCACTGCGCTACGCCCGGCTGATCGCGAAGATCACCACGCGGCCCTGGACGATCATGGAGGTTTGCGGCGGCCAGACGCACGCCATCGTGCGCTTCGGCATCGACGAGTTGCTCCCGCCGGGCGTGACGCTCGTGCACGGCCCCGGCTGTCCGGTCTGCGTGACGCCCGTCGAACTGATCGACAAAGCCATCGCCATCGCGTCGATGCCCGGCGTGATTTTCTGCTCGTTCGGCGACATGCTCCGCGTGCCGGGTACGCAGGGCGATCTGTTCTCGGTCAAAGCGCGCGGCGGCGACGTCCGGATCGTCTATTCGCCGCTCGACGCCGTGCAACTGGCCGCCCGCAACCCGGATCGGGAGGTGGTCTTTTTCGCCGTCGGTTTCGAGACGACGGCCCCGGCCAATGCGCTGGCCGTGCTGCAGGCCCATCGCATGGGGCTGAAAAACTTTTCGATGCTGGTGGCGCACGTGCTCGTGCCGCCGGCCATGGAGGCCATCCTGCAATCTCCAAACAACCGCGTGCAGGGCTTTCTGGCGGCCGGCCATGTGTGTACGGTGATGGGTTACCGGGAGTACGAGCCCATTGCGAAAAAGTACCGGGTGCCGATCGTGGTGACGGGCTTCGAGCCACTCGACCTGCTGCAGGGTCTCTACATGTGCATCCGTCAGCTCGAAGAAGGACGCTACGAGGTGGAGAACCAGTACACGCGCTCGGTGCGACGCCAGGGCAACGAAGCGGCTCAGCAGCATATCCGGGAGGTGTTCGAGATCGTGCCGCGCAAGTGGCGGGGCATCGGCGAGTTGCCTCAGAGCGGGCTGGGCCTGCGGGCGCCCTACCAGGCCTATGACGCCGAGCGCAAGTTCGGCGTGGTGGCGCACACGGCCGAGGAAGCGTCGGAATGCATTGCCGGCGAGGTGCTGCAGGGTGCGAAAAAGCCGACCGAGTGCCCGGTGTTTGGCACGCGCTGCACGCCCGAGCATCCGCTGGGCGCTCCCATGGTGTCGTCCGAGGGTGCCTGCGCCGCCTACTACCGGTATCGTCGGTTCACCGAAAAACAGACGGCTACGCCATGAGCGACGGGAACGGCTTCACTCCGGTCTGTCCGCTCCCCATCCAGGAGTACCCCCACGTGCTGCTGGCGCACGGAGGCGGCGGCCGCCTGATGCACCAGCTCATCGACGCCATCGCAAGCACGTTTGCCAGCGCGGAGCTGGCCCGCCGCCACGACGGGGCCGCGCTGCGCATCGGCGATATGCGGCTGGCCTTCACGACCGATGCCTTTGTGGTCCAACCGCTGTTCTTCCCCGGCGGTGACATTGGCAAGCTGGCCGTTTGCGGTACGGTGAACGATCTGGCCATGTGCGGTGCCCGTCCGCTGTACCTGAGCGTCAGCTTCATCCTCGAAGAAGGGCTGTCCATGGAAACGCTCGGGCGCGTGGTGGCCTCGATGCAGGCGGCCGCCCACGAGGCCGGCGTCGAGATCGTCACCGGCGACACGAAGGTAGTCGATCGCGGCAAGGGCGACGGCATCTTCATCAGCACGGCCGGCATCGGGGTGATCGAACACGATCGCCCAGTCGGTCCCGAAGCCGTGCGGCCGGGCGATGCGGTGCTGCTCAGCGGCGACATCGGCCGCCACGGTATCGCCATCATGGCCGTACGCGAAGGCCTGGCCTTCGAGACCGAGATCACAAGCGACTGCGCACCGCTGGCCGCGCCCGTGCTGAAGCTGCTGGAAGCCGGCGTCGAGGTACATTGTCTGCGCGACCTGACGCGGGGTGGCCTGGCCGCGGCTCTGGTGGAAATCGCTCAGACGGCCAGTCTGCACATCCAGCTCGACGAGGCGGCCATTCCCGTGCGCCCGGAAGTGCAGAGCGCCTGCGAACTGCTGGGAATCGACCCGCTCTACGTGGCCAACGAAGGGCGCTTTGTGGCCTTCGTGCCTGAAGCCGAGGCAGAACGGGCCCTGTCGATTCTGCAGGCGGAACCGGTCAGCGCCGATGCCCGCGTGATCGGCCACGTGACGGCCGACGGCCCGGCCGGGCTGGTCACGCTCCGCACGGCCATCGGCACCACACGCGTGCTCGACCTCCTCAGCGGCGAACAACTCCCCCGGATCTGTTGAAGGGTCGAATTTGTCGAATTTAATCCAGTCTCTTTACAAAAAGACTTTTCTTTCGTTTCTTCGGAATCAGAGAGCGTATCGTTCGTTCACAGACCGGTTCAGATCATGCGACGACTGCTGCTGAGTCTGGCAAGCCTGCTGGTGGCCGGCGTGGTGTTCGGTCAGAAATTCGAGCAACTGGCCCGAACGCCCCCGATGGGCTGGAACAGCTGGAATCACTTCGGCTGCAACATCAACGAGCAGATCGTGCGCGAGGTGGCCCAGGCCATGGTACGCTCGGGCATGCGCGATGCCGGCTACGAATACGTGATCATCGACGACTGCTGGCAGGGCGAACGCGACAGCCTGGGCTTCATCCAGCCCGATCCCGAGCGTTTCCCGTCGGGCATGAAGGCGCTGGCCGACTACATCCACAGTCTGGGCCTGAAGTTCGGTATCTATTCGGACGCCGGCGACCGCACCTGTGCCGGACGGCCCGGCAGCCGCGGCCACGAGTACCAGGATGCCCTGACCTACGCCCGCTGGGGCGTCGATTATCTGAAGTACGACTGGTGCCATACGGAGAACCTGAATCCTATTGGCGCCTACACCACGATGCGGGATGCGCTCTATGCGGCCGGGCGCCCCGTCGTCTTCAGCATCTGTGAGTGGGGCACAAACGAGCCCTGGAAGTGGGGCCGCACGATCGGCCACCTGTGGCGCACCACCGGCGACATCACCAACTGCTGGGACTGCATCATCGACCACGGCACCTGGAAGTCGTGGGGCATTCTACAGATTCTGGACAAGCAGGACGGCCTGCGCATCTATGCCGGTCCCGGCCACTGGAACGACCCCGACATGCTGGAGGTGGGCAACGGCATGCGCGTCAGCGAAGACCGCGCCCACTTCTCGATGTGGGCCATGCTGGCCGCTCCGCTCATCGCCGGCAACGACATCCGCCACATGTCGGAGGCCACCCGCGAAATCCTGACCAATCGGGAGGTGATCGCCGTCGATCAGGACACGCTGGGCATTCAGGGCTTTCCCTATCGGCGAGAGGCCGGCGTAGAGATCTGGTTCCGGCCGCTGGCCGGCGGCGACTGGGCGATGGCCATCCTGAACCGCACCGAAACGCCCCGCACCGTGACGTTCAACTTCCGGAAAGAATACATCTTCGATGACTTCTCGAAACGGGGTACCTTTTTCGACCGGATCACTTACCGGCTGCGCGACCTGTGGGCGCATCGGGACATCGGCACCACCGAGACGCCGCTTACCGTCGAAGTCCCCGGCCACGATGTGGTCATGCTCCGGTTGATCGCTCCGAAGCCATAAGGCACCGTTAAAACATCAGTTTGACGCTCAGCACCGGGAGCGGAAAACCTTCGCGAACCGCCTCGACGCGACCGGTGCGCATGTTGTAGGCCCGGTAGGTTTCCCGAGCGCCCAGCAGGTTTTTGATCTGGAGCGCCCAGACTTCGGCGTGCCGGCGATGATTGCGCCGGTAGGTGTTTAATGGAAGGCCCCCTTGCCTGAAACCGTGCCCGTGCTTATTCTTTCCAACAGAGCTTCACACCACCTTCACGGAGCGACCATGCGCCTCTGGATCTTTACGCTGCTGCTGTTGACCGTTCCTTTCGTTCGGGCCCAGGATCCGATTCGCGAGCGGCTGGAACGATCGCCCCGCCACCAGGAATGGGTGGCCATCACCTACGACGGCCGCACCGTGCACACGTTCGTCGTCTATCCCGAACGCGACACGCCCGCCACGGCCGTCGTGCTCATCCACGAAAACCGGGGTCTGTCGGACTGGGTGCGGAGCGTGGCCGACCGCCTGGCCGAGGCGGGCTACCTGGCGCTGGCGCCGGACCTGCTCTCGGGCATGGCGCCCGGAGGCGGCCGCACCACCGATTTTCCAGGCGAAGACGCCGCCCGCGAGGCGATCTATCGCCTGCCGCCCGAACAGGTGATGGCCGACCTGGACGCCGTCGTGGACTACGCGCGCAACCTGCCGGCCGCCAACGGCAAAGTGGCCGTGGCGGGCTTCTGCTGGGGCGGCGCCCAGGCCTTCCGTTTTGCCACCCACCGGCCCGACCTGGCCGCTGCGTTCGTCTTCTACGGCACCGGCCCTGACGATCCGGAAGCCGTGGCCCGTATTCAATGCCCCGTCTACGGCGGCAACGACGCCCGCGTGAACGCCACGATCCCGCGCACCGACTCGCTCATGCGGGCGGCCGGCAAGACGTTCGTCTATGAGATCTACGAAGGAGCCGGCCACGCCTTCATGCGCCGCGGCGAGACGGCCGACACCACCGACGCCAACCGACGCGCCCGCGACGCCGCCTGGCAACGCTGGCTCCGGCTGTTACAGACACTTTAGCCTTTCCTTCGCACTGGCGCCCTGCAACTTCGAATTCCAGGCCGCCTTACCCGAAAGCGTCCGCTTTTACCCGGACCCCGAAGGCCGCTCCACCGTTCTGCTTTTCGGTCAACAAGCCAGTTCGTTCTGGAATGCGCCACCGGCAAGGTCTGCTGCTGATCGGACTCCTGCTGCTCGGAAGCCTGAGCGGGGACGTTGGCCGCACCCAATCGGCGCCGGCCGTCTCCGTACTGGACGACCCGCTGGTGCGTACCGAGGGCCGCACCGGCCTGGACTTGCTCTACGACCTGGATTTCGCCGGGGCCCAGGCCCACTTTGCCCAGATCATCCAGCGCTATCCGGACCACCCGATCGGCCCCTTCCTGACCGGCCTGAACCTCTGGTGGCAGATCCTGCTGGACCTGTCGGACCGCTCCCGCGACGAGGCGTTCTACAACCTGATGGACGCCGTGCTGAAGCGATGCGAACGCATGCTGCGCCGCGACCCGGACAACCTGGACGCCCT
This sequence comes from Rhodothermus marinus, assembly GCF_009936275.1. Lineage (NCBI taxonomy): Bacteria > Pseudomonadati > Rhodothermota > Rhodothermia > Rhodothermales > Rhodothermaceae > Rhodothermus > Rhodothermus marinus. Next base: position 3,199,549 of record NZ_AP019797.1, read on the forward strand.
CTTCTTCAAAAGCGCGGCGCTTGGCTTCCGGGGCCGGCTGCGCGCCAATCGGGGCGACTGGTTTCAGGCGGCGCTCGACGGCAAACGCGCGCTCGACGCCGTCATGGCACTGGCCCGGCGGCGTCCTCAGAACCCGGACTTCCGCTTCGGCAAGGCGCTCTACGACTACTATGCGGCCGTTATCCCGGAGCGCTACCCCTTCGTCAAGCCGGTCATGATCTTCTTTCCGTCCGGCGACCGGGAGGCCGGCCTGCGCCAGCTCGAGGACACGGCCCGGCACGGCTACTACATTCAGGCCGAGGCCGTCTACTTTCTGGCCATGATCTATTACCTCTTCGAGGAGGACTACGCGCGCACGATGGAGCACGTGCGCTGGCTGCGTGCGCACTTTCCCAACAACGGCTACTTTCACACGCTGGAGGGCCGCGTCTACGTGCGCTGGGGACACTGGCAGCAGGGACGCCAGACCTTCGAGGCCGTGCTGAGCCGCTTCCAGGAAGGACACCGGGGCTACAACGCGGCAATGGCCGAGCAGGCCCTGTACTTCATCGCGCTTTCCTATATGCTGGAGCGCCGCTATCAGGCCGCGCTGGATTACCTGCTCAAGCTGGAGGCCCTCACCGCCCGCCGCAAAGAGGACACCTACTTCAAGGTGATGGGCCGGCTGCGTCAGGGTATGGCCTACGACGCGCTGGGCCAGCGCGACATCGCCATCCTCCGCTACCGCGAAGTGCTTCAGATGAAAGACTTCGGCCGCGCCCATGAACGCGCCCGCCAGTACCTGAAAATGCCTTACCGGGGATGAACCTCCTCTGCTCCCTGTCGTATTTCCCTGAGCGTTGGCCCGAGATCAGCAGCAGCGCGCCATGTGGATACGCTACACGCAATGGGATCCGAAGCGGCACGGCCGAAAGCAATCGACGTTCGAGCGGCTCTTTGAACTGTTCAAGCAACTGCTGCACTTCACGGCGGGCGATGCGGCCGAGGCGCTCCGGTGGCTCAGCCAGCTCGATCAGGAGTACGGCCTGACCGACGAAGAAATGGGCCTGGGCGACTTCATCGAAGAACTCAAGCGCCGGGGCTACCTGCAGGACGATGAGCGGACGGGCGTCGTGCAGATCACGCCGCGCATGGAGCGCACGCTGCGCCAGAGCGCCCTCGAAGAGATCTTCCGCAAGCTACGCCGGGGCAGCCTGGGCCAGCACAAGACGCCCTATGCCGGTCAGGGCGACGAACGATTGCCCGAAACCCGCCCCTGGCAGTTCGGCGACGACCCGCACCTGCTGGATCTGACGGGCACGCTCTCGAACGCCTTCCGCCGGAGCGGCATCGACCAGTGGTCGCTGCGCGAAGAAGACCTGGAGGTGTACGAGACCGACCACCACACGAGCGTGGCGACGGTGCTGCTGATCGACCTGTCGCACTCCATGGTGCTTTACGGCGAAGACCGCATCACGCCGGCCCGCAAGACCGCGCTGGCCCTGGCCGAACTGATCACCACCCGCTACCCGAAGGATACGCTCGACATCGTGGCCTTCGGCAACGACGCCTGGGAAGTCTCACTCAAGGAGCTGCCCTACCTGCAGGTGGGCCCCTACTACACGAACACGCGGGCGGCGCTGCAGCGGGCCCGCCAGATTCTGCACCGCCGCAAAAACCGCAACAAGCAGATCTTCCTGATCACCGACGGCAAGCCGAGCTGCCACTTCGAAAACGGCCGCATGTACCGCAACGCCTTCGGTCTGGATCGCCGCATTGTGAACAAGGTGCTCGACGAGGCCGTCCGTTGCCGTCGCGAGGGCATCACGATCACCACGTTCATGGTGGCCCGCGATCCCTACCTGCAGCAGTTCGTCCAGCAGCTCACCCGGGCCAACCGCGGCCGCGCCTACTACGCCAGTCTGGACCGCCTGGGTGAGTACCTGTTCGAGGACTACGTGCGCAACCGCCGCAAGCACCTGCGCTGAGCGACATGGCCGCGCCGTTTCGTCCCCGCAAGCGCCTGGGCCAGCATTTTCTGGTGGATCCCAACATCGCCCGCAAGATCGTCGCGGCGCTGCAGGCCGCGCCCGAGGATCCCGTCGTCGAGATCGGTCCGGGCACCGGCGCGCTGACCGGCCTGCTGCTGGAGCGCTACCCGCACCTGACGGCCATCGAGATCGATCCCCGGGCCGTGGCCGAACTGAAGGCCCGCTGGCCGGAGCTGGACGTGCGTCAGGAAGATGTGCTGAAGGTGAACTGGGCGGAGCTGGCCGAGGAGAAAGGCGGACGTCTCCACGTCGTCGGCAACCTGCCCTACTACATCACCAGCCCGATTCTGTTTGCGCTGCTCGACGCCCGCGAGGTGCTGGCCGAGGCCGTGCTCATGATGCAGCGCGAGGTGGCCGAGCGTCTGGTTGCACCGCCCGGTAGCAAAATGTACGGCATTCTGAGCGTGGCCGCCCAGCTCTGGGCCACCCCTGCGCTGCTGTTTTCCGTCTCCCGCCATGTTTTTCGTCCGAAGCCCCGTGTCGAAAGCGCCGTCGTGCGCCTGACCTTCGAGCGACCGCTCCCGGACGTCGATCCCGAACTGCTGCGCCAGGTTATCCGGACGGCCTTCAACCAGCGCCGCAAAACGCTGCGCAACAGCCTGCGCCGCCTGTTGCCATCCGAAACACCCCTGCCCGATCCCTGGGCCCAGGCCCGCGCCGAAGACCTTTCCCCTGACGACTATGTGGCCCTGACCCGATGGCTGCACGTCACAACCGCCTCTCTGATTGCATCCCGCCTGTAAAACGACAGATTTGCTGTCTTTCTCATAGGATGCAAAAAGCCCTTTCGCCTTTGGGGCTATAAGCCTATCTTAAGAGGATTTTTAAGACACGGCTAATGGGGGCGTATGCAAAAAGCGCTCCCCGGCCATGACCTTCCATCCATACCTGACGGTGCATCTATCTCAACCAACCCGGAGGAAGCCCTATGACGGTACTGGACTGGTTAATTGTGGCAGCCTATTTCGCGATCCTGGCCGGGATCGTCTGGTGGTCGGCCCGCCGCGTCAAAACCACCACGGACTACTTCCTGGCCGGTCGCGACGTGGGCTTTTTTGTCATCGGCGCCTCGATCTTCGCCTCGAACATTGGCTCGGAGCACATCGTGGGGCTGGCCGGAAGCGGCGCGGCCAACGGCCTGGCCCAGGCCCACTGGGAGCTGCACGCCTGGATTCTGGTGCTGCTGGCCTGGGTGTTCGTGCCGTTTTACTACCGCTCGGGGGTCTTCACGATGCCGGAGTTTCTCGAGCGGCGCTTCAACAGCCGCGCGCGCTGGATTCTGGCCGTGGTGTCGCTGACGGCCTACGTCTTTACGAAGGTGTCGGTGACGGTGTATGCGGGGGCGCTGGTTTTTCGGACGCTGCTGGCCGACGTGTTTGGTTCGCCGGACCAGGCGTTCTGGGTGGGGGCGATTGCGACGGTGCTGGCCACGGGGATTTACACGATCCTGGGGGGTCTTCGGGCGGTGGTCTACACGGAGGTGTTGCAGACGGGGTTGTTGATTCTGGGGAGTGTGTTCATCACGGTATTCGGGCTTTCGGCACTGGGGGGCTGGGGCGAGCTGCGGGAGGTAGCCCGCCTGCAGGGCGAGCAGTGGGCCCTCTGGCGTCCGAACAGTGACCCCAACTTCCCCTGGCTGGGTGTGATGATTTCGTCGGCGGTAACGGGCATCTGGTACTGGTGCACGGACCAGTACATTGTGCAGCGGACGCTGGCGGCGCGTTCGCTGCAGGATGCGCGACGGGGTGCGCTCTGGGGTGGTTTTCTGAAGGTGTGGCCGGTGTTCATTTTTCTGGTGCCGGGGATGATCGGCTATGCGCTGCATCTGAAAGGGGTGATTCACATTCCGACGGACGCCACGGGTAAGATTCAGGGCGACATGGTCTTTCCGACGCTGGTGGCGGAGCTGTTGCCGCTGGGCCTGCGGGGACTGGTCGTCGGCGGGTTGCTTTCGGCACTGATGTCGTCGCTTTCGTCGCTTTTTAATTCGTGCGCGACGCTTTTTACGGTGGACATTTACGAGAAGCTTCGTCCGGGTCGCCCGGAGTCGGAGCTGGTGCGGGTGGGACGGATTGCGACGGCGGTGGTGGTGGGGCTGGGCCTGTTGTGGATTCCGATCATGAAGGTGATGGCCGAGTCGAAGGCGGGGTTGTACGATTATTTGCAGAACGTGCAGGGTTTTCTGGCGCCGCCGATCACGGCGGTGTTTCTGCTGGGGATTACGAGTCGTCGGATCAACGCGCGGGGTGCAGTGTGGGGGTTGGGCGTCGGCTTCGTGCTGGCGATGGTGAAGTTGACGTTGCAATCGATGGTGCAGAACGGGGCGCTGGATCCGAACACGCTCCTGGGCGCAATCGGTGCGTTTAATGGCTATTACTTCTCCGGACTGCTGTTCTTGCTGAGCGTGCTGATCATCGTCGGCGTATCGTTGTTGACGGAGGCGCCGCCGGAGGAGAAGGTACGGGGGTTGACGTTTGGTACGGTGTCGGCGTCGGACCGGTCTGAGAGTCGGAAGACGTGGGACTGGCGGGATGTGACGTTGACGGTGGTGGTGCTGGGGCTGGTGCTGGCGATCTATCTGTACTTCTCCTTCTGGGTGTAACCTGCTGTCACGGGCACAGGCAAAAAAGGGGCGGCCGGCTGGCCGCCCCTTTTTCGTGCTCACCTGCGAGGCGTGCGGAGTTGCAGACGCCACTGCACGCGCCCCTCGAGCGGATCTTCCTGCAGGACGGGTCCATCCGGGCCCGGAATAACCTGCAGTTCATGGGCGGCTTCGCCGGGCAGGGCCACCCAGCCGCGGGCCGGTGCCCCATCGGTACTGAATACCTGCAGCTCCAGACGGCTCCAGTCCATTTCCATGGTGGACTGGGCCAGTGCAATGTGCGGCAGCACCGTATGATCGCGTACCAGCACGATGATCGGCACCGGTCCGGCCTCGATCTCATGCCACCGACCCCCTTCGTACACCCGGTCGGTCTGGTAGTCGATCCAGGTGCCCGGCGGCAGATAGACCCGGCGGCCGGTGGACCCGGTCTCGAACAGTGGGGCTACCAGCAGCGCCTCGCCAAAGAAGTACTGGTCGTCGATCAGCCACGAGGTCGGATCGTCCGGAAACTCGAAGAAAAGCGGGCGCATCATGGGGTGCCCTTCGGCCGAGGAGCGCACGGCCTGCGCGTAGATGTAAGGCATCAGGCGATATTTGACTTCTACGATACGCCGGAAGTCATCGACGAACGCCTCGCCGTAGGCCCACGGCTCACGCGGTGGTGCGCCGTGGCAGCGCGTGTGCGAGGTGAACACCCCGAAGGCCAGCCAGCGCCGGTAGAGATCGACCGAGGGCGTCGACACGAAGCCGCCCACGTCGTGGCTCCAGTAGGTAAAGCCCGAGAGGCCAAACGACAGGCCCCCGCGTAGCGTGGCCGCCATGGCCGAATTCGTGTTTTCGGCGTCGCCGCCCCAGTGCAGCGGATAGCGCTGGCTGCCGGCCCAGGCGCTGCGCGCCCAGATGATGTGCTCGCCCGTGATCTGCGTGGTGATTTCGGCCGCCGCCCTGTTGTAGCGAAGCGGATAGAGGTTGTGCTCGTACCAGCCCGTCCGACCCGAAGCGTACAGCCCGTGGACCGGCGCGTCTTCCCCGAAGTCCACCTTGATCGCTCCCACCCCCATGCGCAACAGACCGGCCAGCTTCTCCTGATACCAGGCCACCGCTTCGGGATTGGAGAAGTCCAGCACGGCATCTTCGAAGGGCCATCGTCCGTTTTCGCTGCGCACGTGCAGCCCCTTTTCGACGATCTCCGAATAGAGTCGGTTTTTCGACGAAAAGTAGGGAAGTTGCCAGAGCGAGATGTGAAAGCCCTGCGCCTTCAGGTCGGCAATCATGCGGGCCGGATCCGTGAAACGGGTGGTGGAAAACTGATAGTCGTTGCGCCAGTCCGTCTCGAACCAGCCCGTGTCGAGATGAATGACATCGGCCGGAATGCGATACTGGCGAAGCCGGGCGGCCACTTCACGCACCTGCTGTTCCGAATTGTACGTGATGCGGCTCATCCAGAGGCCGAACGACCAGAGCGGCGGCACCGGACTCCGTCCCGTCAGCGCCGTGTACTCGGAGAGGATCTGCCCGGGCGTGCCGAAGAAGAAAAACAGATCGAGCGTCTCGTCGCCGGTGTAGATCGTGTTGAACTGGTCGAACGTGTGGCCGAAGTCGAACGTGACGGGCGTGCTCGTGTGCACGAAAACGCCGTAGCCCCGGCTGCTCAGGAAAAACGGAATCGGTTTGTACATGCGCCGGCCCTGCGTGCCCATTCCATCGCGCAGGAAGGCAATGATTTTCTGGCCGCGTTTGTTGAAGCGCGTGAAGGATTCGCCCGTGCCGAAAATTTTCTCGTCGTAGGCCAGCTCGAAGGTGGCGGCCGTCCAGTGGCTCAGGTCCTCGGAGCGACGGATGTAGCAGAAGGGGACGCGGTCGAAGGCGAAGGTGGCCGGCTCGTCGAGCGTCATGGTGCGCGTCAGCAGCCGTCCGGTGGGATCGTAGAAGGCGATCCGCCAGGGATCGCGGTAGAGCCGGATCTGATAGCCGGCCGGGCTGGTCCACGTGATCAGGCTGTCGGTCTGCTGCACCTGCCAGCTTCCGTCGTGCGGCACCGGTCCCACCAGCATCAACGAAGGGGTGTCGTCGGGGGCCACGGCCCGGGTCAGAAACCGCAGCCGCACGGTACGTGGCGAGACCGGCTCGATCGTGAAGGGAAGCACCGGATCCCGGTCGTACTCGGTGGCCGGAAACTCGGTGGACGAGGCGCGCACCAGGGGGCGGTCGATCTTGTTGAACGACAGGCTGGGCTGACGCTGATAGCGTTCCCAGCGAAGCTGGCCCTGTCCGACCGCCGGATCGAACGCCTCGACGCGGGCCGGGACGAAGTAAACCGGATCGAGCCGCTGAAAGGCCTCGCTCACGTCGATCAGATCGCCGCGCATGGTCTGGCCGAAACCATTCGAAACGATTCCCGGCATCAGCCACACACAGATCAGCAAACGTCGCAATGCAGGCATGGTGCGTTTGGGTTTAGTGTCTCGCAATATGCTTTTTCACTTGATTTGACTTAATAGTGCATGTGAGAAAGCACGGGCGCACACTTCGGTGCGCCCTTACCAGATCCTTGACATTTTCCCTATCCCGTAGGGGCGGACCACTGTGTCCGCCCTGTCATGCCCGCGGATCATCTCTGGCATGGCGCCATCATGCACCGGAAAATCAGCGATCCCATATTAATGGCTGTATGCTACAAAGACAGCGGGAGTCAGGCAACACCCTATTTCAACATGGAAAAAACGCGAGGCGAGGCGTATCTTACCGGAGCAGTCCAACCCGCGGACGAACTCATGCCCATGGAACCCCTGATTCTGCGGCACGGCGGCTCGGTCGGCTGGATCGAAGTGATCTGCGGCTCGATGTTCAGCGGCAAGACCGAAGAGTTGATCCGCCGGTTGCGCCGGGCGCAGATCGCCCGCCAGCGCGTCGAAGTCTTCAAGCCCCGCATGGACCGGCGCTACAGCGAAACGGACGTCGTCTCACACGACGAAAACGCGCTGCGCTCGACGCCGGTCGACAGCGCCGAGCAGATCCTGCTGCTGGCCGGATCGGCCGACGTGGTGGGCATTGACGAGGCTCAGTTTTTCGACATGACGCTGGTGGACGTGTGCCAGCAACTGGCCAACGACGGCAAACGGGTAATCGTGGCCGGTCTGGACCAGGACTACATGGGTCGGCCGTTCGAGCCCATGCCCCAGCTCATGGCCGTGGCCGAGTACGTGACAAAGCTGCATGCCATCTGCGCCGTCTGCGGCGCGCCGGCCAACCACTCGCAACGGCTGACCGACGAAGAAGGACGGGTCGTGCTCGGGGCGGCCGACCGCTACGAACCCCGCTGCCGTCGCTGCTTTCAACCGCCCCGCCCGACCTCCGCGTCGTCGCTCAAAGCGGTGGCTCCGGCGGCGACGGCGCCCCGCCCCGAGCTTCCGTAAGCGCCACCAGCCGCGCCAGGTGCTCGGCAATGCGAAAGATCACGATGACAAGCTCCAGGTAAATCCGCGCCACAATGGCGCCCAGCAGGAAAAAGATGGGCGAAAGAATCAGCCTCAGGAGACCTTCACCGAACCCTTCGACAAACCCGGTGAAGATCGAGACGATCGCAAACAGTGCCAGCCCGATCAGCGCCAGCACATAAAGCAACCGGATCAGCCGCGCTGTAATGAATTCCGAGAAGGAAAAATCGAACAGCGCCTCGAAAAAGCCTTTGCGTGGTTCCATGCGTCGCTCGCGTTGGTTTGAAGAGTTGGGCTCTACTTCACAGAATATTCAATTCTGTATCCAGACGCAAGTCGGGCGATCCTTTTGCCCGGCGCGTCGTTCTGAAAAGAAAAACCTGCGTCCCTGACCACGCCCGGCATCATGCAGGAACAGCGTTATCTGGTAGCCGCCCGCAAGTATCGCCCGCAGCTTTTCCGTGAACTGGTCGCTCAGGAGCACGTAACGGAGACGCTGAAAAACGCCCTTCGTCTGAACCGCCTGGGCCACGCCTATCTGTTCAGCGGCCCCCGGGGCGTTGGCAAGACGACGGCCGCGCGCCTGCTGGCCAAGGCGATCAACTGCCAGACGCCGCTGGAAGAACGCGAGGACCGCGCCGAACCCTGTCGCCGGTGCGAGGCGTGCGTCGCCTTCGAGGAGGGGCGCAGCCTGAACGTGTTCGAGATCGACGCGGCCTCGAACAACAAGGTTGAGGACGTGCGCGAGCTGCGCGAGACGGTTCGGGTGCCGCCGCAGGGTGCGCGGAAGAAGGTCTACATCATCGACGAGGTGCACATGCTCTCGAACGCGGCCTTCAACGCGCTCCTGAAAACGCTCGAAGAACCGCCGCCGCATGCCCTGTTCATTTTCGCCACCACCGAGCCGCACAAGGTTCTGCCCACGATCCTTTCACGCTGCCAGCGGTTCGACTTTCGCCGCATTCCGGTCGAGGCCATCGTGGCCCGGCTGCGCGAGATCTGCGCGGCCGAGGGCGTCGAGGCCGACGACGAGTCGCTCATGCTGCTGGCCCGCAAGGGAGACGGCGCCCTGCGCGACGCGCTTTCGGCCTTCGATCAGGCGGTCTCGCTCTGCGGCACCACGCTGCGCTACGCCGAGCTGGCGCAGGCACTGGGCGTGGTGGATCTGGACCTGTACTTTGCGGTGACCGACCACGTCCGCTCGGGCAACGGTGCTGGCATGCTCGCGGTGGTCGAGCAGGTCGTACGATCCGGCTATGACCTGCAGGAGTTCGCCATCGGGCTGGCCGAGCACCTGCGCAATCTGCTGGTGGCCCGCACCATGCCCGACCTGTCGCTGATCGAAGCGGGCGAAGCCACCCGCCGGCGCTACGCTGAAGCCGCGCAGGCTTTCGAGGAGGCCGATCTGCTGCGGCTGCTGGGACTGGTGGCCGATCTGGAATCCCGGCTGAAAAGCAGCGCCCAGCCCCGGTTGCAACTGGAGCTGACGCTGCTGCGCATGGCCAGCCTGCCACATGCCGTCGATCTGCGCCGGGCACTCGACATGCTGGAGCGTCTGGCGCAGACTTCGCAGTCCCGCCCCAATTCGGACGGCCCTTCACCGACCCGCCCGACCCCCGGACCGGCCGTTCGCTCCACCCCGGCCGCTTCAAAACCACCGCGTTCTGAGGTAGCGCCGGAGTCTCGGCCACATACTGCTCCTGAAACCACCTCCCTTTTCGGTCCGCCCGCGCTGGAGAGGCTGAAGCACAACCGGCCGGAAGGCTCCGGCGGACAGGCCGCGCTGGCCACCGCGGAAGCAACGGACGTACTGGTGGCCGAATCCCCCGCCGAACTGCTGGTGGCGCTGCAGGACCGCTGGCCGGAGTTCGTGCGACGGGTTGCGCAGGTTCGTCGTCATGTGGGCATGGTGCTGGAAGACACCCGACCCGAGTCGATCGAGGGCACCACGCTCTGGGTGTACGTCCGGGACCCGGCCTACGCCCGGCTGCTCCAGAATCAGGAGAAGTTTCTGCTGCAGCAGCTCCACGCCTTCATGGAGGAGGCGCAGCAGCTCACAGCCCTGCGTTTCCGATCACCGGAGCCGGTAGACAAAGCGCCCGCGCAGGCGGCACCTCCAACGCCCGAACCAGAGGATCCCACGCTGGTGCTGGAACGCCTGCGGCGCACCTCGCCCGTCGTGCAGAAGCTGATCGACCAGTTCGGCTGCGAGCTGTACTGGGGCAACGGCCAATGAACCAGGGCTCCGGCTGCGCGTTCACCTGCTACGCAACGACCAGTCGGAGAAGCACATGGACGGCGCGCTGAATCTGGGAGAAGTCTTCGGGAAAGTGATGGAGTTGCAGCAGCGCCTTGCGGAAACGCAACAGGCGCTGGGCAACCGAACGGTCACCGTGGAGACCGGCGGGGGGATCGTGCGCGTGACGGCCAACGGCCTGCAGCGCATCGTCCGCATCGAAGTGGATCCCGAAGCCTTCCGCTCTGAAGATCAGGACATGCTGGAAGACCTGATCGTGGCCGGCGTCAACAAGGCGCTGGAGGAAGCGGCCCGGATGGCCCGTGAGGAAATGCAGAAGGCAGCCGGCACGCTGCTACCACCCGGCCTGGACATCGACCTGAGTGCCCTGGGACTGTAACACGATGAGTTTCACCTCGCCTTCGGTCGAAGCCCTTGTCGAGCAGCTCATGCGGCTGCCCACCGTCGGGCGCAAAACGGCCCAGCGGCTGGCGGCCTACATTCTGAAAATGCCCCGTGAAGAAGTGGAGGCGCTGGCACAGGCTCTGCTGGCCGTCAAAGAACGCGTGCGCCAGTGCGCTATCTGCTTCAACGTGACCGACGAGGAAGTCTGTGCCATCTGCCGCTCGCCCCGCCGGGACCACTCCACCATCTGCGTGGTCGAAGAACCCAGCGACGTGCTGGCCCTGGAGCGCACCGGAGAGTACCGGGGCGTCTACCACGTACTGGGCGGCGTCATCTCGCCGCTGGACGGTATCGGCCCGGACGACCTGCGCATCCGTGAACTCGTGGCCCGCGTGGCGCCCACCAACGGCGACCCCGAGCGGGCCGCGCTCTATCCGGAAGGTCGTATTCCGCGTGTTCAGGAAGTCATCCTGGCGCTGAACCCCAACGTCGAGGGCGACACGACCGCTTATTATCTGGCGCAGCTGCTCAAACCGCTGGGCGTGCGCGTCACACGTATTGCCCGCGGCCTGCCCATCGGAGGCGACTTGGAGTATGCCGACGAAGCTACGCTCTCCCGTGCGCTGGAGGGACGCCTGGCCCTTTAAGAAAGGCTCTGTAAAGCCTTGTCGAACTGCACGATTCGGTCTTAAAAATGAGCGATTCCGGCCGTATCTTTGAGCGATCCCGGATCGTCTTGCCCCGCTTTCCCTGCACGCCATCTGCCTGACGACGACCATGCGCATAACGATCATTGGAGCCGGTGCCATTGGTTCGGCCATCGCTTCGTTTCTGGTACGTCAGCCTGAAGTAACCCAGGTGCAGGTCTGCGACGCTCGCGCCCGCAACCTGCAGGAACTGCACGATCGGCTGCAGACCAGCCGGCTGCGCTCCTTCCAGATCGACGCGCGCGATCACGGCGTGCTGGAACCGATCCTGCAGGGAAGCCAGGTGGTCATCAGTGCCGCCCCGCCGCAGCTCAACCCGACCCTGGCCCGCCTCTGCCTGGAGCTGGGCGTCAACTTCTGCGACATGGGCGGCAACGACCAGATCGTGCGTAAGGAACTGGACCTGCATGAAGAGGCTGTCAAACGCGCCGTCTGGATCGTTCCCAACTGCGGCTTGGCCCCGGGTCTGGTGAACATCCTCTGCCTGCACGGCATCGACCAGTTCGACGAAGTCGAAGCGGCCTATCTGCGCGTGGGCGACGTGCCGCTGGATCCACATCCGTTCAATTTCCGCATTTCCTGGTCGGCGGAAAAGGTGATCGAGGACTACACGAATCCGGTGCAACTCATTCGTGAGGGCCAGCTGGAGACCGTCGAGCCGTTGACCGGCATGGAGCGGATCCGCTTCGGGGAGCCCTTCGGGGAAATGGAGGCCTTCTACACGGCGGGCGGTCTTTCGACGCTGGCCGAGCAGCTGGCCGGACGCATTCAGGTACTCGACTACAAAAGCGTCCGCTGGCCCTGTCATGCCAGCCAGATGCGCTTTGTGCTGGGACTGGGCTTTGGCGAGCCGCGTTCGATCGACGTGCGCACGCACCTGACCTACCGCGACGTGCTGGTGCGACGCATGCGCCAGCGGCTGGGCGGCCACTATGAAGACGCCGTGCTGCTGCGCATCGCCATTCACGGGCGCAAAAACGGCCAGCCCTGCACGCTCCTTTACGAAATGGTCGATCGCTACGATCAGGAGCAGCAGATCAGCGCCATGCGCCGCTGCACGGCCATTCCCACGGCCCTGGTGGCGCTCATGATCGCCTCCGGCGAGGTCAAAGGCGGTGGCGCGCTACCTCCCGAACAGGTGGTACCGCGCGATCGCTTCTACCAGCGTCTCATCGAACACGGCCTGCCGATCGCCCACCGCTGGTACGAGGGCTACGTGGACGTCACGCATCCGGACCCCGAGCGCGCCCTTGCCGAACCGCCTGCCTCGGACAAAAAGAGCCGGAAGCGGCAGCCGGCCTCCAGCCGATAGCTAAAAACCGCGACCGTAGGCCCGGATCACCATCCCGTTAAGCGCGGCACCAGCCGGCGAGCACAGGTAGACGCACAGCTCGGCCAGTTCGGCGGCCGTCACGCCGGACCCCTCGCTGCCTTCATCGTACCGGATCACCGAGGGGGCAACGACATGGGCGGTGATGCCCTGCGCCACCAGCTCGCCGCCGACGGCCTCGACCAGCCGTACCAGCGCCCCCTTGGCGGCCGAGTAAGCGGCCTGGCGGGCACGACCACGGTCGGCGCCCTGCATCGACGCAAATGCGATCAGCCGTCCGCCGGAGCGCCCGCGCATCAGACGGGCTGCTTCGCGGAAGCACAGGAACGTGGAGGTCAGATTCGCATCCAGCATCGCCCGCCAGTCGTCCAGCGTCATTTCGAGCAACGGGCGCTCGTCCCACAATCCGGCTGCGTGCACCAGCACGTCCACGTAGCCAAAGCGGTCCCAGATTTTGCCGAAGCAGGCGGCTACCTGCGCCTCGTCGGCCAGATCGGCATGAAAAACCGCACCTTCGGCACCTTCCGGAAGCTGAAGGTGCCGGGCCTGCTCGGCCGTGCGCACCACCGCCGCCAGGCGGGATCCTTCCTGCGCGAAACGCCGAAGCAATTGCTGTCCCAGCCGCCCACCGGCGCCGGTAACCACCACGACTTTATGCGCCAGGGTGTGCGTTTCCATAGTACCTGTCTGTCTGGTTGAAGCTGCACGCAAGCGTGCATTCGGCCGCGCTGTACGTGTAGAAGCGCCTGTGGCGCCACTTCGCCGTATGGCTTTGCTACATAGGCCGAACGCACGCCGACAAGATAGGCGTCGCCAGGAAATGGCTCAAGCGGCCGAACGGGCCCGGTGCCGACGCAGCACTTCTTCATAGACGCGCAGGTAGTCGTCGACCATGCGCTCGCGGCTGAAGCGGCGCTCCACGTAGGCGCGGATTTTCGCACGGTCGAGCTGACGCAGCCGGGGCAATGCGGCCACGGCTTCCTCCACCGTCTGCACCAGCACGCCGGTTTCGCCGTCCCGTATGATCTCGGGCATCGAGCCGCGCGGACGGGCCACGACGGGGGTGCCGCAGGCCATCGCTTCGACCACACTCAACCCGAACGGCTCGTCGAAGTTGATCAGGTGCAGCAGCGCGTAGGCACCACCCAGCAGCCGATCTCGATCGGCCGGTCCCACCGACCCCAGGTACTGAATCTGCCGGCCGTCGATGAACGGCGCCACCTCCTGCTCGAAGTAGGCCCGATCCTGAATGATGCCGGCCATCTTCAGCGGCATGCCACTCCGACGGGCCACCTCGATCGCCTCACGCGCCCCTTTGTCGGGATGCATGCGGCCAAAAAAGAGCAGATAGTCGCCCGGCTCGGTGCGAAGCGTGAACGACTCCAGATCGATCCCGTGATACACGGTAGCCACGTAATCCAGGTCGGGATGCCGGTCGGCATTGCTGATCGAGACGTAGTAGGTGCGGCGGTTGTACTTGCGATAGACCGGCAGAATGCGCTCCGACGAAAAGCCGTGGATCGTGGTCAGCACCGGCGTACGCACCAGGCCGCTGTAGCTCAGCGGTAGAAAGTCGAAGTGGTTGTGGATGAGATCGAATTCCCCGGCGCGCTCGAACACCTCGCTGATGTGCAGACACTCCCAGACCTTCGGGTCCAGCGAAGGATCCTCTTCGTAGGGGCGCGGGCATACGGCAATGAGCCGGGCGCGCGTCTGGGAGTCGGCCGTGGCAAACAGTGTCACGTCGACGCCTCGATCGACCAGCCCCTCGGTCAGCAGCCAGACGACCCGCTCCCAGGGGCCATAGTGACGGGGCGGCACGCGCCAGGCGATGGGGGCCAGCATGGCGATCCGCATGGCTCAGCCTCGGGCCTGTCCGTCGTAGTGACCGTTCAACAGCCAGTCGAGCAGCTCGCTCAGGCGCGCTTCGGCGACGGCCACGCAGGTATCGGCCGCGCCGTAGTAGAGACGCAGCGTGTCGCCGTCCAGCACGTAGCCACAGGGAAACACCACGTTGGGCACGTCGCCGATGCGTTCGTACGGAGCCCGCGGGCCCAGGATCCATCCGGGCGCCCGTCGGATGACGCGCGTGGGGTTTTCCAGGTCCAGCAGCGCCATGCCCACCCGGTAGATGTCGCCGGCCACCGTGGTGCGCACGCCGTGGTAGATGAGCAGCCAGCCCTCGGGCGTTTCGATCGGCGGCGGTCCGGCCCCGATGCGCACGTGGTCCCACCAGATGCCCGGCCGCGGCCGCAGCACCACGCGCGGACCGCTCCAGTGCCGCAGGTCCGGCGACCGGCTCAGCCAGATGGCCGGATGCGTCTCGCGCCGCGTGCTGGAGGTCCGGTGCAGCAGCACCCAGTAGCCCCCGATTTTACGAGGAAAGAGCATGCCGTTTTTGTCTTCCGGCGGCATGAGCAGGCCGCGCCGCTCGAAGGTGCGGAAGTCTTCGGTCAGCGCCAGCGCAATGGCCGGTCCTTCCTCCGAAAACGCCGTGTAGGTGACCGCATAGCACCCCATCTCCTCCAGCCACACGATGCGCGGATCTTCGATGCCCCAGGATTCTTCGGGCCAGTGCTCCGGATCGGGCACCAGCGTCGGCTCGGGATCGATCGTCCAGTCGGTCAGTCCGTTGGGACTCCGGGCCACGGTCAGATGCGACACGCCCCGGTGGTCTTCCACGCGCACCAGCAGCAGCGTTTCGCCCGTGTCCAGACGAACGGCCGCCGGATTGAAGACGGAGTTGCACGGATAGGGCCAGTCGTCGGCCGTCAGAATCGGGTTCCCCTCGTAACGTCGAAACAACTCGCCCACCTGCTGGGGCATCGGAAGCACTTCGTAGTCGCGCATCGTCTCGCTTTACAATGCTTTGGTCGTTGCGACTTCAGGTTCTTCGGCGGCCCGTCGCTCCAGGGCTGCGATCAGCTCGCTCATCGGAATCCGTGCCCCAAAAATGCGGCTGTCGGCCGCCGCATACGGGATGATCAGATCACCACGCCATACATAATTTGCACAGGCAAACAGCACATTATCCACACCCAGTTCCGGGTCGCCCACCTTTTCGATGTCGCCGCGCGGCCGCATGAGCGGCTCCAGGCGGGCTGCGACGGGATCGGGTCGGTTGAAATCCAGCAGCGCCGCCGCCAGATCGTACTCCCGGTGCCCGTCCCAGTCCATGTGTCCCTGATGGTAGATCATCAGGAAACGCCGGTTGCCCAGCGCGATGGGCGGGCCGCCTGCTCCGATCCAGGAAAGCGCAAACTCCCGGTAGCGGTAGCTGGCCATCAGCAGGCCCCGACTGTGGAAGGGCCCCTCGGGCCGGTCGGCTTCGGCCAGATGGATGGCCATGGGATGCCGCCCGTAGATGGGGCGGTGCAGCAGCAGCCATTTGCCATCGACGGGCTCCGGCAGCAGCGCCGCATTTTTGTTGTCCACGTCGTTCACGTCGCCGGGGATCGGGCCGTGCAGTTCCCAGTGCACGAAGTCCTGCGTGGTGGCCAGGCAGATGTGCACGCGCCCGATGAACGACGGAAAGCGGGAGCGTTCGGTGGTGTAGCCCGTGTAAAACAGGTAGTAGGTATCGCCGATCTTCGTGCAGCGGGCATCTTCGGCACCAAGATCGTGGAAGACGGCGTCGGGTCGAATGACAGGCTCCGGCCAGCGCCGCACCAGTTCCAGCGTGGGCGTCAGCACGGCCAGCCCCAGCGAAGAGGGCGCGTGCCCGGCCGGGCTTCCTTTCGCCCCCTGGGCCCGGTAGATCATCACACACGCGCCGCCGGCCCGGCGGAGCCGCTCGCGCTCCGGCCCGGTAAGTTGCCAGGCGTCCATGAGCCGCTCCAGCTCCTCGCCAGCCTCCACGAGCACGGCGGCCGGATTCAGCACCACGCGCGACTCCCAGGGATGCTGCGGGTCCGGCTCGAGGACGGGTCGTCCGCCATGCAGACGCTCGACCTTGACGGGTGGCGGCGTCTCGATCGTGCGCATGGCCCGGCCCCGGTCGCTGGGCAACATGTACACCCGGGGCATCGTCCAGCTATGCCGCTGCTCTTCCAGCACGAAATCGACCACGTCCCGCAACGATGCCACCGCATGGCCGATCACTTTGTCGGCTGCGCCGTAGTACACGTGCAGCTGGCCATCGATCACCACGGCCCCCTCTGGAAACACGACGTTGGGGACGTCCCCCTCGCGCTCGAAGGGCAGCTCGGGCTCCAGGATCGGCACGCGAGCCCGGGCGATCGTCCGCTGTGGATCGTCCAGGTCCAGCAGCGCCACCCCGGCCCGGTAGGTGTAGGTTTCGTCCACCCCGTGGTAGATCAAGAGCCACCCCTCGGGGGTCTCGATGGGCGGCGGTCCGGCCCCGATCTTTTTGCGCTCCCAGCGCCGGGCCGGACGGAGCGCCACATGCTCGTCCAGGTCGGCCAGGTGCTCGGCCCAGCGCACAGCCGATCGGTGCAGCAGCTCGTCCCAGTCGTCGAAGTAGATGATCTGAATGTCCGGTTCGATGCGGTGCAGCAGCGCCAGTTTGCCCCGGATGCGACGCGGAAAGAGCGCGGCGTCTTTGTCGCGCACAGGCGGACCGATCACGCCGTGTTTTTCGACCTGCACGAAGTCGGTCGTCGAGGCCAGCCCGATGCGGACGCCATCGCCGGGACCGAAAGCCGGCGTACTGAGCACCGTGTGTACGATCCAGTAGCGTCCTTCCAGGAACGTGATGCGCGGATCTTCGAGTCCGTAGCGGTCGAAGTCCTCGCCCGGCGCAAGCAGCGGCGACTCGCGCCAGGTGAAGTGCACGCCGTCGGTGCTCGTGGCGTAGCCGAGCGAGGAGATGTAGGGCTCGAAGCCATAAGCTGGCTCGCCGGGTCCCGAATTCGGCAGCGGAAAGCGCCGATAGCCGGCCGGAACGGCCCGGAAGACAAGATGCACGCGCTCTCCGTCGTACCAGGCGCCCGGATTGAATACGGCGCCCGAGGCCCACGCCAGCTCGGCGCGGGGCGTCAGCACCGGAACGGCTGTCCGTCGAAACAAGGCCATGGTTCTTGCTGAAGGCTTTTCGCAAAGCCTGCGAATCGCCTACCGCCCGGCTCGTGTTCCAAGGAGTCGCGACCGGGCTGCTCCTTTTTACAGGAAGGTTGCGACGAAAAAATGCCGGGGTCCGGCACGAAGCCGAACCCCGGCCCAGGGACCCCGCAGACGTCCGGGGTATTCAGTAGGTCAGGCCATAGCCGAAGGGAAACAGCGGATCATAGTCTTCGTCGCCCACGTTGATGGGGATCTGATCCATCGAGCGCGGCCAGGAGAACGGCAGCTTACCGGTCGGAGCGTAGTCGCCAAAGAGCACGTCGGCCACGCCATCGCCTTCGCTGCCCGGAAGCCAGGCCGCGATGAAGGCGTCGGCCATTTCGAGCACGTCGTTGATGATCATCGGGCGCCCGGAGATCAGGATCACCACCACGGGTACGCCGGCTTCTTTCAGGCGCCGCACCACGGCCACGTCGTCCGGATCGAGCGACAAATCGGAGCGATCGCCCAGAAACTCGGCGTAGGGCCGCTCGCCGATCACCGCGATGGCCACGTCGGCGCCGGCCGCACCGGAGCCATCTTCCGAGTAGGTCACCTCGGTACCGGGTGCCACCGCCTTCCGGATGGCTTCCAGGATCGTGGTGCCTTCGGTGATGTCGCCGCTTCCGCCCTGCCAGTCGATCGTCCAGCCACCCGCCTGATAGCCCAGGTTGTCGGCGTGCAGCCCGGCCACATGGATACGGCCGAGGTCTTTGGCCAGCGGCAACGTCTGGTTTTCATTCTTCAGGAGCACCAGCGATTTGCGCACCGCCTCGCGGGCCACGGCCCGGTGCTCAGCCGAACCGAACTTCGCCCACAGACTCCGATCGGCGAACACGTGCTCGGGGCCATCCATCAGCCCCATGGCGAATTTGACGCGCAGGATGCGCAGCACGGCGTCGTCGATGCGCTCCATGGGCACCCGCCCTTCTTCGACCAGCTCTTTCAGAAGCTGGAAAAACTCGCGGTAGCGAGTGGGCACCATGGCCATGTCGATGCCCGCATTGATGGAAATCTCGATGGCCGTCTTGTAGTCGGGATGGACCTGATCGATGGCATTGTAGTCGGAAATCACGATGCCCTCAAAGCCCAGCTCGCCCTTCAGCACGTCGGTGAGCATGTACTTGTGGCCGGTCATCTTGACGCCGTTCCAGCTGCTGTAGGACACCATGATCGAGCCCACGCCGGCCTGGATGGCGTCGATGTAGGGCCGCACATGAATGCGGCGGAACGTGGCCTCGTCCAGCCGCACATCGCCCTGATCCAGCAGCGCCCCCTGCGGCCCACCGGTGCCGAAGGCCGTACCGCCGTCGCCGGCAAAGTGCTTGGCCGAGGCCAGCACGGCCAGCGGGTTGTTCAGCCCGCCATTCTGCAGGCCGCGCACGGCCGCCGCACCCAGCGTGGCCACCAGTTCCGGATCTTCCGAGAAGCTCTCGTAAGTGCGGCCCCAGCGTTCGTCCCGCGCCACGGCAATGCACGGCGCGAAATTCCAGTGAATACCGGTGGCCCGCATTTCGATGGCCGTAATGCGATAGACCCGCTCCACCAGGTCCGGGTCGCGCGTGGCTCCCAGCCCGATGTGGTGCGGAAAAACCACGGCTCCCTCGACGTTGCTGTGGCCGTGCACGGCGTCGATGCCGTAGAGCAGCGGAATGCCCAACCGCGTGCGCAGCGCAATGGCCTGCAGGCTGTCGTACACCTCGGTCCAGGCCTCCAGGCTGTTACCGTCGGCCGGATCCGAATTGCCGCCGCTCAGAATGGAGCCCAGGTGGTAGGTCTGGATGTCGTAGGGATCCTGGAGAAAGGCCTGTTCGGCCTGAATCATTTGACCGATTTTCTCCTCCAGGGTCATCTGTGCCAGCAGGGCGCGGGCCTGCTCGTCGTAACTGGAGAGCGGAGGAAACGCGGCCGTCGAAGGGGGTTGCTGCTCCGCTTTCTGACAGCCGGCCGCTACGAGTCCAAGCATAAGGCAGCCGATTACCAGGTGCTTCATGGCTTCCGGAAATTGGGGTGGTTTCAGGGCTTCAGTCCAGCCTTCCACCCACACAAAGACCTTCAGACAGGCTGGGTTCACCAGGCTTGATTCAAGTCAAATTACTTTACAAAAAAGCCGACACAAACGCAACCCCTGCGTCCCTACCCTTCCGACCGGCTACGAGCACCGGCATCGTGGTTCAGCTTTCCGGGCGGGCATCTCCGGAAGGGACAGGCCACGGACGCGCATTTTTTCCAGCAGCGCCCGCCACTGTGCCGCCAACCAGGCCGGATCCTCTTCATCCGGAGCCGCTACAGCATCCCAGAGCTGCTGCAGCGACCGAAACAGCGCCCGGTGCTGTGCGTCGGCCTCCAGCCATTGTTCGACGCGCTGCTGCACGGCTTCCGAAGCCTCGCCGGCCAGGTAATCCACCAGATTTTGCCAGCTAACCGTAGGCGCCACCGACGGCTTTTTCTGGATTAAGACGCCGAACAGCGGCTACAACCCTATTGGGCCAGAAAAGATGCCAGACAGGCCCGGAGGTATTTGACGGCTTCGGTCAGCTGGTTACTCACCGTCTTGGGCGAGACCCCCATAATCCGGGCAATTTCTGCATAGGTGAAGCCGCGTTCGCGATGCAACAGAAAGGTCAACCGCCGACGCTCCGGAAGGGAGGCGATGGCCTGCTCCAGAGCTTGCCGAAACTCTTCGGCCTGCAGGCGCTGGAGACCGTCGGGATCGCCACACGTTCGATGTACGGGGAGTTGCAGCCCATCGACCTGCCATCGACGCCGCAGTTGCTGTCGGCGCCGAAAGTTGAATGCCTCGTTGCGCACGGCCTGATAGAGGTACAGCCGGAGCGAGTGCGTGGGTTGCCAGCGCTGGCGCCGCTCCCAGATGCGCAGAAAGACCTCCTGGACCACCTCATACGCCGCCTCTTCGTCGCCCAGCACACCCTGCGCAAAGCGACAGAGCCGACCGTAGTAGCACCGAAACAGTTCGGCATAGGCTTCGCCGTCTCCCTGTCGGATGCGCCGGATCCAGTCGTACTCCTGGGCCGACAGCGAACCGACGCGCGTGTCCGACGATGTCGAGGTTTGCCCGGGCTGCACCAAGGCCATGCGCTGAAAGTTGAACCGATTTATGACCGACAGATTATCCACTCAGCTTTCTTTCACCGGGATTTCAACATATAATCTCATATTGGCAAAATCAATCCCCTTTTTCGTCTCCATTCTTTTGATTTTCTATATTTCATTTATTGAATCGATTCATTTATTGCAAATTTTATCTTTCTTCACAATATACAATCCTCTGCCGTCTCTTCGCCCTCTTCCGAGAACAAAGCGCGCGCACGCCTGTTTGCGTGCACCCCGTGCATCTGTTCAACAGACGACCATGGAGCTGCCCACCGCGTTCATCCGATATCGGCCCATTGTGGACGACTGGGAAGCGTTTGTGGCGGCGCTCCGGCGGCCGCTGCCGGTGTGCGTGTGGACCAACACGCTGCGCACCACGCCCGAACAGGTGAAAGCCGCGCTGGAGGCCGAAGGGCTGAAGCCGGAGCCGCTTGCCTGGCGCTCTGATGCTTTTCGGCTGCCGCCCGACAGCCAGCCCGGCAACCGCTTGGCCTACGTGCTGGGACACTACCACGTGCAGGAAGAGGTCTCGCTGCTGCCGGTGCCGCTGCTCGACCCGCAACCCGGCGAGCGTGTGCTGGACCTCTGCGCGGCCCCCGGTGGCAAAACGGCCCAGATCGCCGTCCGCATGCAGAACCGGGGTACGGTCGTGGCCAACGACCGCAACCCGCTGCGCCTGCGTCAGCTCTCGGGCACGATCGAGCGCCTGGGGCTGCTGAACGTCACTACCACACTGCACGACGGGGCCGACTATCCTCTGGAGAGCGGTCCGTTCGATCGCGTGCTGGTCGATGTGCCCTGTTCCTGCGAGGGGAATTTCCGGAAGGATCAGCAGGTAGCCGATGCGTTTGCCGGGGCACCGGAACTCTGCGGGTTGCAGACGGCGCTACTACACCGGGCCGTGACGCTGTGCCACCCGGGCGGCCGCATCGTCTACGCTACATGCACGTTCGCCCCTGAAGAGAACGAACTGGTTGTCGATACCGTACTCCAGCGCTGGGGCGAAGCCCTGCGACTATTGCCGGCCCGTCTCGAAGGCTTCCGGGGTGCGCCGGGCCTCACCGAATGGAACGGCCGGCGCCTGCATCCTTCGCTGGAGCTGGCGCTGCGCGTCTGGCCGCACCTGAACGACACGGGTGGTTTCTTTGTAGCCGTACTCGAACGACAGGCCTGAAATGAACGGGACACCGGAACTGCAACAGGCGGTCAAGATCGTCGATCCGACGCCGTACTTTCGCTATCTGGAAGAGCGCTTCGGGATTCCGCCGTCCACGTTCGACGGCTACGTGCTCGTGCAGCCGGGCCGCAAGAAGGTCTACATCGTGACGGCCGATCACCGTCCGCCGGCCCACCCGCGTCCCCGCACCGTGGGTCTTCCGTTTCTGCGCATTTACCTGAAGTTTCCCAAGCTTTCGACGGCGGCGGCTCAGCAGTTCGGCCACGCCGCCACGCGCAACGTGATCGACGCCGACGCGCGCCAGGCCGAGGCGTTTCTGACCCGCCGGGATTTTCGGGTGCGCCCGGAGCAGTTGACCCACTGCACCGGCCGGGGCTACGTGCTGGTCCGCTATCAGGGCCACACGCTCGGCGTCGGCTTTCTGATTCCGGAGGAAGCAGGCGGACGCGTCGAGAGCATGCTGCCCAGGTCCTGGGCGCGCGATCCGGCTTCGTTCAGTCTGACGGCACCGTGACCGGCTCGCCGGCAAGTGCTGTCAGCAGATCCCGGGCAGCCCGATAGCCGCTCTGGAG
Organism: Rhodothermus marinus; assembly: GCF_009936275.1. Classification (NCBI taxonomy): domain Bacteria; kingdom Pseudomonadati; phylum Rhodothermota; class Rhodothermia; order Rhodothermales; family Rhodothermaceae; genus Rhodothermus; species Rhodothermus marinus. Next base: position 3,222,223 of record NZ_AP019797.1, read on the forward strand.
GGCGCCCGCCACGGTGGCCGATTCCTCGAGATCGGTGGCCTCGCCGGCCAGGAAGATGGTATCCTCGATAGGCCGGCACAGGGTTCGGCGCGCTTCGAGTCCACCCGGACGCACGTAGCTGTAGGCCCCCTGCGCGAACGGATCGCGCTGCCAGTCGTGCAGGCAGGCGCCGATCAGGTATCGGCCCGGATCACGCACGCCAGAGATGCGACCGATCGTGCGCAGCGCTTCCTGAATGATCTCCTCGGCCGGCCAGTCGTGCAGCCGCCAGGCGGCCGGTCCCCCGGCCCATGCCAACAGCACCGGCACATGCAGCGGCAGCGGATGCCAGATCGTGGTAAAGCTTTCGTCCGGGGCGTGCACGAAGGCCAGTTCCCGGAACGATGCGTTGCGCTCCCAGAAGGCTTCCCGAAAGCACAGGTTGACGCGCACGGCCGCTCCCATGCCCAGTTGCGCCAGCGCCGTGCGCCAGCGTTCGGGAAGCGGTGGGTCGAACCGAAGTGCAAATTCACCCTCGTCCCGGAGGAGCGGGAGCGGCACGGTCAGCACCAGTGCCCGCGCGCGAAAGCGGCGCTTTTTTCCCGCCTGTTGTGCCTCGACCTCGACATGTCCGGGCTCCCAGCGCACCGTGTGGACGATCGTCTGCAGATACACATGCACCCGTTCGGGGTCGAGACTGCGGTACAGCGCCGCGACCAGCCGGTCGTATCCCCCCAGCGGACGAAACTGCGGGTAATCGTCGGCCTCGTCGCCACGCAGACGCCAGTCCTCGGCCAGCGCCTGCACGCTGAGCTGCTCGGAATCGGCCGCTTCGAAGCCCTCGGCCACGATGCGGGCCATTGCCCGCGTGGCGATCAGCTCGTCGCCGGACAGGTCCTGTTCCAGAAAAGTGGAAAAGGCGCGATCCGGGGCTTTCGGATCCGGCAGCCGCTCCAGCATGGGGCGAAGCGTCTGGAGCAGGTCGATCGCCTGCATCCGCCCGTCCAGAAACAGCCCGTGCACTTCCGGAACGCGAATCAGGCCGATGCCGGCCCGCCGGAGCCATTGCAGGGTGACGGCCGGGCGACCGTGTACGAATTCGGCTCCCAGCTCCACGGGCACGGGGAAAATCGGATCGCGCCAGGTGCGAATGCGGCCGCCGATCCGATCGCGGGCCTCCAGCAACCACACAGAAAGGCCGGCCCGCCCCAGCGCTTCGGCTGCGGCCAGGCCGGCCGCGCCGGCGCCCACCACGATCACATCCTGATGGGGCCGGCGCTCCCTGACGGCGCGTGTCATGCTCAGTGTTCCGTCATGCCACGCAGCAGCTTCTCGGTCTCCTCCTTGTGGCGCGTCTCGTCGCTGATAATCTCTTCCAGGTCGTTCACCAGCCCGTAGTCACCGAAGGCCTCGGCCTGATTGCGCCGCTGCACATAGCGGGCGATCGTCTCCTCTTCGGCCTTCAGGACCTCCTCCAGCATGGCCCGGTTGCTTTCCACCAGTTTCACTGGCGCCGGTTTGGTGGTGGGCAGACCACCCAGCGCCGTGATTTTGTTGGCCAGAAACTGCGCATGGCGCAGCTCTTCCGGAATTTCTCCTTCAAAGAACTCCTTCAACAGCGGCCGATGGATGCCGCTCGTCATGGCGGCATACGTGGTGTACATCATGATGGCCTGGTACTCGTGCGCCAGGTCTTCGTTGAGCCCTTTGATGAGCTGCTCCCGCGTGACTTCTTTGACTTCCGTTTCCATGGTTTTCACCGTCGGCATGATTTGATCGGTCTGGTTCCAGGGTCCGGTTATAGATATGCCCGGCTTTCCGCAAAGTTTGCCGGAATCCGCAGACGTTGCGGAAAGATTACAGGTCCAGCCGGGCCCAGACGGGCGCATGATCCGAGGGCTTTTTCCCCTTGCGTTCTTCCCGATGCACGCCGGCTTCCGTGCAGCAGGCGGCTACCGGAGGCGTCGCCAGCAGGTGGTCGATCCGGAGCCCGTCGCCCCGGGGGAAGGCCAGGTTGCGATAGTCCCACCAGGTGAACGGGCCCGGACCTTCGTGATGAAGCCGGATCAGATCGACCAGGCCCCAGTCGATCAGTTTGCGGAAAGCCGCCCGTACCGCTTCGTGAAAGAGCACGCTGTCGGCCCAGGCTTCGGGAAAGGCGACATCGCGGGGCTCCGGCGCCACGTTGAAGTCGCCGGCCAGCAACAGTGGCGTCTCGGGCGAAGCCGCTCGCTCCAGGTAAGCCCGCAGGCGGTCGAGCCAGCGCAGCTTGTAGTCCCAGGCCTCGGACCCGACGGTCCCACCGTTGGGCACGTAGACGCTGCAGACGACGAGTCGGTCGCCGCACCGCGCCTGCAGGAAGCGGGCTTCCTGCTCGCCGTCGAGGCCGCGCCGCACGTCCTGCAGGGGCAGCCGACTCAGGATGGCCACGCCGTTATAAGCTTTCTGGCCGAAGACGGCCAGCTCGTAGCCACGTTCGCGAAACGGATCGGCCGGAAAGTCGGCATCAACGACTTTGGTCTCCTGCAGGCACACAATGTCGGGTTCCGTACGATCCAGCCACTGCAGCACCCGCTCCAGGCGGGCGCGGATCGAATTGACGTTCCAGGTAGCGACGATCATGACGCATTTTCGGGTTGTCCATGCCAGCTACGCAGACCGCGTGCGCGGGCTTCCTCGGCCACCCGCCGCGCAGCCTCCGATTCGGTGAAGACACCGAACAGTGCCGAGCCCGATCCGGAGAGCGCCGCATAGACGGCCCCGGCCTCCAGCAGCCACTGCTTCAGGGCGGCCAACTCCGGATAGCGGGCAAACAGCGGCGCCTCGAAGTCGTTCACGAGCGCCTGTCGCCAGCGTTCCGGGTCGTTGGTGCACACCAGCTCCACGAGGGACGGCGTGCGGCCGTCGCAAGGCTGCACCAGCCGGTACGCTGCAGCCGTGGCGATGTGAAGCGGCGGCACCACCACGGCCAGGTAGAAGGGGAAGCGATACCCGGAAAGCGGCTGCAGCCGTTCGCCACGTCCGGTGGCCAGCGCGGACGGAGCCGGAAGCAGAAAAAACGGCACGTCCGAGCCCAGCGCTGCGGCCAGCCCGTGCAGCACGTCCGACGCCAGCGACTGATTCCAGGCACGCAGCAGCAACCGCAGGGTAGCGGCCGCATCGCTCGAGCCGCTGCCCAGTCCAGCTCCGTAGGGTACCCGTTTGTCCAAATGTAGCCATCCCGTCGGCGGTCGCCGCAGCAGTTCGGCCAGGCGCCGGGCGGCCTGCACGCACAGGTTGCGCTCGTCGGTGGGCAGCGACGGATCGGAGCAGGTAAATATGAAGGAGTCGGCGGGCGTCCACGCCAGTCGGTCGGCCCAGGGAATGCGCAGCAGCACGGTTTCGATGTCGTGATAGCCGTCCGGCCGGCGTCGAAGCACCCGGAGTCCCAGATTGATCTTGGCTGGCGCGAGTTCTGTCAGGCTTGTTGACAACAACTTTCGTGTTGATTCGTTGCTTCTAACGACGGTTTGTTGTAGCTTTGTTTAAGCGATCCCACCTTCCAATAGTCCGCCTATCGCCTACACGCTACCACAATTTACGCAGATTGCTCTGAACGCAAAGAGAAGTTTGCTTTCCATGCGTCACATGCGCTGGTCTGGCTTTGTTGGCGGATTTCTGTGGCTGTGGCTTGCCCTTCCACTTTACGGACAGGAACTTCCACAGCGTCAAGGACAGGCGCTGCCGCTCCAGCGCCTTTTGCAGCAACAACTGGAACGTCCGGCGGAAAGCCTTGCGCTGGAGGGTCCCGTTGATGCGGCGACTTACCGGGTGGGTCCCGGCGACGTGCTGACCGTCATGATCGGCGGGGCTTTCGGCCAGACGCTGCAGGCCGAAGTGTCGGCGGAAGGCAAGCTGACACTGGCCGAACTCGGCACCCTGACCGTAGCGGGGAAAACGCTGGCGGCCGTGCGGGATACGGTACGTCGGTTTCTGCAACCTCATTTTGCCCGGGTCCCGATCGACGTCGTGCTGAGCCGTCCCCGTTCGTTTTATGTGCACATCACCGGCGCCGTCCCCAACCCAGGGCGCGTGCGCACGACAGCAATCGCGCGCGTCAGCGACATCCTCGAACAGGCCTTCGCGCCGCTGTCCGATGCAACGACGCCACAAGCAACCGAAGCAACCACGGAAACCCCGGTTGTACCATCTGCTGCTTTTTTAAAAGCATATCGAGCGGAGGCTTCTGGGAATTTTGTACCAGCGCTTCGCAACGTGCTGCTTCATCGCAACGGAACGACGCTGCGCCTCGACTTACTTCGCTATTATACCACGGGATCGCTTGCTCAGAATCCCTACCTGCAGGACGGCGACGTCGTCGAAGTCCCGGCCTTTCACGTGCAACGGGACGCCGTTACCATTCAGGGGCCCATTCCTTATCCGGGAGCCTATGACGTGCGCCCCGACGACACGGTCCTGGACCTTTTAGCCGTCGCCGCGGGGCCGGACGGCCTGCGCCGCCTCAAAGAAGTTCGCCTTGTTCGTCGGTCAATGCCCCCGCAGCTGATTGCGCTCGACACCCTGCTGGCACATCCAGAACGGGCACCTTCGCTGCAGGCAGGCGATCGCGTGATTGTTACCAGCACGGAAACGGCTACGGCCGCCGCCTATGGTTTCGTCCGCTATCCCGGGACCTACCCGATCGAACACGGAAAGACCACGGTGCGACAACTGATCGAACTGGCCGGAGGTCTTCTGCCGGAAGCCAACCCTCGCGTTGCCTACATCGAACGCACCCGATCCTTCTACTTCAAGGGCACCGCCCAGGCCACCGATCTGGATTTCTTTGGCCGGTTCTATCTGCATCAATCCCTACAGGCCAATCGGGTTGTGGTTAACGTTGCGGACATCCTGGAAGGAAAAGCTCCCGACCTTCCGCTCTACGAGGGCGACCGTGTGGTTATCCCGAGAGATGAACAGACCGTCTTTGTGACCGGCCATGTGGCCAGCCCCGGCTATGTCCCCTACCATCCCGGTCAGCCCGCGCGGTACTACATCATGCAAGCCGGAGGCCCGGGTCCTCAAGCCCGTGCCATCTATGTCTTTGACGCGGGCACCGGACAGGTTCGCCGTGGACCAGAGGCGCCGGTTTATTCCGGCGATACGATTTTTGTCGATCGACAGCCGGTGGCCGACACCCCGGAAGTGGCACAACTCGTGCTGAACGACCAGATCTCCCGCCGCCAGCATCGCATTCTGACCGTTCAGACCATCCTTACCGGAATCTCCACCATCGTTGGCATCGTTACCGCCTATGCCGCCATCACGCGTTGACGGCTCCATGACGACCCGGCCTACAACAGACGCTCAGCAGGAGCGCGCCTGGGATGCGCTGCGTAGGCTCTACCGCGCCCGCCGCCTGATCACCGGGGTCACGGCGGTTGCTGCCATCGGCGCCGTGATCTTCAGCCTGTTGCTGCCCAACTGGTACCGGGCCACCGCACGGGTGCTCCCCCCGGCCAGCGGCGGACTCAGTCCGCTGGCTTCCCAACTGCTGGGCAATCTGCCCGGCGTCCTGGGCAGCGTGCTGGGCGGTAGCAACACGGCCGGCTACGAGCGCTACCTGAGCATCCTCTCCAGCCGCACGATGTGCGAGCGCCTGGTGGACCATTTCAACCTGGTGGCGGTCTACGGGCTGGAGGAGAAAAAGCATCCACGCGAAGCTGCGATCGAAGCACTGAAAGAGAACGTCTCGTTCGATGTCGATCCGGACTTCGAGTATCTGGAAATTTCCGTACTCGATCGCGACCCGCAGCGGGCGGCCGAGATGGCCAATTTCATGGTGGAAGAACTCAATCGCATCAATGCCGACCTGCTGACGCAGAGCGCTCGACGCTACCGCCAGTACGTCGAGCGCCGCTATCACGAAGCGCTGGCCCGGCTCGACTCGGTGCTCGACGCCCAGGAGGCCTTCCACAAACGGTATGGCCTGTTCGATCTGGAGGCGCAGGCGCAGGGTTTTCTGGAATACGTGGCCACGCTGCGCGCCGAAGCGCTGCAGACCGAAATGCAGTACGAGGCGCTCCGCGCGCAGTTCGGCGACGACAACCCGCAGGTGCGCGTGCTGGCCGATATGAAGGCGACGGCCGAACGGCGCTACCGAGAAGCCCTTGAAGGCCAGGAGCGTCTGCTGCCCGTCCCGCAGCAGGAAATCCCCTCGGCCCTGCGCCAGTACTTCGACCTGGAGCGCGAGCGCCTGCTGCAGACCCGTATTCTGGAAGTGCTGGCCCCGCTGTACGAGCAGGCCCGCTTCGAAGAGGAGCGCCGCGTCGAAGCCGTGCAGGTGGTCGATCCGGCCGTGCCCCCCGTCAAAAAAGCCTGGCCCCGCCGTTCGCTCATCGTGCTGGGTATCACGCTGGCGGCCTTCGCGCTGTCCGTGTTGCTCGTACTGGCGCACGGCTGGTGGCAGGAGCAGCGCGAACTGCTGGACCGGCACGTTCTTCAACACCCGAGCGTGGCCGCTCCGCAGGTACCTTCTGGCGAGACGAAGTAACTTCTCTGCGGTTGCTTCGTATTTTCTGAAGTCGGCTTTTCCTGTCCACGCAACCGTGAACGGGCTATGTGGCTGCTCCTGCTCTTCGGCCTGCTACTCGCGCCGCAACCCGACTCGACGCGCGACGAAACCCTGCCGGGCCTGCACCTGCGCCCATCCGTCTGCGCGGAATTCTGGGAACTGGACTGCCGCCGGCCGCGACCGCTGGCCGCCTTCGCGGGCGACTTCCCGCATCGCTGGCCCTTCCGTGAAACGGCCCTGTACCGCTCGCTACCGGGCCTCCGCTACAACCGGGTAGAAGGGCTGGTGCTGGGCCTGGGCACCGAGCCGCTGGAATGGACCGAATACGACCGCGTGCGTCTGGTCGGTCAGTTGGCCTATGCCTTCGCGCTGCGCCGCTGGCGCTACGAAGTCGGGGCCGAAACGGTGCTCAATCCGGCCCAAAGCGAGGCGTTCTACCTCAAGCTGGGCGGTGGCTACTACCGCACCACCCGCACCGATGACCTGTGGAAGACCGCCCCGCTGGAAAACACGCTGGCCGCCTTCTTCTTCGGCAATGACTTCTATGCGCTCTACTACGAAACGGAGGGCTGGCAGCTCTATGCCGTGCAGCGGCTGACGCGCTATGCCCAGCTGGGTCTGGGCTTCCGCGCCGAAGACCACCGGGCGCTGCCCCAGAAAACCCGATGGGCGATGTTCGACCACCAGGCCGCCGAGGTCAACCAGCCCGCCCGTGAAGGCCGCCGGCAGGCGGTCGTGCTGACGCTGGATGCCGGACGCATTCTCGCCTACAGAGACCTGCCCGCCGGCTGGGCGCTGCGTCTGCAGGCGGAACTGGGCCGCGGTCTGGGCGGCGATTTCTCCTACAACCGCTACGTGGCCGACGGACGCCTCTACCTGTTCACCGGCCGCCACAGTCGCCTGAACCTGCGCCTGCGCGGCGGCTGGGCCGACGACGCCGCGCCCATTCAGCAGCAGTTCTTCCTGGGCGGTATCGGATCGGTGCGCGGCTATACCCAGAACAGCTTGCTCGGCACGCGGATGCTGCTGGGCAATGCCGAGCTGGTCGTTCAGGGCGTCTCGCTGGTGCCCGGCAAGGTGATCGAAGATCTGGTCTTTCTGGCCTTTGTGGATGCCGGCTGGGTCAACGCCTTCGGCACCGACGCTTTTCGGACGCAGGACCTGCTGAGCGCGGCCGGCATCGGGCTTGGCTTCGACGAAGGGCGGAGCGTGCGCCTGGAGCTGGCCTGGCCGTTGCGCGACCTCGGCCAGGGCTACCGGCCTTCACTCTGGTTCCGCATCAGCCCGGCGTTTTAACATGGGATCGGTGATTTACCGGTGCATGAGGGTACCGCACCCCATGTGGCATACGTGATCCGGTGGGTATGATCGGGCGGACACAGCGGTCCGCCCCTACGGGATAGGGAAAACGTCAAGGATCTGGTAGGGGCGCACCGCCGTGTGCGCCCGTGCTTTCTCGCATGCACTATTCCGGAAATCGTATAACCCACCGACACGGGCCGGACAGACCGATCGCAGAAGGGTTGTTGCCTTCCAGCAAAAAAAACCGCCACCCTCCGGTGGCGGGCAGGTGGGCCCTAGTGGATTCGAACCACTGACCTCTCGCGTGTGAGGCGAGCGCTCTAAACCGCTGAGCTAAGGGCCCGTTTTTTCAGGCGTCCTATAGTACGACGTTTTACCGGCACCTGTCAAGGTGCTCCATGGCTTCTTTGCACGAAGCGCATGGTCTGGAGCGTGTCGTAATGAATCGGCGCACGGTCCTTTCGGTTCCACGCGGCCGACAGCGCCCAGTCGGGCTGATACGAACCCGGCAACACCCGACGCTCGGCGCGCACCGGCGCAAGCGCTTCGAGTCGGAACGCAGGAACAGGTTCCGGTCTGGCAGCCTGCACCACGACGCCGGGCAGCTCTGCTTCCTGCTCCAGGTAGAGCAAAACGCCGGTACACATCCCCAGAATCACCAGCAGTGCCACCGCCGAGGCCAGCATTGTGGCGCTACGCAGCGGCAGGCTCAGGTACTCCAGCGACCGCTGCTCCCGCATCATCTCGCAGGCCAGCCGCTGCCGCAGCCGTGCCTGAAAGCCATCCGGTGCCCGCAGCCTGCAGGCGCCATGCTGGCAGAGCAACTGCCGCGTCCGGCACAGACATTCTACGTGGTGTGCCAGCGTCGGATTGGTGCGCAGGTACTCCTCGAATACCTGCCGCACGGCCGGATCCATCGTCCCGTCCACATACTCGCACAACAGCTCATCCAGATCGCTGAAGGGACAGTCCTGCTCCGGCTGCGATGAGTCGGGATCGTGGTAATCCTCACGCATAGGCCACCAGACGCTGCAAGTTACACCCCTGCTTTTACGCCAAAGGGCCGGCAGGAGTGTTCCCACCGGCCCTTCACTTACGACAACGGTTGGCGTTAGGATTCCTCGGGCATCGGATAAACGTCCTTGAGCAGTGCCTGCAGCTTCGTCCGACCCCGGTTGATCCGGCTTTTCACCGTACCCATCGGCAGGCCGGTGATCTCCGCGATCTCCTCGTAGGAAAGCTGCTGCACATCGCGGAGCACCACCACCTCCCGGAATTCCTCCGGGATCTGCTTGAGCGCTTCCTGGATGTAGCGGTCCTGGATGGTGCTCTCGGTGTGCCGGTCCGGGGCGAACGTCTCGTCCGGGATCTCGACCTCGTATTCCTCTTCGTCCCGGTTCACCGACTGCAGGGAGTACACACGACGCCGCTTGCGCTTCCGGTACTCGGAGCGCGCCAGGTTACCGGCGATCGTGTAGAGCCAGGTCGAGAACTTCGCAATCCGGCGATAGGAATGCCGGTTGCGATACACGCGCATAAAGGTCTCCTGCAGGAGGTCTTCGACTTCCTTCGGATCGCCCAGGAACCGGTACAGATAGTTGGCCAGCGGATCCTGGTACCGGCTCACCAGGATGTCGAAGGCCTCCACCGTTCCCGCCTGAAACAGCGACATGAGGTCCTCGTCGCTCAGGCGCTGGAGTTCCTCATAGCGCGCCTTGTTTTCTTCGGACGGCAACCGCTGCAGCGCCTCCCTGCGCAACACCACCCGCTCTTTCTGCTGAATGTTCATCGCCAGTCGATCAAGGGTTTGTTTTCAGAATTCAGGCCGCCTGTTGCAGCGGCGCCCGGCAGGCCGCCTGCACCTGCCGGAGCAGCAGGTGCAGCACCAGGCGCGGATCGCGCTGGCTCCCCCCTTTCAACTCCACGTCGGCCGCCAGCAGCGCCGCCAGCACGCGCCGGATCGCGTCGCCTCCGTACCGGCGGGCACTCTGCAGGTATTCCTGCAGAAAGTACGCCGGCACGCCGATGCGCCCGGCCAGCGCCTGGTTCGACAGACGCTGCCCCTGGCAAAGTGTCAGTCGCCAGAGCTTCGTGAAAAAAGTTGTCAGAAACGACACGATCCGGAGCGCCTCGCTGCGCGGATTCGACGCATGTTGCAATAATTGTTCCACTATGTAGACTGCGTCTGAATAACGTCCCTCCCCTACCGCCCGCTGCAGTTCGAAGATATTGTAGCTGCGCGTCTGTCCACTGACAGTAACGATGTCATCCAGCGTTAACGTATGCCGCGTGCCCGCGTAGGCAAACAATTTCCGGAGTTCCTGCACGCCGGCCTGCAGGTCGGTCCCGACGTACTCGGCCAGGCGTTGCAGCGCCTCGGGCTCGAGCCGGTAGCCTTCGCGCTCGGCGTAGCGGGCCAGCCAGCCGGGGACCTGGGCCAGACGCAGCGGCCGCAGCTCGGCCCAGACCGCATGCTGACGCAGCGCCCGGTAAGGCTGCGCGTTCAGGTTGGGCCGTCCGCTACAGGCCAGCAGCACAATGGCCTGCGGATTGGGCCGTTCGGCGTAAGCCGCAAACAGCCGGTTTTCGCGCAGGCTGTCGAAGTTGCGGACGATCACCACCCGATGCGGCGCCATGACCGGCAGCCCCTGACACAGGGCCAGCACGGCGCGAGCCTCCGTCTCGTCGCCGTAGACGATGTCCAGGTTGAACGCCCGCAGCTCGGGCGGCAGTGCGTGTTCGATGAGCAGTTGCTGGAGCGTGTCGATCAGAAACGACTCTTCGCCGTAGATGAAATACAACGGGGCGAAGTTGCCGTGCTGAAAGGCCACCTCCAGTTGCTCAAACGACAGTCCCCCGGTCTGCTGTCCCATCACCCTGTTGGTGCCGCCTCCGTGTTTTTCATTACATCGGCCGGACCTTCACACTTTCTTAAGAGAAAGGTAGAAAAACAAGACCCCGACCACAAGGCCCTGCCGAAATTGCAGCGTTGTTGCATTCAGACCACCGGGCGGGGCCGGCCGGGCAGGTGGGCGGCGTGCAGCCGATAGGCCAGCGCCCGCAGCAGTTCGGTGTCGTGCTGGATGATGAAATAGGCGTAGCGGTAAAGGTCCCAGGATTCTTCGCCGCAACGGGTCGTCCGTTCCCAGACCTCCGGGGGCGTCTGCCGGAGCGATGCGACCAGCTCCCGACGCGCCTGCTGCAGACGCTCCAGAATGACGGGCAGCGGATGCGCGTTCCAGTCCTCGGCCTCCTGCAGCACGCGGTCGTCCGGGAGCGCCAGCGCTTCGGTCTGTCCCGCCACCAGCGCCCGGATCGTCGGCAGAAACACCCGTTCGTCGGCCGCCGCCAGGATGCCGTAGGTTTCCCGCAGCGACGGCTCTTCCGGAAGCGGCCGTGCCGTCTGCAACGGCTCCGGCACCAGGTCGATGACCTGCTGCAGCGCTTCGATCTCGCGCAGCAGATGGGCCAGCTGGTCGATCAGCGCGGCGCGCAGTTCGGCTTCGTCCCGTGGTTTTCCGGCCATTTTATCCTTCGGCCCGCACGCCGCCCCACGACCGCTCCGCCGCGACCGGCTCCTCGGGCCGCAGGTGCGTGCTTTTGAGTTCTTCCATCCCCTCTTCTTCCAGCAGCCACTTCAGGAACGGCCGGTCCTTCAGGCTGTGCAGGTTGTTCTCTTTCCGGAATTCCCAGTGCTGGCCGTACTGCGGATCTTTGTAGCGATCAAGCCACTCCAGGCGATCCTTCAGGCGCTCGGCCGGCACCAGCAGCTTCTCCAGCCCGAAGATGGCCTCGTCGCGGCTCTGAAACGTCAGGTCGTATTCCTTCGACATGACGATGGCCTCTTCGGGACAGACCTCCTCGCAGTAGCCGCAGTAGATGCACCGCAGCATGTTGATCTCGAACCAGGCCGGCTCGCGCTCCTTCACATCGTCCACCTCCTTCGCCTGCATGGAGATGGCCAGCGGCGGGCAAGCCCGGGCGCACAACCCGCAGGCCACGCAGCGCGGTCGCCCGTTTTCCTCGACGAGCACCGGCCGCCCCCGGTAGCTGTCCGGCGGATACCACAGTTCGTCCGGATACTGGAACGTGTACAGCGGCGAGCGCATCTTGCGCCAGGTGTAGGCCAGCCCCTGTACGACGGCCGGCAGGTAGAGCCGCTCCCAGAAGTTCAGCTTGCGCTCGTTGGGCGAGGCCAGATTGACAGGCTTTCCGGGCATGGGTCGTGCGCGTTGGGTTCGTCCGAAGCACCGGGCGGTAAACGTCGAAGCAGGCCGCCAGGGTTCGCCATTCGCTACTTTTCCCGAAACACCAGCGTCAGCGGCACGCCCTCGAAGCCGAACGCCGCCCGGATCTGCTTTTCCAGATAACGCCGGTACGGCTCTTTGATACCCTCGGGATAGTTGCAGAAGAACGCGAACACGGGCGGTGCCGTCTCGACCTGCGTCACGTACTTGATTTTCACCGGCCGTCCCCGGTAGGTGGGCGGATGCTGCTGCCGGATGGCTTCCTGCAGCACTTCGTTGAGCTGGCTCGTAGCGATGCGCTGCTGCCGGTTTTCATAGACGCGCAGCGCCTCTTCGAGCACACGGTGAATCCGCTGGCGCGTCTTCGCCGAAATGAACACCAGCGGTACATGCTGCCAGGTCGGAAGCCGGTAACGAATGGCTTCCTCCCATTCTTTCATCGTGTTGGCGTCTTTTTCAATCAGGTCCCATTTGTTCACCACCAGCACCATGCCCTTGCGCAGCTCCTCGGCCTGGCGCAGGATGCGGATGTCCTGGGCGGTGAGTCCTTCCGTCGCGTCGATCAGCGTGATGGCCACGTCGCACGCGCGCAGTGCCCGCTCGGTGCGCAGCGTGGCGTAAAACTCGATGTTTTCCCGGATGCGGGAGCGGCGGCGCAGTCCGGCCGTGTCGACCAGCACGATCTCCCGGCCGTAGTACTTGAGCACGGAATGGACGGCGTCGCGCGTGGTACCGCTGATGTCGGTCACAATCGAGCGTTCCTGTCCGAGCAGCGCATTCGTCAGCGACGATTTGCCCACGTTGGGACGTCCGACGATGGCCAGCCGCGGCCGCTCGTCGCTTTCGGCCTCGCCGTTGCGTGCCGGAAGCCGCTTCACCAGCGCGTCGAGCAGCTCGCCGGTGCCCCGACCGCTCAGGGCGCTGATCGGATAGACCTCGGACAGGCCGAGCTGGTAAAACGTGCTGGCCTCCCAGGTGCGCTCGTCGTTGTCGGCCTTGTTGGCCACCACGAAGACCGGCTTGTCCGTGCGCCGCAGCAGCTCGGCCAGCGCGTCGTCCAGATCGGTCACGCCGGTGGTGACGTCCACCATGAACAGGATGGCGTCGGCCTCCTCGATGGCGATCTGCACCTGTTCGCGGATCGCCTGCTCGAAGATGTCCGACGAGTTGGGGACGTAGCCCCCGGTGTCCACCACCGAGAAGCGCACGCCGTTCCATTCGGCCGTGCCGTAGACGCGATCGCGCGTCACGCCCGGCTGGTCGTGCGTGATGGCCTCGTGCGAGCGCGTCAGTCGATTGAAGAAGGTGGACTTCCCGACGTTGGGCCGTCCCACAATTGCAACCAGCGCCATCGCTCCACTCCACAGAAGTTTGGTCCGGCGCGTAGAAGCCCGCAGCCGGCGATTTCGTTCCCGCCGTTACCGACGCCCCCGGTGTTCGAGATGCAGGGCACGGAAGAGCATGTAGGCGGCCTCGCCGGTTTCCCGCGTGAAGACGTAGTTGATGCCGGCACCCACGGCCAGTCCGGCCAGCGGGATGAGCTGGCCCAGTTTGCGACGCGCCAGGTTTTTGACCAGCTCGCGGGGCAGGTGCCGGTTCTGCTCGCGCACGAAGTCGCGCGTGCGTCCCTGATAGGAAGCCCCCCGCGCCAGAAGCGCGGCCGCCACGCTCACCTCCCGCCAGGCCGCCTGTCGGGCCTCGGACGTGCCGGCCGCCGCCGCATTGAAGATGGCCAGCACCAGCGGCCGGTACACCGGATCCTGCACCCGGAAGCCGTAAACCGCCCCGATCTGCTGAATCAACCGCAGGTTGATCCCGAAAAGCAGCGGCACGTCGGCCGCCGCCAGCGTAAAGCCGCCCAGACCGGTTCCGGCCCCTTCGAGCGCGGCCAGCACGGCATGTTGGCCGAAGAAGCTGCGCGCCACCGGATCGAGCCGCTCCAGCGGTTCGGTGCGCAACGCCTCGATCCGATCGGCCGCCACGCCCGCCTTGCGCACGGCCTCCAGCACGTACTGCTCGTTGAAGGTCCAGCCCGCCACGTCGTGCAGCGTCTCCAGAAAGCGGGCCACCGCCGCGTCAAGTTGCGCCCGCCAGTCGGCCGGCGTCACGCGCTCGACAAGCCAGTCCACCGGACGCATTGCCCGATCAAAAACCTCCTGCCACAGCGGCCCCCCGGAACGCACCCAGCGCTCGATCTCCCGTCGGGCAGCTTCCTCGTAGGTCAGCGGCATGGCACAGACCGATTGTTATGGCATGCGCTGTACGAAAGATGCCGTCCCGGAGTTGCGCTCACCGAATCAGCCAGAGTCCGAGCAGCCCCACCAGGAAGCAGTAGTAGGCGAAATACTCCAGCCGGCCCCGCCGCACCACCTGCAGCAGCATCTTGATGGCCGCCACGCCCGAAACGTAGGCCGCCACGGTCCCGAGAACCAGCGGCACCATGCCGATCGATTCGGGTGAATCGAGCAGCTCGATTCCTTTCAGCAGCGTGGCTCCCAGCACCACGGGCAACAGCATGAGAAAAGAAAAATCGGCGGCGCGCTCGGGCCGGACGTTCTGATAGATGGCCGCGCAGATCGTGGAACCCGATCGCGAAATGCCTGGCAGCATGGCGGCCGACTGGGCCACGCCCACCACGAACGCCTTCAGCGGCGACAGATCGCCGTCCGGATGCCGCCGCAACCGGGTCAGCACCAGCAGCACACCGGTTACCACCAGCATGCCCGCCGCAAAACGTGGATGCTCGAACGTCTGCTCGATCCAGTCGCCCAGCAGCACATAGACCAGCCCGGTAGGGATCATCGTGATCAGGATCCAGACGGCCAGCCGGAATGGGTCACGCTCCCGGTAGCGTGCCGGCCACTCGGCCGGACGCGGCAGCGCCGTCCACACTTCGCCCACGATGGCCCCTACCCGCTTTCGATAGACCGTGAGAATGCTCAGCACCGTCCCGAAGTGCACGAATACCTCGAAGGTCACGCCGCCCGGATTCAGCCCCAGCACGTACTGGCCGAGCACCAGATGACCGGACGACGATACCGGCAGAAACTCCGTGAGCCCCTGCAACAGACCCAGAATCAGGGCTTCCCACCAGGACATGATCACTGTCGGCGTTTTTGCGTGAACGGCCTAACTTACACGCCGCCGGTCTTTCGTGCCAGGCAGCGGCCCGTGTTCTTCAAGAATTTTCCGCCTGCACCGCTTCGGGCGGGCGAGGCTCCACCAGCAGCACCTCTTCCCGCTCGAAAACGACGGTGCCCGGATCGGCTCCGCGTGGCTTGCGCACGTACTTGCGCGGCACGACCACGACGGGCACCACGCTGCTACCCCGCGCCTTGCTGAAGTAAGCCGCCAGCGAAGCAGCCCGTTCGAGCACCCTGCGGTCGGGCTGGCGGTTGCGGCCGGGCACCCGCAGGATCACGTGCGAGCCGGGCACGCCGCGCGCGTGCAGCCACAGATCGTGCTTGCGGGCGTGATGGAAGGTCAGTTCGTCGTTCTCTCGAGCGTTGCGGCCGATCCACGCTTCGAAGCCGCCACCCAGCGGCACGCGCCGGAACGCCGGCATGGCTTCCGGCGCTTTCCGGCCGGTTCGGCCGATGCCCAGCGCGGCCAGCTCGTCGGCATGGCGTTGCCGGAAAGCCCGCAGCGCCGCCATCGTGTCGATCTGCTCCAGCTCCGCCAGCAATGCCTCCAGCCGGGGAATCCGCTGGCGGACGTCCTCCAGCCGCTGGCGGAGCGCCTCGCGCTCCTGGCGGGCCTGCCGGGCCTGCTCGTAGTACGCCTGCGCGTTCTCGACGGCCGCGCGCGTGGGGTCGAGCGGAATCCGCACGGGCGCGCCGTCGCCGAACCAGTCGGGCAACTCCACCACCTCGGCCCCGGGCGGCACCTGATGCGCCTGCGCCATGAGCAGGTGTCCCCAGCGCTCGTACTGCTCGGCCCGGTCGGGCGCGGCCAGCGCGGTTTCCAGCACCTGTTGCTCCCGGCGGGCCCGTTCAACCGCGGCTTCCAGCGCCTGACGAAGCGGCTCGTAAGCCTCCTGGAAAGCCCGCACGGCCAGCTCGCGCCGCACGGCCGCGTGTACCGCCGCATCGACCGAATCAAACGCCTCACAGGGCAGGTGCGCCAGATGAGCCAGCGGAATCAGGGCAAAGTGGGTCGTCCATCGATCGACCCGGTACAGCCGGGGTGCCGGACGGGCCAGCTCCGCTTCGAGTGCGCGTCCAGCCTCGTAGAGACGCCGAAGGTCCTCCTCGTCGCAATCGGCCGGCGACGATGCCTGCACACCCGCCCGGAAGACCGTCTCTTCGGCCAGCAGCGCGTCGAACAGCGGGAAGGCCGCCGCCACGGCCTGCGCAATCGACTTTCGATCGGTACGCCAGCGTGCTCGAAACGCCTCGAACGAGCTGACTTCTGGAGCCGGACGCGGTGCCGGCGCCTGTTGTCCCTGCCAGGCTTCATCCTGCTGAAACGCCGCCCGCACCCGCCCGTCGGGCGCCACCCAGAGCACGTTCGGACGCGGACCGTAGAGCCAGCACTGAAACCAGGAGCCATCGTCCAGCTCGAAAAACAGCACGCGGTCCCGTTCGGCCACGCGCACGTCGCGCAGCGTGCGGCCCAGTGCTTCCTCGAACAGGGTGGCGACGTTGCGACGCGCCCGGCTGTAGCCCTCGACGCGAAAGATGTAACGAAAGGCACCCGTCGAGATGCGCACCATCCACTCGGCCTCGGGCCGGGCAAAGGCCAGCACCAGCTCGTCGCGCACCTGCGAGAAGGCGTCGCCCAGCAGGCTGCCCGGTAGCTCGCGGCGCCACGCGTCGGCCAGCGCCCGCAACGTGTAGTAAGTGAGCAGCATAACACCCGTCCGCGGCGATTCGGCCGCGTGAACGGCCGAGCGCAGGCCGGGATCCTATCCGCGTCGCTGGCGACGTTCGACCGCCACCGAAAGCCCCCAGATCAGCGCCCAGGCGACGGCCATCCACCACCAACGTCCTATCAGCAGCGCGAGTACGTTGATGCCGTAAAGCACGTGAAACAGCGCTTCCGGCGCGCTGCGTCGCATGCGGGGCAGGTGCGGCGCCGCCAGCAAGGCGCCCAGCTTGAGCAGCAGCATGAGCGGCGTGTAGACGAGCACGATCCAGCGCGCCCAGGGCAGCGCCGGGATCGCAGCCAGCACGATCACCACCGTGACGACGACGTCCAGCAGCGCCTCTTTGAGCCAGCGCCCCATGGCTCCCATCGCATTGCCATTCGTTTGCCCGCAATATCGCCCATTTCGACCGGCGGTAAAACGCCCCGCCCGCTTTTTCCCGGTTCTTCCACGTCGTGCCACGTTGCACCAAACCGCCGGAATCCCGATTTTGCATGGCACAAATCCGAACCATCCCGACCGCGATCATGAAAGCCCGCCTCAAATATGTCGAAGGACTGACCTTCATCGGACAGGCCGGCTCCGGCCACTGGACCGTGCTCGACTCCGGATACGGGGGACGTCCGTCCGGGGCCACCAGCCCGATGGAAATGGTACTGCTGGCACTCATGGGCTGCTCGGCCATGGACGTCGTCTCGATCCTGGAGAAAATGCGTGCACCGTTCACCGACCTGCAGGTGGAAGTGGAAGCCGACCGGGCCGAGACCCACCCGCGCGTCTACACGCGCATTCACCTGACCTACCGCGTCTTCGGACGCGACCTGAAGCCCGAACAGGTGGCCCGCGCCGTAGAGCTCTCACAGGAGAAGTACTGCTCCGTCAGCGCCATGCTGCGCCCCACCGTCCCCATCACCTACGAAATCTGGATCGAAGATCCGGAAACCGGTCAGCGACAGGCGGTCCCCTTCGCCCGGAAGCCGGACGACGCGCCCGCCTCCGGGTGACCCGCCTGACGGAACCGCCAATCCGGAACAGCATCGAAGCAAAACACCTGATCTCTACGCCTCGAGCCTTGAATGGGCCATGAAACTGCTGGAGCGCATCGTGCTGGATCCCGAAATTATGGGCGGCAAGCCTACCATTCGGGGAACGCGCATTACGGTAGGCACCATTCTGAACCAGCTGCGCTTCCAGAGCCGGGAGGAACTCCTGCAGGACTATCCGGAATTGACGCCTGAAGACATCGACGCCGCACTGGCTTACGCCGCCCTTCTCGCTGAAGAAAGAGAAATGCCCCTTTGAAGGTGCTAATCGACATGAACCTTTCGCCCAGATGGGTAGCCTTTCTCAGGGCGAATGGAATTGAAGCTGTTCGATGGTCCGAAATAGGCAAGCCGGATGCTCGAGATGTCGAGATTTTTTGTTTTGCTGAAAAACATGGCTACGTCATTCTGACTCATGATCTGGACTTCGGGACGCTGCTTCGTTATTCAAAGCAGACCAGACCCAGCGTGGTCGTACTGCGTGATCTGGACCTGAGACCGGAAGTAAGCGGCCCACTTGTGCTACAGGCACTGACCCGGACCGAAGAGGTCCTCCGACAGGGAGCGCTTGTGGTGGTCCCCTCAAAAAAGGTTCGCGTTCGTCCGCTCCCATTCTGAAGAATACAGGCCCTTCCAAACGAAGCTGACGCGTCCTATTTGTTCACCTAGGCGCACCGCCGCGTTGCAGGCGCTCCCAGAGGAGCACGCCGGCCTTCTGGACGCTGCGCAGGTAGAAGACGGCCCGAAGTGTGGCCTTCCATTCCGGCGAGAGATCTCCGTGTCGTCCCTGGCGGGCCAGCCGGTCGCGCTGCGCATGGTAAAGCGCAATGGCCGCCGCCACCGAAATGTTGAAGCTCTGCGTGAAACCCACGATCGGGATCACGCAGCGGGCGTCGGCCATCGCCAGCAGTTCTCGCGAGACGCCTTCCACTTCGTTACCGAAAACCAGCGCCGTCGGCATCGTGAAGTCAAACGTGTCGATCGGTTCGGCTTCCTCCAGCGCCGTGGCGACGATCCGGTAGCCGGCCGCCTTCAGCACGGGCACGGCTTCGGCGGCCGTCGGCCACATCCACACGTCCAGCCACTTGTCGGCCCCCTGGGTGGTACGCTCGGACGTCTTGTACTTCTGCACCTGGCCCTTGATGATCCCGAAGCCCTGATACCCCAGCGCCTCGGCCGAACGCATGACGGCGCTGACGTTGCCCGTGTTGGCCAGTCCTTCGACGACCGGCACCACCGTATAGGTGCGTCCGTCGAGCACCTGCTCGATGCGCTGGCGGCGGCGCTCGGTGAGGTACGGCTGCAGCCACGCCACGATCACGTCCGGCGACACGCCCTGCAGCCGCGCCGCCAGCGCCTCGGGATCGGTCAGATGCCCCTGCTGGGCCGCCGCCTGAAAGACCCGCGCCAGTTCCTGTTGCAACCGTGCTTCCGGCGTCAGCAGCATCGTCCGGTAAAAAATGCGTTACGAGCCCGCTTCCGGCCCTCTTGCGCTGTTCCGGGCCGGACACCCACCTGCGGGTGCGCCGTAGATTAAGGCCGTCCCTTCCAAAAAACAAACGGAAAACGCGTTATGGAGCTTCGGGATAAAGTGGCCGTCGTGACCGGCGCCAGCAGCGGGCTGGGCCGGGCCTTTGCGATTGCGCTTGTGCAAAAAGGCGCGCACGTGTACGGACTGGCCCGGCGCGTCGAGCGTCTGAACGCGCTCCGCGACGAACTGGGCCCCCGCTTCCATCCGATCGCCTGCGACGTGACGCGGCCCAACGACGTCGAGGCGGCCTTTCAGCGCGTGATCCGCGAGGCCGGTCGTCTGGACATCCTGATTAACAATGCGGGGCTGGGCAAAATGGGGCCGGTCGATGAGCTTTCGCTGGAAGACTGGGACGTGCAGATGAACACGAACCTGCGCGGCGTCTTTCTCTGCACGCGCGCGGCCGTGCCTCAAATGAAAAAACAGAACGTCGAAACCGGCTTCGGTGGACACATCATCAACATTGCTTCAATAGCCGGCCTCATCGGCAATCCTAACCTGAGCGCCTACAATGCTACCAAGTTTGGCGTGCGGGGCTTTAGCGAGGCCATCATGAAAGAGTTGCGCAATGATGGCATCAAGGTAACCTGTGTGTACCCAGGCTCGGTGGCTACCGAGTTCTTCGAAGTAGCCGGGATGCGCGGAGCCGATCGCCCGGTTACGCCCGAACAGGTAGCGCAAACCATCCTGCACATTCTGGAGACCGACGACAACTACCTGATCTCCGAGGTGGTCATCCGGCCACTCCGACCGCGGTGATAAGCAGGCGGAGGGGTCCGGCTCGGACCCCTCCGCCGTTTCTATCGGGACCACCCGCGTTTACTTTGCGGCGTTTTCTCCAAGTTGAAACACCACCGGAAGGGCCATGCGGACGGCGACGGGAAGGCCGTCCTTCTGCGCGGGTTTGAAGCGGACTTCCTGAAGCGCCTGCAGCACGGCCTGGTCGAGCGCTTCATGCACGCCGCGGACGACGCGGGCATCGCGCACGCGTCCGGTTTCGTCCACCACGAAGCTGACGATCACTCTGCCTTCAATGCCCTGCTCGCGGGCGGCTTCAGGGTAGTGAATCTTTTCGTAGAGGGCCTGCAGGCCGCCGATCAGCTCGGGCATCACCACGCCCTGCAGCTCTTCGGGCGATTCGAGCACCTTGCCCGCGGCCTGTGCCGTGGTCGCCTCGGTCTGCGATTGCACGGGCGTGTCGGGCACGTCGGTGCAGGCCAGCAGTCCGGTCAGTCCGATCAGCGCGCCGAGAAGCAGCAGCCGCACCCGGCGCGGCGCGAGCGATTGGACAGGTTGCATCATGGCCTCCATGCGTTGTTTGAGGGTGGATTTTCTCAGAAGGGACAGGCTCAATTCCGGTGCACGTTGCGCCTGGAGCAGCGTCGTCAGCAACAGCCGGGCGTAGCCGGCGGGCGAGGCGATCCGCGCCGCCAGCACCGCCCGATCACAGAGCACCTCGCGGAGCAGCTCCAGCCGCCGCCGGTAGCCCCAGAGCAGCGGATGAAACCAGAACAGCGTCAGCACCAGCTCCTCCCCGAGCTGCGCCCGGAAGTCGCGCCGCTGCAGGTGGACCAGTTCGTGCCAGAGCATCGGCCGTCGCGCCTGTGGATCGGTCAGCGCCAGCTCCGGCACAACCACCGTCGGGCGCCGTCCACCCATCGAAAAGGGCACCCGGCCGCCCACCAGCAGCCGCACCGGCCGGCGAAGGCCCAGGCGCTCGGCCATCTCGGCCACTTCGGCCGCCAGCTCGGGCGGCGCCGGACGGCACCGCCTCAGGTAGCGCCGCAACCGCACCCAGCGCACCCCGAGCGCCGCCAGACGCACCGCCACGCCCAGCAGCCACACGAACAGCACCAGTTGTCCGACCGCCACCAGCCCCTGCGCGCTGCCCCCTTCGGCCGGGGCCGACACGACCTGCGCGCCGAGCCAGACCAGCACCTCGGGCGGCTCAGCCCGCCAGAACGCCACTTGCGGAAGCAACGTCAGCCGCAATCCGTAGGCCAGGAGCCCCAGCGGCAACGCATAGAAACCCGCCTGCAGCAGCGCGTAGGCCGCCTCGGGCCACCTGCGCATCACGCGGCGGACGCTCAGTAGCAACAGCAGCGCGGCCGCAGTCCAGAGCCCCAGCAGCCACGCGCCTTCCAGCCAGAATTCACGCGGCATCATCGCTTTCCTCCAGTTTTTCGATCAGCCGTTGCAGTTCGGCCAGCTCCTCCGGGCCGAGCGACTCCTGGCGCACAAGCGTCTGCACCAGCTCCAGCGGCGAGCCGAACACCTTGTCCACCAGCCGCTTCAGCAGATCCGACTTGAATTCCTCCGGCGGCACCGCCGGCCGGTACACGTACATGCGCCCCTGCTTGCGAAAAGTCAGATAACCCTTGTCGGCCAGGTTGCGCATGACGGTCATCACCGTCGTGTAGGCACGGTCGCCGCCCAGGCGGGCGTGCACGTCGGCCACCGACGCCTCGCCCAGCTCCCAGACGACCTGCAGGATCTCCATTTCCGTTTCGCCAAACGGCACCAGTGCACGACGCATAGCACAACCTCCGGATTTTTCAATGTCAAGTTACGCTTTTAATCGTACTAAAATGATCGTAAAAAGTCAAGTCCTTCCTGCAATTTTTTTGCGGCATGGGGTTGTGCGGACGAGGTCGTGTCTACAGAAGAGAAGCGTTCCGTCATCGAAGCTGTCCGATGCGTACCGGAATTCCTGTCGTCGTCCTGCTGTTCGGGCTGGGCGTTGCCGCGAACGTCGCGGCCCAGTGCCCGGATACGACCGGGTGGGCGGCCATCGCCCGGGCGAGCCGGGCCGATCATCAGCGCATGCTGGAGCTACTCGGCATCGATCGGCTGCGGCCCGGCCCTTCGCCTCAGGAAGCCAACACCGACGAAGCCAGGGTGCCGCCCTACACCCTGCCCGACCCGCTGGTCACCTTCGACGGTCGGCGTATCACCACGCCCCGGGAATGGTGGGAGGTGCGTCGCCCGGAGATCGTCGCGGCGTTCGACCGGGAGGTCTACGGCCGCGTGCCGCCCGACGTGCCTTCGGTACGCTGGGAAGTGGTCAGCACCACCCGCACGGTGCAGGATTCGATCCCGGTCGTCGTCAAAAAGCTGGTGGGCCATGTGGACAACAGCGCCTACCCGGCCATCGAGGTACACATCGACATGACGCTGGTCACACCGGCCGAGGCCGACGGGCCGGTGCCGGTGATCCTGCATTTCAGCTTTGTCTGGCCGGAGTGCATGCGGCCGCCCGCCCCACCTCCCGGTCAGCGCACCTGGCAACAGCAGGTGCTGGCGCGGGGCTGGGGCTATGCCGAGCTGTACCCGACCAGTTACCAGGCCGACCACGGCGCGGGGCTGACCGCGGGGATCATCGGACTTACGAATCGGGGGCGGCCGCGCCGTCCCGACGACTGGGGCGTGCTGCGCGCCTGGGCCTGGGGTGCCAGCCGGGCGCTGGATTACTTCGAGACCGACCCCACCGTCGATGCCCGGCGCGTGGGCATTGCGGGGCTTTCGCGTTTTGGCAAGGCGGCGCTCGTGGCCATGGCCTACGATCAGCGGTTTGCGATCGGCCTGATCGGCTCATCGGGCGCCGGTGGCGCCAAGCTGCTCCGCCGCGTCTTCGGCGAGCAGGTGGAAAATCTGGCCTCGCCCGCCGAGTATCACTGGTTCGCCGGCAACTTTCTCAAATACGCCGGTCCGCTGACGCCCGACGACCTGCCCGTCGATGCACACCTGTTGATCGCGCTGGTGGCGCCGCGCCCTCTGTTCATCGGGGCCGGCCATCCCGAAGTCGAAGGGCACTGGGTGGACGCCCGGAGCACGTTTCTGGCCGCCGTCCATGCCGAGCCGGTATATCGACTGCTGGGGAAAGTCGGCCTGGGAACCGACGTCATGCCGCCCGTTGGCGAGCTGCTGGCCCGAGGCGAGATCGCCTTCCGCATGCATGAGGACGGTCACACGAACGGCCCCAACTGGCCCTATTTTCTGGAGTTCGCCAGCCGTTACTTTGAACCGGATCGAAACGGCCAATGAAATTGCTACGTCTTGCCGCCGTCGTCTGCGTGCTGCTTGCGGGCTGTCGCTCCGGCAATTCGCCCGATGCGTCTGCGCCGGAGGAGGTCTGGGTGGGCACCTGGGCCACGGCACCCCAGCTTGTGGAACCGCACAACATGCCGCCTCCGCCCGGACTGGCCGGCAACACGTTGCGCCAGATCGTGCACGTCTCGCTGGGGGGCGATCGCCTGCGCGTGCGCTTTTCCAACGAATACGGTAAGACGCCGATGGTACTGCAGGCGGTGCATCTGGCCGACGCCCGGGAAGGAAGCGCCATCGATCCGGCCACCGACCGGGCCCTTACCTTCGGCGGGCACCCTTCGGTGACCATCCCGCCGGGCGCGACCGTTACATCCGATCCGTTCGACTATTCGCTGCGGCCGCTGTCGAACGTGGCGATCACCATTTACTTTGGCGAGGTGCCGGCCGATCTCACCGGGCATCCCGGCTCACGCACGACGTCCTATCTGCAGGAGGGCAACGCCGTCGATGCCCCGGAAATGCCCGAGGCGGTTACGTTCGAGCGCTGGTACGTGATCAACGGGATCGATGTGGTGGCCCCGGAGGCCGCCGTGGTGGTCACGCTCGGCAACTCGATCACCGACGGGCGTGGTTCGGGAACGAACAAGCAGAACCGCTGGCCGGACGAACTGGCCCGGCGGCTGCAGGCCGATCCACGTACCCGGCACGTGGGCGTCGTGAACATGGGGATCGGCGGCAACTGTGTGGTCCGGCAATGCCTGGGCCCATCTGCACGCGAACGCTTTGCACGGGACGTGCTCCATCAGCCGGGCGCGCGCTGGGTGATCGTTTTCGAGGGCATCAACGACATCGGCGGCGCCGAAGGCGGCCTGGAAGGAGCGCTGGCCATGGCCGATTCGCTCATCGCTGCCTATCGCTGGATGATCGATCAGGCGCATGCCCGTGGCCTTCGTATCTACGGGGCCACGCTACTCCCCTTCGAAGGTGCCTTTTACTACACGCCCGAACGTGAACAGGCCCGCCAGCGCGTGAACGAATGGATCCGCACCAGCGGGGCGTTCGATGCGGTAATCGATCTGGACGCGGCGCTGCGCGATCCGTCGAATCCCGCCCGCCTGCATCCCGACTGGGACACCGGCGACCATCTGCATCCCAACGAGGCCGGTCATCGCCGCATCGCCGAAGCTATCGACCTGACGCTGTTCGTGGACGACGCCCCCTGAAATGGCCGGCCCGGCACCTGCACATGGGCGATTCGCTTTTGCCGGCGAGCGTGCGTATTTTTGGGAAGCTTCCGGAAAGACGATCCAACCGAAAGATACGCGATGGAACGTCGGCGCTTTCTGAAAAAGGCCGCGCTGGGTGCGGCGGCCACGGCCGTGCTGGCAGGCTGCGGTAATCGGCAGACAGACGAAGGCGGCGCGCCCGCCGTGCAGACGCTGCCCCGTCTGCGCTGGCGGCTGGCCTCGAGCTTTCCACGCGGGCTCGACACGATCTATGGCGCGGCCGAGGTGCTGGCCGAACGCGTACGTGCGCTGACCGACGGCCGCTTCGAGATCCGCGTCTACCCGGCCGGCGAGCTGGTGCCGGGCCTGCAGGTGCTCGACGCCGTGCAGAACGGCACGGTCCCGATCGGCCACACGGCCAGCTACTACTTCATCGGCAAGCATCCGGCGCTGGCCTTCGACTGTACGGTACCCTTCGGGCTGACGGCCCGTCAGTACAATGCCTGGCTGCTCGAAGGCGGCGGTCTGGACCTGTTGCGTGAGCTGTTCGCCGAGTTCAACATCGTGAACCTGCCCGGCGGCAACACGGGCGCCCAGATGGGCGGCTGGTTCCGGCGCGAGATCAACAATCTGCGCGACCTGCGCGGCCTGAAAATGCGCATTCCGGGCATGGGCGGTCGGGTCATGAGTGAAATGGGCGTGACCGTGCAGGTGCTGGCCGGCGGCGAGATCTACCCGGCGCTGGAACGCGGCGCCATCGACGCGGCCGAGTGGGCCGGTCCCTATGACGACGAGAAGCTGGGCTTTTATCAGATCGCACCCTACTACTACTATCCGGGCTGGTGGGAGCCCGGTCCGGCACTGACCTTCTACGTGAACCGCCGCGAGTGGGAGCGGCTGCCTTCGTTCTACCGGGAGGTGCTCTGGACGGCTGCGCTGGAGGCCAGCCAGACCATGGTGGCCCGCTACGATGCCCGTAACCCGGCAGCCCTGCAACGCCTGCTGCAGGCCGGCGTGCAGCTCCGGCGCTTTCCGGACGACGTGCTGCGCGAAGCCGCCCGCATCACCGAAGAACTGCTCGGACAGGAGCAGGACCCGCTCTACCGTAAGATCTACGAAGCCTACCGCAGGTGGCGGGCGCAGAGCTATCGCTGGTTCGGCACCACAGAGCTGGCCTACGCGCAGTTTGCCTTCCAGCTACCCTCCTTCCTCGAAACCTGAGCCATGCCCCACCGCGTCTGCGTCTACTGCGCCGCCAGCCAGCGGGTGGATGAGCACTACCGAAAGCTGGCCGAACAGGTGGGCGCGCGGCTGGCACAGGCCGGCTACGAGCTGGTCTACGGCGGTGGCGATGTGGGACTCATGGGCGCGCTGGCCCGTAGCGTCCACCGGCACGGCGGACGCGTCGTGGGCGTCATCCCCGAAGCGCTCCAGGAGCGCGAGGGCATCGCCTACGAACTGGCCGACGCGCTCATCGTCACGCAGACGCTTCAGGAACGCAAGGCCGTCATGTTCACGCGGGCCGACGCCTTTCTGGTGCTGCCCGGTGGCTTCGGCACGCTCGAAGAGTTTATGGAAGTGCTGACGCTGCGCCAGCTCGGCTACCACCACAAACCCATCGTGCTGCTGAACTACAGGGGATTCTTCGATTTGCTCCTGCGCTTTTTCGAACGGCTACGCCGCGAACGCTTCGTGCCGGACCACTGGCCGTTCGCCGTCGCCTCGGACGTGGACGAAGCCTTCGCCCTGCTGGAACGTGCCCTGGCACCTACCGATTCCTCCCATGCCGACCGTCCCTGAAACCGAACTGGCCCTGCTTCGCACCTGCTACGAGACGCTCGCGACCCTGCTCGACCGCGAAGGCGCGCGCTTCTTCGAAAAGCTACCGGGCTCCGACTGGACGCCCGCGCAGCATGCCTGGCACGTGGCCGTGGCCAACGGAATGATGTTCAAGGGCATTCGCCTGCTCTGTGAGGGACGCCACCCGCAGGCCAGACCGGAAGGTGCACCCAACGAGATCGGCCGCCACGTGCTGGCTACCGGCCGGATGCCGCGCGGCCGCGCCCGTGCTCCCGAAGCGGTGCGTCCCCCCGACACGCTCGACATCACCACACTCCGCGAAGCCCTGCAGCGCAGCCATCAGGGCCTCGAGGCGCTGGCACCGCTGCTTCCGCGCCTGTCCGCCGTGGTCGAGCGGGCACCCCATCCGTTTCTGGGGTGGCTCAATGCGACGGAGTGGCTGCAGGTTGCCCGCATCCACACGATGCACCACCTGCATATCATCGATGAACTCCTGGGAGCCTGAGGCGCATCATCTGTCCGTCACCCGTACGGCCCGGTACTACACGCTGGGGCGCCCGGGCCCGTCGGTGCAGACCTGCTGGTTCGTGCTGCACGGCTACGGGCAACTGGCCGGCTCGTTTCTGGAAGCTTTTCGTCCGCTGGCCGACGCCTCACACCTGTTCGTGGCACCGGAGGCGCTGTCTCGTTTCTACCTGGAAGGCTTCTCGGGTTCGGTAGGAGCCTCATGGATGACCCGCGAGGATCGCACGGCGGAAATCGCCGACTACGTCGCCTATCTGGACGCCCTGCATGCCCGCCTGCAGGCGCAGCTACCGAATGCAGCGCTGCATGTACTGGGCTTCTCGCAGGGTGCGGCCACGGCCTGCCGCTGGCTCGCGCTCGGACGTGCCCGCGCCCGACGCCTGATCCTATGGGCCGGCGACGTACCCGAAGACCTGCCGGCCGAAGCGACCCGCCGCCTGCCCACGCCTGAGCTGGTCTTCAGCACCCGCGACCGGCTGATCGACGCGGCGCGCCGCCAGCAACTCGTGGCGCGCCTGACCCGACTGGGCCTGCACCCCGTCGTGCACCTGTTCGACGGTGGCCACCGCCTGCACGAACCGCTGCTGCGCGAGCTGCTCAGCGCACGGCCCAGTTGACCATTTCCGGAAACAGAATGATCAGCAGCAGGCCGACGAGCTGAATCAGAATGAAGGGCACGGCGCCCCGGTAGATCTGGGCGGTGGTCAGCTCGGGCGGCGCCACACCCCGCAGGTAGAACAGCGCAAACCCGAAGGGCGGCGTCAGAAACGAGGTCTGCAGGTTCATGCCCACCATCACCCCGAACCAGACCAGGTCGATCCCAAGCGCCCGGGCGGCCGGCACCAGCAGCGGCAGGATGATGAAGGCGATCTCGAAAAAGTCGATAAAGAAGCCCAGAATGAAAATGGCCAGGTTGGCAACCACCAGAAAGCCGACGATGCCGCCAGGCAGGTTCGTCAGCAGTTCCTCGATCCAGATGTCGCCGTAAAGGCCGTAGAAGACCAGCGAGAAGGCCGTCGAGCCGATCAGCAGAAAGACCACCATGGTGGTCAGGCGGGCGGTTTCGTCCATCGACGCCCGCAGTGCCTCGAACGAGAGCCGCCGGTTCAGCAGCGCCAGCACCATGGCACCGACGGCCCCCAGCGCGCCGGCCTCGGTGGGCGTGGCGATTCCGGCAAAGATGCTCCCCAGCACGAGCAGGATGAGCACCAGCGGCGGGAGCATAACGAGCACCACGCGGCGGGCCAGCTCACGCCCCGGCACGTTCCGGACCGAACGCGGCAGTGCCGGTGCAGCTTTCGGCTTCAGCAGTGCCACACCTGCCGCATAGAGCGCGTAGAGTCCGGCCAGCGCCAGACCGGGCACGAGCGCGCCCAGAAACAGATCGCCCACCGACACGCCGAGCTGATCGGCCAGCACGACGAGCACCACGCTCGGCGGAATGATCTGGCCCAGCGTACCCGAGGCGGTGATAATGCCGGCCGCCAGCTCTTTCGAGTAGCCGTAGCGCAGCATGACCGGCAGCGAGATCATGCCCATGGCCACCACCGAGGCTCCGACGACGCCCGTGGCAGCGGCCAGCAGTGTGCCCACGAACACGACGGCCAGCGCCAGCCCGCCCCGCAGCGGCCCGAACAGCATCCCGATCGTCTGCAGCAGGTCCTCGGCCAGCCGGGATCGCTCCAGCACCGTGCCCATGAAGATGAAAAACGGGACGGCCAGCAGCACGTAGTTCGACATGATCCCGAAGGCCCGATCGGGCAGCGCAAAAAGCAGGCTCCAGTCGAAGTAGCCCAGCGCCACGCCGATCCCTGCAAAGATCAGCGCCGTACCGCCCAGCGCAAAGGCCACCGGGTAGCCCGAAAAGATGAGCACCAGGGCCGTGAGAAACATCAACGGAGCCAGCCAGTCGCCGCTCATACTTTTCCGAGGCCGTCCTGACGGGTTTCAGCTTCCAGTTGACGCAACCGGGCAATCTGGTGGATCAGCATCGAGACGCCCTGCAGCGCCAGCAGCACGAAGGCGACCGGTAGCATTGCCTTCAGCGGATAGCGGGGCAGGCCGCCCGGATCCGGCGACATCTCTTTCACCGTCCACGAATTGACCACCCAGCCCCACGACACCCAGAGCACCAGCCCGCAGAAAGGCAGCAGGAAAAGCACCGTGCCCAGCAGGTTGATCCAGGCGCGGGCCCGGGGCGAAAGGCGGCCGTAGAACACGTCCACGCGCACGTGCGCGTCCCGCTGCAACGCGTAGGCGGCTCCCAGCAGAAACACCAGGCTGAACAGGTACCACTGCAGCTCAATGTAGAAGTTCGAACTCAGCCCGATCCCGGTATAGCGGTCCAGATAGCGCACCACGGCATTGTAGGCGCCTACCAGCACCATGAGCAGCACCAGCCAGTAGACCAGCCGGCCCACCCACAGGTTGAGCCGATCGATGGCCCGCGCCAGTTTCAGCCAGTGTTCCATGGACGGATGCGGCTTACCGCATGTCGTGCCCGGAGCATAACGGATTTCCACCAGATTTGCAAGGCGGTGGATGCAAAAAAGCCCCTGCAACGGTGCAGGGGCCTGTTGGTGCCTTTTCCAGAAGCTATTGCTGTGCCGGAGCGTCCCAGGTCAGGATGTCCTTTTCCGACTTAGGCCGGTTGCGCCACTCCTCGGCATCGGGCAGCGGTCCCTTCTTCTCGGTAATGTTGTAGCCCATGGCCTTCCACTGCTCGGCCAGGTACCGATTCCACTCAATGTAGTGCTGCCACTCCTCCGGCACCTCGTCGTCCGGATAAATGGCCTCGACCGGACAGGTCGGCACGCAGGCGTTACAGTCGATGCACTCGTCCGGATGAATCGCCAGAAAGTTCGGCCCTTCGTAGAAGCAATCGACCGGGCAGACTTCGACGCAGTCGGTGTACTTGCAGTTGATGCAGGGCTCGCAGACAACGTACGGCATGACGACCAGCGTTCGGGGTTAACGGATCCGATCAGAATATACGGTGTACAGGGTTGCGTATGCTAACGATTTTTGCAGGCAAACGACTTTCTTTCGACGGCCGGGGTTCCCACTGGCGCAGCGTCCGAAATTTTGTTTAATTGCAGCCGGGCAAACCGTAGTCTGAAAAACCGCCATGAAAGAGACCATTCGCACGATAGCGCTCATCGCGCACGACGGCAAGAAGGCCGACATGGTGGCCTTCGCCATGCAGCACCGCGACCTGCTGGCCCGCTTCGAGCTGGTAGGCACCGGCACGACCGGCAAACTGCTGGAGGAAAAAGTGGGCCTTCGCGTGCGGCGCTTCCTTTCGGGGCCGCTGGGCGGCGACGTGCAGATTGCCGCGCGCGTTGTGACCGGCGACATCCACGCCGTGTTCTTCTTCGTGGACCCGCTCGACAAGCACCCGCATGACCCCGACATTCAGACGCTCATGCGGGCCTGCAACGTGCACAACGTACCGCTGGCCACCAACCCGGCCACCGCACACTACATCCTGACCAGCCAGGCGCTGCAGAGCGTCGAAGCCGGTGCGGCCGATGAGTCGTCCGGCACCTGAGTTCAGTCGAACAGGCTACCCGTGCGGGCCGGTGGGGTCAGGCCGAAGTGCTGATAGGCACGGATCGTCGCCACGCGGCCGCGGGGCGTGCGCTCCAGGAAGCCCTCCTGGATCAGGTAAGGCTCGTAGACTTCTTCAAGCGTGCCGGGATCTTCGCCCACGGCCACGGCCAGCGTGTTGAGTCCGGTGGGTCCGCCGCCGAACTTCTCGATCAGCGTGCGGAGCAGGCGCACGTCCATTTCGTCCAGTCCGGCCTCGTCCACGTCGAGCGCTTCCAGCGCCATGCGGGCCACCTCGCGCGTGATGCGGCCGTCGCCCTTCACCTCGGCAAAGTCGCGCGTCCGCCGCAGCAGGCGATTGGCGATGCGCGGCGTGCCCCGACTCCGGCGGGCGATCTCGTAGGCGCCCTCCTCGTCGATCTCGACGCCGAGGATCCGCGCCGAGCGCAACACGATCTGCTGCAGGTCTTCCGTCCGATAGTAGTCGTACCGAAATTCGATGCCGAAGCGAGCCCGGAGCGGCGCCGTCAGCAATCCTTTGCGCGTGGTGGCGCCGATGAGCGTGAAAGGCGGCAGCCGGAGCTTGACGCTCCGCGCATTGGGACCACTGTCGATCAGAATGTCGATCCGGTAGTCCTCCATCGCCGAGTAAAGGTACTCCTCGACGACCGGGCTGAGCCGATGGATCTCGTCGATAAAGAGCACATCGCCCTCGTTCAGATTGGTGAGCAGCCCGGCAATGTCGGCCGGTTTTTCCAGCACGGGCCCGCTCGTGGTGCGGATGCGGGCGCCCATCTCCTCGGCGATAATGTAGGCCAGCGTCGTCTTGCCCAGGCCCGGCGGCCCGGAAAGCAGTACGTGGTCCAGCGTCTCGCCCCGCTGCAGGGCGGCCGTGATGAACACACGCAGGTTATCTTTGATCTTCGGCTGGCCGATAAATTCTTCAAGGCGGCGCGGCCGCAACGCCTTTTCGTAGTCTTCTTCGGCGTGCTGCGGTAGCGGACGCAGTAGACCGGGTTCGCGCATCGTCGGCCCTCTCACGGTTTGCGTTCTGGCTCAAAATAAAACCGATAGTGTCAACGGTCTGACACCGCCGGGGTTTACCGCAAAAATAACAACGCAAGAGCGCGAAGATCGTTGACAAAGCGCCCGAATCGCCCTACGTTAAAGGCATCATGTTTGCGGTTGACCACATACTCATTTCCGACAGCGTCCTGGAGGCGCCTTTCGCCTGTCAGCTGCAGGCGTGCCGGGGCGGCTGCTGTGTGCAGGGCGAATCGGGTGCCCCCCTGGAGCCGGGCGAGCGCTACGTGCTGGAGGCGCTCGTGCCCGAGCTGGCGCCATCGTTGCGCCCCGAAGCGCAGGCGCTCATTGCCGCCCGTGGCCCCTGGGAGAAAGTCGGGGCCGACCGCTATGCCGTCCGCTGCACTTCGGACGGCGCCTGCGTCTTCGCCGTCTATGACGAAGCGGGTATTGCCCGCTGCGCCATCCAGCAGGCCTACGAGCAGGGGCGCATCGACTTTCCCAAGCCGATTTCCTGCCACCTGTACCCGCTTCGGGTGGAACGCCGCCAGGGCTTGGAAATTCTTCATTATGAAAAAATTCCGCTGTGCGACGCGGCCCGAGCGCACGGCGCCCGCTGCGGCATCAGCCTGGTAGATTTTCTGGAAGCGCCGCTGGTGCTGCGCTACGGCCGCGCCTGGTACGAACGCTTTCGGACCCTGTGGAACGAACGCCGCCGGCTCCTCGGACTGGCGGCCCAATCCTGACGGGAGGGACGGAGCCATGCTGAAACTCAAGCAGGAACAGAAGCTGCAGCAAAAGCTCTCGCCGCAGCAGATCCAGTACATCAAGCTGCTGCAGCTCCCCACGCTAGCCCTGGAGCAGCGCATCAAGGCCGAACTGGAATCCAATCCGCTGCTGGAAGAAGGCCCGGAAGAAGAGGAAGAAACCCCGCTCGAAGAAGCCCTCGACGAAACGCCCGAAACGGCCGAGGCCGAAGCGACTTCGGAGACGACAGAGACCGAAGAGGAAACCGCCGAAGAAGCGACCTCCACCGAAATCGAAGAAGAAATCGACTGGGAAGAACTGTTCAACAACGTCGACGACCTTTACGGTTACAAGGCGCGCGTGGACCGCACCGACGAAGACGAAGAGCGGCGTGAGCTTCCCCTCCCGGCCCGTCCCTCGATGATCGAGCACCTGCGCGAACAGCTCGTCCTGCTCGACCTGAACGAAACCGAGCGCCTGATTGCCGAGCAGATCATCGGCTCGATCGACGAAGACGGCTACCTGCGGCGCCCGCTCGAGTCGATCGTGGACGACCTGATGTTCACTTACGGCGTCAGCGTAACCGAGGAGGACGTCGAGCGGGTGCTCAAGCAGATTCAGCGGCTCGATCCCGTCGGCATTGCCGCCCGCGATCTGCGCGAGTGCCTGATCGTCCAGCTCGAGGCCATGCCCGAAGACACGCCCGGTCGCGAAGTGGCGCTTCGGATGCTTCGCGAGGCGTTCAAGGACTTCGCCATGAAGCACTTCGAGGCGCTCCAGCGCAAGCTCGGCGTCTCGGAAGCGGAACTCAAAGAAGCCTACGACCTGATCCAGCACCTCAATCCCAAGCCCGGCGAAGGCGGCGACGTAACGCCCCAGCAGAACTACATCGTCCCGGACTTCACCGTCACCTACCAGGACGGGGAATTCATCATCACGCTCAACAGCCGCAACGCGCCGCAGCTCCGCATCTCGCGCCGCTACCGCCAGATGCTCGAGCAGATGGCCGCCGAGAAGAAGAAAGGCAAGCGCACCAATGGGCTGGACGAACAGACCCGGGCTTTTCTCAAAAACAAGCTGGAATCGGCCCGCTGGTTCATCAACTCGATCAACCAGCGGCGTCAGACCATGCTTAAAGTGATGAAGGCCATCGTCGAGCTGCAGGAAGACTTCTTCAAGTACGGCGAAGGCCACCTCAAGCCCATGATTCTCAAAGACGTGGCCGATCGCATCGGAATGGACATTTCCACGGTCAGCCGCGTCGTCAACGGCAAGTACGTCCAGACCGACTTCGGCGTCTATCCGCTGAAGTATTTCTTCTCCGAAGGACTGGCCACCGAAAGCGGCGAAGAGGTTTCCAATCGGGAAGTCAAGGCGCTCATCCAGCGCATGATCGAACAGGAAGACAAGCGCAACCCGCTTTCGGACCAGAAAATCGCCGAGCTGCTGGCCAGGCAGGGATTCAAGATCGCCCGTCGGACGGTAACCAAGTACCGCGAACAGCTCGGCATTCCGGTGGCCCGTCTCCGACGCGAGATCGTGCTGGACGATCAGCAGGAAAAGGAAGCTGCGAGCGAAAAGTAATTCGCTCAACCGGCGGTCCGCTCCGGGCGCAGCGTGCGCACCTCCATCTGTGCCCGGCGCAATCCCACGGTGAACGTGCTCCCTTCGCCGACGCGACTTTCGACGGTCAGCGTGCCGTCGATCAGGTGCAGCAACCGCTGCGCCACGGTCAGTCCCAGTCCGGCTCCCTCGTGTGTACGGTTGATCCCCATCGAGCCCTGCTCGAACGCCCGGAAAAGCCGTTGCAACTCGGCCGGATCGATGCCCGGACCGGTGTCGCGCACGTCCACATACAGCCGATCGTCCTGCTCCCGGAGTTCGATGTGCACGCCGCCCTCCTGCGTGAACTTGACCGCGTTCTCTACAAGGTTATAAAAAACGGTGTTGAGCGCTTCCGCGTCGGCATACACATAGACCGGCTTTTCCGGACAACTGCAGGTGATCGTCAGCCCTTTTTCCTGCGCCTCTTCCTGCAGCTCTTCCAGAATGGGATGCATCACCTCGCGCAGATCAACCAGGCCGGGCTTGAGCCGGAGCCGGTCTGCTTCGATCCGGGCCAGCAGCACCAGATTGGTCAGCAGGTGGAGCAATCGACGCCCGCTGTGCTCCACGATCTGCACGAACTCCCGCAGCTCCTCCGGCGCTTCTTCGTTCAGGATCTGCGCGGCGCCCAGGATGCCGGCCAGCGGCGTACGTAGCTCGTGGTGCATGTTCGACAGCAGCGTGTTGCGGAACTGCAGCGCCGCCTCGGCCCGTTGGCGCGCCTCGTCCAGCGTTTCCTGCTGCTGCATCAGCGTCCGCAGGACCAGGTAGATTGCAATACCAATTCCGGCCGTTGCCGTTGCCAGAATCGCCGGCGAGACCACCGGATCCGGGACCCAGAGGCTACCCAGCGCAATCAGCAGCGTCCCGAAGGCCAGGTAGGCGCCCAGCGGTTCGGGCCGCCGCAGCCCGAGCCCGTAGACGATCCCGGTCCCTGCATAGACAAAGAGATAGTCGATCACATAGTTAGGCGTCAGGTGGTTGACCAGCGCCAGCACCCCGAACCAGAGCGAAATGGCCCAGGTCAGCGTGCAGGCGACCGCGGCCAGGTGCGTCCGGATCCAGGCGATCCGGTAGGAAAGCAGCACCACCGCCAGCACCGCGCCCCCGATCACCAGACGTAGCCAGAGCGGATCCCAGGCCGTGGGATCGGTCACGCGATGCACGAACCAGAAACCCACGGCCATGACAAAGGTCAGCCAGCCCAGAAGCCGGTAGGTACGCAGCAGCCACGCAGGCGGCTCGACGTGTACGATGGCGGTTTCCGCCTTCGCGGGAGGCTTCATGTAAACCGCACTTGTTTCAGAAGCAGGGCGTATCTTATGCTAATATCGGCCGCTGATGTGCTAACGATAAACACAATCCCATGGCGACGTCAAGCACTTTGGCTTCCGCCGAGCCCCGATTGACTATGGCCGAGCGTCAGGCGTTGCTGGAAGCGCTTCGCACCCGATTTCTGGGCCTGCACACTACCTATCGCCTGGCCAACGGCCGTCAGGCCCGCCGGATCTACCTCGACAGCGCCGCCTCCAACCTGCTCTGGGAGCCCGCCGCCCGCGTTGCCCACCAGGCGCTTCAGCACTACGCGAACACGCACTCCCAGCTTCACTTCGGCGCCCGCATCATGACGGCGCTCTACGCCGAAGCCCATCAGGCGGTGCTCGACTTTCTCCAGGCCGACAACCGCTACACGGCCATCTTCTGCGGCTACGGTGTGACGGCCTGCCTGAACCGCATCGCGCGCGTACTGGCCCGCCGCCGCCCGGATCGCGACGTGGTGATCACCACGATTATGGAGCACCACGCCAACGACCTGCCCCACCGCAAGCACGTAGGCCGGGTGGTCCATGTGCCTGTGGAGAAAGACCCGGACGGCGAGGCCGGCAAAGTCGACATGGCCCGCCTGCAGGAAGCCATCACCCGCCACGCCGATCGGCTGAACTACGTGGCCATTACGGCCGCCTCGAACGTAACGGGCATCGTCAATCCGGTCCATGAGATCGCCCGAATGGCCCACGCCGTGGGCGCTTACGTCGTGGTGGACGCCGCCCAGTCGGCGGCCCACCTGCCGCTGGCCGTCGACCCGGGTGACCCGGAGGCCGCGCTCGACGTGGTGGTGCTCAGCGGTCACAAAATCTACACGCCCGGAAGCCCCGGCGTGCTCGTGGCACGCAAGGAACTGTTTCTGGGCCAGGAGCCCGAAGAAGTGGGCGGCGGCATCGTCTCGTTCGTGGACACCACCCGCTACGAGATCCTGCCCCACCTGCCCGAGCGCGAAGAAGCCGGCACGCCCAACCTGCCGGGGGCCATTGCGCTGGGCGCCACACTCCGCCTGCTGCAGCACATCGGCATGAACCTGATCGCCGAAGACGAACGGCGGCTGACCCAGTACGCGCTCGACCGGCTGAGCCGGATCCCCCGCCTGCACATCTACGGCTCCCACCGGCTGGAAATTGCCGAACGCATCGGTGTGATCACCTTCAACCTGTACGACCTGCCGCATGGACTGGTCACGGCCGCACTGAACGACTACTTCGGCATTGCCGTTCGCAACGAATGCTTCTGCGCCCAGCCGTTCGTCCGCCAGCTGCTGGGCATTGCCGACGCCGAAGGCCGGGCGCCCGATAGTTGCCTCGACACCTGCTCGCCCCGCGAGCAGCCGGGTATGGTGCGCATCTCGCTGGGCCTCTACAACACGACCGATGACATCGACGCGGCCGTCGAGGCGCTCACCGATCTGGCCCGGCGTCCCGACTTCTACCGACAGCAGTATGAGCCCGTACCCGGTAGCCGGGGCGACTGGCGCCACCGGAGCTTTCGCTTTGAGCCGAAACAGGTGTTTTCCATCGAACAGGCGGTCCGGCAATTGATCGACGCGCTGCGTAACGGCGCAACCGGTTCGGACACCCAACCGTAGACGCGGTTAGACACCGGGCACGCTCGGAAGCCTGATGGATTTTCGGCCCGAATTTTGTTTAGACTTCGTGAAGAACGAAAGGAAGAACCCAACCGGTTGCAAGCCATGCGCGCCACGAAACAACGTCTTGCCGGTTCGGCACTGGCCCGCCTGTTCGCCTACTACCTGACCGGTCGCATTGCCGAAACCCAGTGGCGACAGCTTTCGCGCCTGCTGGACGCCCGTACGGCCACACCGGAAGAACGCGAGGCGATGGCCGCCTTCTTCAGCGATCTGCTGCAGGAGCGCGGAGCTGAAGTCCGCATCCCGCGTCTGAAGGAATTTCGCGAACTGCTGGCGACCGCGCGCATGGCCGTATAGATTTTCCGCCGCGTGGCTTATTTTTCCGCCGAACCCCCTGCAGGGTTCGGCTTTTTATTTCCCAAAAAGCCTGCACGAATCCGAAACGGACCATGCCCATGCAGCTTCCCGAAAGCGCTTCGATCTGTGAGGTCGGTCCACGCGACGGCTTTCAATACGAGCCGACCTTCATCCCCACCGAGCGTAAGGTGGCCGTCATCGAGCGGCTCGTTGCGGCCGGTGTGCGCCGTATTCAGGTAACCTCTTTCGTGCACCCGAAGTGGGTTCCCCAGATGGCCGACGCCGAGGAGGTCTGCCGCCGCCTGCCCGACCGGGACGACGTGATTTTTTCCGGACTGGCCCTGAACGTGAAGGGCGTCGAGCGGGCCCATGCGGCCGGACTTCGCTACGTGGATCTGTCGATCGCCACGCACGACGAGCACAGCCTGGCCAACGCGAACATGACCGTGGCCGAGGCCGTCCGTCAGGCCGAGGCCATGATCCGCCTGGCCCATCATTACGACATGCAGCCGCAGCTCGGACTCCAGACCGTCTTCGGCTACAAACAGCCCGGCGACACGCCGCTACAGCGCATCCGTGAGCTGGCCCGCCGATTCGTGGACCTGGGCCTCGAGTCGTTCTCGCTGGCCGACACGACCGGCATGGCTCATCCCGTTCAGATTCAGGAGTACGTGGAGGCCGTGCGCGAAGAGATCGGCGACACGCCGCTCGTGCTGCACCTGCACGACACGCGCGGCATGGGGCTGGCCAATGTGCTGGCGGCCCTGCAGTGCGGCGTCACGCGCTTCGACACCTCGCTGGGCGGGCTGGGCGGCTGTCCCTTCATCCCCGGCGCCACGGGCAACATCGCCACCGAAGACACGGTCTACATGCTCGAGGCCATGGGCGTGCGCACGGGGATCGACTACCGCCGCGTGGCCGAGCTGGCGCTCGAACTCGAAGCGTTCCTGGGGAAGGAACTGCCCGGCCGCCAGACGCGCCTGCTGGCCCGCCAGCGGGCCCTGGCCGCGTCCGAATCGCGCCCCTGCTCCTGAGCCCGCTCAGACGGCGTAGGCTTCCACGGGCGGGCAGGCGCACACCAGGTTTCGATCGCCGTAGGCCTCGTCCACGCGCCGCACGGCCGGCCAGAACTTGTGCGTGCGCGTCCACGGCGCCGGGAAGGCCGCCTTCTCACGGGAGTACGGAAGATCCCAGTGGTCCGAGGCCACCATCGTGGCCGTGTGGGGCGCCTGCTTGAGCACGTTGCGCTCCGGATCGGCCTGGCCCTGCAGCACCTCTTCGATCTCGGCCCGGATCGAGAGCAGCGCCTCGCAGAAGCGGTCCAGCTCTTCCTTCGACTCGCTCTCGGTGGGCTCGATCATCATGGTCCCTACCACGGGGAACGAGACCGTCGGCGCGTGGAAACCGTAGTCCATCAGCCGCTTGGCCACGTCGATTTCCGTGACGCCCTGCCGCCGGTAGGGCCGCAGGTCCACGATGAATTCGTGCGCCACGCGGCCGTTCGGTCCCCGGTACAGGATGTCGTAGCCCGCTTCGAGGCGACGGGCCAGATAGTTGGCGTTCAGGATGGCCACCTCCGACGCCCGCCGGAGCCCGTCGGCGCCCATCAGCGCGATGTAGGCCCAGGAGATCAGCAGTATGCTGGCGCTGCCGTAGGGAGCGGCCGCCACGGGACCGATCGCCTGCGCACCGCCGGTCGGCACGACCGGATGGCCGGGCAGGAACGGCTTCAGGTGCTCGGCCACGCAGACGGGTCCGGCGCCGGGTCCGCCGCCACCGTGCGGAATAGCGAACGTCTTGTGCAGGTTCAGGTGGCACACATCGGCGCCGTACTCGGCCGGGCGGCACAGCCCCACCTGCGCGTTCATGTTCGCCCCGTCCAGGTACACCAGACCGCCGCAGGCATGCACGACGTCGCACACCTCGCGGATGTGCGGCTCGAAGACGCCGTGCGTGGACGGATAGGTCACCATGAGTGCGGCCAGTCGATCGCGATGCGCCTCGGCCTTGGCACGCAGGTCTTCCAGGTCGATGTTGCCGTTTTCGTCGCATTGCACCACAACTACCTGCATACCCGCCATCACCGCACTGGCGGGATTCGTCCCGTGCGCCGAGGCGGGAATCAGACAGACGTTGCGGTGCCCCTCGCCCCGGCTCCGATGGTAGGCCCGGATCATGAGCAGGCCCGTGTACTCACCGGCCGCACCGGAATTCGGCTGGAAGGTGACGGCTGCAAAGCCGGTGATCTCTTTCAGCCAGGCCTCCAGTTCGTTCAGCATTTCCCGATAGCCGGCCACCTGCTCGGGCGGCGCGAACGGATGCACGCGCATGAAGGCGGGCCAGCTCAGCGGCGCCAGTTCGACGGCCGCGTTCAGCTTCATCGTGCAGGAGCCCAGCGGGATCATGCTGTGCACGAGCGAGAGGTCCCGGCCGACCAGCCGGTGCATGTAGCGCATCAACTCGGTCTCGGAGTGGTAGCGATGAAAGACCGGATGCGTCAGGTAGGGCGAAGTGCGGGCCAGCGGGCCCTGATAGCCGGGCTCCATTTCGGCGGCCAGCTCGGCGGCCGTGAACGTCCGCGGCCGATCCAGCGCGAAGATGTCCAGCAGCGTCTCCAGTTCCTCAGCCGTCGTGGCCTCGTCGAGCGACAGGCCGACTGTGCCGTCCTCGTAGTAGCGCAGGTTGACGCGCCGGGCCAGCGCCGCCTCGCGAATGCGAGTGGCTTCTTCCGGGGTGGTTTCGATGCGCAGTGTATCGAAGAAATGGGTGTGGCGCAGCCGGTAGCCCAGCCGCTCCAGCCCGGCGGCCAGCACGCGCGTCAGGTTGTGGATGCGCTCGGCAATGCGGCGCAGGCCGTCCGGTCCGTGATAGACGGCGTAGAAGCCGGCCATGACGGCCAGCAGCACCTGCGCCGTGCAGATGTTCGAAGTGGCTTTTTCGCGGCGGATGTGCTGCTCGCGGGTCTGCAGCGCCATGCGCAGCGCCGGGTTGCCGTCGGCATCCCGCGACACGCCGATGATGCGTCCGGGCACCTGGCGCTTGAAAGCCTCGCGCGTGGCGAAGTAGGCGGCGT
This sequence comes from Rhodothermus marinus, assembly GCF_009936275.1. Taxonomy (NCBI): domain Bacteria; kingdom Pseudomonadati; phylum Rhodothermota; class Rhodothermia; order Rhodothermales; family Rhodothermaceae; genus Rhodothermus; species Rhodothermus marinus. The sequence goes on from NZ_AP019797.1 coordinate 3,262,617, forward strand.
GCGGTCCGCCGTAGCCCATGGGAATACCGAAGCGCTGCGTGCTGCCCACGGCCACGTCGGCGCCGAACTCACCCGGTGGGACGAGCAGCGTCAGGCTCAGCAGGTCGGCGGCCACCACCACGTAGGCCCCGGCCGCGTGCACGCGCTCGCAGAAGTCCCGGTAGTCGTAGATGGCACCGTCGGTAGCCGGATACTGCACGAGCGCCCCGAACAGGTCCGGTCCCGGCTCGAACGTCCGGTGATCCCCCACCACCACACGGATGCCCAGCGGCTCGGCGCGCGTCTCGACGACCGCGATCGTCTGTGGATGACAGGCTTCCGAGACGAAGAACGTGTTGCGAGCGGGATCACGCGCGACGCGATGCAGCATCATCATGGCCTCGGCGGCGGCCGTCGCCTCGTCGAGCAGCGAGGCATTGGCCAGCTCCAGCCCGGTCAAGTCGATGACCATGGTCTGGAAATTCAAAAGCGCTTCCAGCCGACCCTGAGCAATCTCCGCCTGATAGGGCGTATAGGCCGTGTACCAGGCCGGATTCTCCAGCACGTTGCGCTGAATGACCGGCGGCGTGATCGTGTCGTAGTAGCCCATCCCGATGAACGAGCGGAACGGGACGTTCTTTGCCGCCAGTTCCTGCAACCGCGCCAGCAACTCGGCCTCGCTGAGTGCCGGCGGAAGCGCCAGCGGCCGCTGCGTGCGAATGGACGCCGGGATCGTCTGATCCACCAACTCCTCCAGCGACGAAAGGCCCAGCGCCTGCAGCATCTCCTGGATCTCCGTCGGCGAAGGGCCGATGTGCCGCTCTACGAACCGATCGGTAAAAGACAGATCGATAGCCATAGCGTTGTGCTCCACTTCATCAAAACCCGGTCGGTAAATGTCTGAACGCCTGTTCGAGTTCAGGTTTGGCGGATTCTTCAGAAGTATTCCGGCACCTGACCGAAAAACTACGGGTAAAGTATGCCTCTAGAAAATTTCAATCAATGTGGGTGCGCATGAACGTAACCGTTGTCGTTCCGCCGCCGTTGCGGGGTACCGATCCGGACTCGTTTGCCGAACGCACGGTTCGAGAGCGCTGGCCGCGCATTGTGGCCCAGACGATTCGCGAAAACGACTTTCCCGAAGCGGTCAACGAGCGGCTGTGGGCACTGCACCGGGAGCTGCCGGACGGCCCCATCCGTCCGATTCAGGATCCGGGCGCCCCGGATCTGCCGCTCTGGGATGAGTGGGTGGCCCCACATCTGGGTGAAACCTGGGCCTCGGCACCCTGGCTTTTTACCGAACACTACCTGTACCGGCGCATCCTCGAAGCGACCGGCTATTTCCAGCCCGGTCCTACCTATCTGCATGATCCGTTTCGGAAGCAGAAAACGGAAGCACTGGATCCGGCCGCCGAGGCCGTGATTGTGCTGGCCCGTGCCGCCAACGAGCGGGCCACGCAGCCGGAGCTGGCCCGCGCCCAGTTGCCCCTGCTGGTACGTACGGCGCTCTGGGGCAATCAGATCGACCTGAGCATGTGGTCGGCCGACGAAGCGCCCCGTCACCTGGGCACCGATCGGGAAACGGCCCACCTGCTGGCCGACGACACCGACGCGCTGCTGGCCCACCTCGAAGCGGTGGCACCGGCCCGCATCGACCTGCTGGCCGACAACGCCGGCTTCGAGCTGCTGTGCGACCTGGTGCTCGTCGATGGCCTGCTGGCGGCCGGCTACGCCCACACCGTCGTACTGCACCTGAAGGCGCACCCCACGTTCGTCTCCGACGCGATGATCGCGGACGTGCTGGAGACGCTCGACATGCTAGCCGCCGCTCCAGATTCCGCTCCCCGCGCTCTGACCGAACGCCTGCGTGGCTATCTGGCGGCGGGACGTCTTCGCCTTTCGGACAGCTTCATCTGGAACTGTCCGCTGCCCATGCGGGCCTTCCCGAAGCTTCCGCTGGCCGATCTGGCCCGCTCCGACCTGGTCATCGCCAAAGGCGACGCCAACTACCGCCGCCTGGTGGACGACGCCCACTGGCCCTTTACGACGCCTTTTGCCGAAGTGGTAGCGTACTTTCCGGCACCGCTGCTGGCGCTGCGCACGCTCAAAGCCGAAGTGGTGGTGGGACTCGACGAAGCGCGCATCCGCGAAGTCGCCGCGCAGGACCCGGAGTGGATGACAAATGGTCACTGGGGCGTGATTCAGTTCTACCGCCCTGCCCGCTGAACCTCAGGTGCCGTCTTCCTCGACCGTTTCGGTCGCCTGCAGGCGGGCGAGCGCCTCCCGGGCGGCCTGCTGCTCGGCCTGTTTCTTACTGCCAGCCGTGCCCCGACCCAGCCGTCGGTTGCCGATCCAGGCCTCCACGGTGAAGGTCCGGGCATGGCTGGGTCCCTCTTCGGCCACCACGCGATAGCGCGGCTGCGGCCACCCCCGCGCCTGGGCGAATTCAAGCAACAGGCTCTTGTAGTTGTCCGGCCGCCGGGCCAGCGCCTCCAGATCGAGCGGCGCCAGCAGCGCACGCTCCACGAACGCGCGCGCGGCCTCCAACCCCAGATCCAGATAGATCGCCCCGACGAGCGCTTCGAACGCGTCCGACAGAATCGAATCGTTGTCCCGTCCGCCGGCCCGCTCCATGTTTTCACTCAGCCGCACGTGCGCGCTCAGTCCCAGCCGACGGGCGGCCTGCGCCAGCGCCTCGCGATTGACCAGCTTGGCCCGAAGCCGGGTCAGGAAGCCCTCGTTGCGATCCGGGAAGTGCTCGTACAGATAGGCCGCCACAACGAAGCCCAGCACGGCGTCGCCCAGAAACTCCAGCCGCTCGTTCGAATGCAGATGACTGTCGGGCTGCCCGCGCAGCACGCTGCGGTGCGTCAGCGCCTGTTCATAGAGCGCGGCATTACGGACCGGAAGGTCCGTCAGGTGCCGCATGATTTCCAGCGTCTCGGTTGTCTCCGGCGCCGTCGTTTCGGCCGGTTGCAGCCACCTCTGCAGTCGCTCCAGCAATCCTCTCATGTCGGTTCACCCGAAACTTCTTTTCAAAGATACGAGACCCGGCGAAAAGATCCTGTAACGCCCAGCCACACGGAGAAACTTCTAACTGGCTGAACTTTTGCTTTTGATAAAGTACTGCTCACAGCGAAAAAATTCGTGCAGCTTATGGCACAGGATCGTCCCCGGGTGGTGATCGTGGGCGCCGGCTTTGGCGGGCTGACACTGGCGCGGGCGCTGCGCCGTGACCCCGTCGAAGTGGTGCTGATCGACCGCCAGAACTACCACACCTTCCAGCCGCTGCTCTACCAGGTGGCCACGGCGGGCCTGGAGCCGGAAGAAATTGCCCACGCCGTGCGCGGCATCTTTCAGGGACGCCGCAATTTCCGCTTCGTCATGGGGACGGTGGTGGGCGTCGACTGGAACGCGCAGGCGGTGCTGCTGGAAGATGGCGACCGCATCGGCTTCGACTATCTGGTGCTGGCCACCGGCGCAGTTACCCATTACTTCGGCATTGACGGCGCTGCGACACATGCTTTTCCCTTGAAGACCCTTGAAGATGCCATTGCCCTGCGCAGCCACATTATCCGCCAATTCGAGGAAGCCGATCGCCATCCGGAACGCATCCGGGAAGGCTTGCTCAATATTGTAGTGGTAGGAGGAGGGCCGACCGGCATCGAAATGGCAGGGGCCCTGGTGGAATGGTTCGAGCTGGTCTTCCGCAAAGACTATCCGCATCTGCCTATGAATCGGGCCCGGGTGCTACTCGTCGAGGCGCTCGATACGGTCCTGGCCACTTACGATGAGCGGCTCCAGCAGTACGCCCGCCAGCAGCTTCGCCAGCGTGGCGTTGAACTCCATCTGGGCGATCCGGTGGCCCGGGTCACTTCGGAAGCTGTTTACCTGCAGAGCGGCGAACGCATTCCTACACGGACGGTCATTTGGGCCGCTGGCGTACGCGCCAGCCCACTGGCCGACCGGCTGGGGCTGCCGCAGACGCGCGGCGGGCGCATCGAAGTAGAAGCAGACCTGCGCGTGCCCGGCTATCCGAACGTGTTTGTCATTGGCGACCTGGCCGCCAGCCGCGACGAAGAAGGACGCCTGCATCCTCAGATGGCACCGGTAGCAATCCAAGGGGCACGACATGTCGCCCGGCAGATTCAGCGTTTGCTGCAGGGGCAGGAGACCGAGCCGTTTCGCTACCATCATCGGGGCACGATGGCCACCATTGGTCGCCATGCCGCTGTAGCCGAGCTGAAAGGAGGCGTGCGCCTGACGGGTCCGCTGGCCTGGTTTGCCTGGCTGGCCCTTCATCTGGTCCAGCTCATCGGCTTCCGAAACCGGCTCCAGGTGCTTATCAATTGGGCCTGGAACTACTTCACTTACGACCGCAGCGCCCGTCTTATCTTCCACGTGCAACCCGTCCCGGCTGACTATCTGCCGACGTACACCACTGATCAGACGGCAACCAGCGCCTAAGCTTCCGCTACCGAGGGACGCGGCGGGCGGAATAGGTCGGCGCAGCGGGCGAACTGATCGGCCAGCCCGATGAGCACGAGCCGATCACCGGGTTCGATGCGAAAGTCGCCGGCGGGACTGCCGATCGTCCGGTTGCCCCGACGCACGGCCAGCACGGTCAGCCCGTAGCGCTGGCGCAGGTTCAGTTCGGCCAGCGTCCTGCCTGCCACCGGTGCGCCTTCGCGCACCACGACGGCCCGCGTGTGGAGGCCCTCTTCGTCGAGCCCCTGCAGCACCATCAGGTGGGCTTCCTGAATGCTGCCCCGGAAGATCCGGTAGTCGCCCGAGCGGATGGCCGCCACCTGCCGCTGAATCTCATCCTCCGGCACGAAGTAGGCCTGTAGCACCTGCGTGAAGATACGCACGGACGTTTCCAGCTCCTCGGGCACCACGATGTCGGCACCGGCCCGCTGAAGCGGCTCCACATCCCGCAGAAAGCGCGTGCGCACGATGATCTGAAGCGTCGGGTTCAGAAAGCGCGCCAGTTCCACGATGCGCCGCGTGGCGGCCTCGTCGTTGATCGCCACCACGCACACCTTGGCCCGATCGATGGCCGCATGCTCCAGGATATGTCGGCGGCTGGCATCGCCGTACAGGATGGGAATGCCCTCCGCTCGGGCAGCCCGGACCGTGTGCGGGTTCAACTCAATGACGATGAACGGAATGCCCGTCTCCCGGAGCACACGCACCAGACGCTGCCCGGCCGGTCCGTAGCCCACCACGATCACATGGTCCTCGAGTGCGGCTTTTTCCGGAGGCGCTTCGGGCGTGGCTCCTTCGCGTCGGAGCAGTTGCACGTTCAGCCGTCGTCCGAGCGCCATCAGAAACGGCGTGGCGGCCATGAGCAGCACCGTCGCAGCCAGCAGACCCTGCGTGCCGGCCTCCCCCATCCCGGCCGGCGTGAGTCCCACGTCGCGCCCGGCCTGCGCCAGCACGAACGAAAATTCTCCGATCTGCGCCAGCGTCAACCCGAGTGCCAGTGCCACCCGCATCGGGTAACCCAGCAGGCGCGTGGCGGCCGCCGTCGCCAGCACCTTCACCAGCAGCACGCCCAGCACGATCCCCACCACCAGCAGCGGCCGCGCGAGCACGAACGACACGTCGAGCAAAAGTCCCACCGACACGAAGAAGACGGCATTGAACAGCGCCTTGAGCGGGAGAATCTCACTCAGGGCGTATTCGCTGTAGGTGCTTTCGCTGACGACCAGCCCCGCCAGAAAGGCGCCCAGCGCCAGGCTGACGCCGAACAGACTGGTCACCCAGGCCGTCCCGAAGCAGATGGCCACCACCGACAGCAGAAACAGCTCATGGCGGCGCGTGTGGGCGATGCGTTCCAGCAGCCAGGGGACGAGCCGGCGGGCCAGCACGAGCACGCCGCCCACGACCAGCAGCGCCTCGCCGAGCGCTCGGAGCGTCTCAAGCGCCGAGCCGTGCCCGCCGCCCAGCACGGGCACCAGCAGCACCATGGCCACAATGGCCAGATCCTGGAAGATCAGCATGGCTACGGCCAGGCGCCCGACCACCGTGTCGGTCTCCTGCCGATCGCTGAGCACGCTCAGCACGATCGCCGTACTGCTGAGCGCCACCAGAAAGCCCGTAAAAAGCGCCGCACGCACATCGATGCCCAGCGCCAGCGACAACCCGAGTACGACCAGCGTGGTCAGCCCCACCTGCAACCCGCCCCCCAGGAGCAGTTCGCGCCAGATGCGCCGGAGCTGGTCCAGCTTGAACTCGATGCCGATCGTGAACAGCAGCAGGATGACGCCGATCTCGGCCGTGTTCTGGATGAGCGTCTCGTTGCGGACCAGCCCCAGCACGCCCGGCCCGATCAGCACGCCGGCCAGCAGAAACCCCACGATCGGCACCAGCCGGATCTGGTAGCACAGATAGGCGATCAGGACGCTCGTCACCACGAGCGCCACCAGCTCCCCCAGGAATGGCAAGGCAACGCCGGCCAGCAGCATTCGCTCAGACGTATTTGTCGCCCCGCACGACCTCGACCGGCTGGGCGTACACGATCACCGCATAGTACTGAAAATAATGCTCGGCAATGTGCTCGATGATCCGATCGGCCACCTCGGGACTGACGATCGTTTCGATTTTCACGTTGTGGCCCTCCCATTCGCTGGCGCGCACGCCGCGCGACCCTTCGCCGGACACTTCGGTCAGCGTGTAGCCGCGGGCGCCCAGCTCTTTCAGCTCGCGTAGCAGCCGCTCCTGCAGCACGCGTTCGGCCACGATGGTTACCAGCTTGAGCGTTACCGTCAGCATGGGCTTATCCTCCGATCCATTGTGCCAGAGCAAAATACAGCGGGATTCCCAGCGTCAGGTTGAACGGGAAGGTAATGCCCAGCGAAGCCGTCAGGTAGAACGTCGGGTTGGCTTCGGGAAGCGAGATGCGCACGGCGGCCGGCGCTGCAATGTAGGACGCGCTGGCCACCATGGCGCCCAGCACCGCACTTCCTCCCACCGACAGCCCGGCCCAGTGGCCCAGCACGACGGCCAGCGCGCCGTGCAGGATGGGCATCACAATGCCGAATCCCACCAGAAACGCCCCCACTTTCTTCAGATCGCGCAGGCGCCGGGCAGCCACCAGCCCCATCTCGAGCAGGAAGAGCGTGAGCGCCCCCTTGAAGCCGTTCACAAAAAAGGGCTCCACCTGCTTGAGCCCTTCCATACCCGACAGATACCCGATGACCAGTCCACCCACGAGCAGTACCACACTCCGACCGGCCAGCACTTCGTGCAGCCCCTCGCGCCAGGAGCCGTGATGGTTCGAGCGCGTGAAGGCGATCATCAGCGCCACCACGATGGCCGGCACTTCGAGCATGGCCACCAGCGCCGGCATGAACCCTTCGGCCGGATTGCCCTGAAGCTGCCCGAAGGCCTGTGCCGCGATAAACGTCACGGCCGAGACCGAGCCGTAGTGCGCCGCGATGGCCGCCGCGTTGATCCGGTCCATGCGGCCGATCTTGCGCAGCACCACGTACGACGTGATCGGCGTCAGCATGCCCAGCGCCAGCGTCACCAGCGCCGGCCAGATCACCACGGCCCAGGGCGTGTGGCTCAGCTCGGCCCCGCCCTTGAGCCCGATAGCCAGCAGCAGGTAGATCGAAAGCGCCTGGTAAAGCGGCTCGGGAAACGAAAGATCGCTGCGAATCAGCTGGGCAATGATACCAAGGGCAAAGGCCAGAACGATGGGCGAGAGCAGGTTCGTCAGCAGGATCTCCAGCATAGAACGGTTCCGGCTGGTTCACAGTAGCCGGCCGCCCAACGGCCCACGCTTTCTTCATGTTTCACTCCGAAAGGGCTTCGGCCTGTTGAATTTTTCGTGCCCTTGCCAGAAACACCCAGCCGAGCAGCCCGGCCAGCAGCGAAGCGCCCAGAATGCCCAGCTTGGCCTGATCCAGCAGCAGCGGGGTAGGAAAAGCCAGCCCGGCGATGAACAGCGCCATCGTGAACCCGATGCCGCACAGACATCCCACACCCAGCAGCTGGCCCCAGGTCACGCCGGCCGGTAGTTCGGCCAGTCGCAGGCGCACCGCCAGCCAGGATGCCAGCAGCACGCCGATCGGCTTGCCAAGCAGCAGCCCCAGCACCACCCCGAGCGTGACCGGGTGCGTCAGGCTGAGCCCGCTGTCGCCCCCGAGCACCACGCCCGCATTGGCCAGCGCAAACAGCGGCATGATGCCGTAGGCGACCAGGCCATGCAGTCCGTGCTCCAGGCGCGTCAGCGGCGCCTCGACCCGCTCGCAGGCCTGCTCCAGCGAATAGACCGCGTCGCGCTGGTCCGCGCTGAGCAACCGACCCGTGCCCGGATTTTTACGGAATACGTCCAGTAGCCCCTGCACCTCGCGCAGAAACGCCGCGCCGTCGATCTCCCGGCGGGCGGGAATCGTCAGGGCCAGCAGCACGCCGGCCACCGTGGCGTGCACGCCCGACTTGAACACGGCCAGCCAGAGCAGCACCCCCAGCAGACCGTACACCCAGAGCTGGCGCACGCCCAGCAGGTTGCACGCCCAGAGCAACCCCCAGACGACGGCGGCCGCCAGCAGCGCACCTACCGACAGATCGGCCGTGTAGAACAGCGCGATCACCAGCACGGCCCCCAGATCGTCCACAATGGCCAGCGCCGCCAGGAACACGCGCAACCCCACGGGCAATCCGCGCCCCAGCAGGGCGAGCACGCCCAGCGCAAAGGCGATGTCGGTGGCCATCGGAATTCCCCATCCGCGCTCGCCCGCGCCGCCCGCATTGAGCGTCAGGTACAGCAGCGCCGGCACGATCATGCCCCCGATCGCCCCGGCTATCGCCAGTCCGGCCTTGCGCGGCGACGACAGCTCGCCCACCAGCAGCTCCCGCTTGATCTCCAGGCCCACCAGCAGGAAAAACAGCACCATCAACCCGTCGTTGATCCAGTGGAGCAGCGACTTGGAAAGCGCCGCTCCTTCGGGGCCGATGGTCCACTTCATCTCCCAGAGTGCCCGGTACGTCTCGCCCCAGGGCGAATTGGCCCAGACCAGCGCGATCACGGCACTGAGCAACAAAAGAGTGCCGCTGGCCGCCTCGGTGTGAAAGAACTCCTGAAAGGGACGAAACAGGCGATCCGTAATACGAGAACCACGCTCCTGCATATTATCCGGCATTTGTGTTCTGGAATTCAGTCGTTCACGCTTCCGGTAAGGCTTCGTCCGGCTCCGAACCGGCCGGCATAGGCAGGCGACGCCGCTCGCTTTCGAGCAGGAGCCGACGCAGCGCCTCGGCGTCGGGTGCCATCAGCCAGGCCTGCTCGAAGTCCTCACGCTGCAGAATCTGCGCGATGGCCGAAAGCGCCTGCAGGTGGAAGGTGCGTTCGTCTTCGGAGCGGGCCAGCACAAACACGGCGTAGACGCGCTCCGGTTGATCGGGAAAGCGCAGTCCTTCGCGACAGCGGGCCACCACCAGCTCAAAGCGACCGCGGCCTTCGACAATCACATGCGGAATGGCCACGCCCGGAAACACCACGGTGCTGCTGAGCGCCTCCCGCTCCAGAAAGCGCCGCTGGAGCACCTCGGCCTCCAGGCCCAGACGGGCCGCCAGCGGCTCGGCCGCCACCCGGAAGAACTCTTCCAGCGAGAGCTGGCGGCTCAGATCCAGCACCGGCGCCTGCGCCACCAGGTGATCGAACCGATCACGCGGCATCGCCGGCACGTCCATCGCCTGCAGCACGATCACCTCGTCGCCGGGCTCCAGCGTCAGCCCGCTGTGCACAGGCAGGTATCGATCGCCGCGTAGCAATGCCAGCGGCAGGGCCGGACGCGGTCCCTGCAACGCCTGGAAGAAGCGGCCGGCCGACATGGGCTGCTCGACCGGCACCTTGCTGCGCACGATGCGCTCCTGCTCGATCCGGTAGTCCCAGGCCACCAGCGAAACGGGCCCGGCAAACAGCGTCGTGGCATGCAGGTGCGCCAGCAGGCTCTGGTGCTCGGCCTCGTCGCCGCCGCTGAAGAGCACGTGAATCTCGGGCACGTAGAAGACCGTGCGGGCCAGCTGCGCGGCCAGCGCGTTCACCTCGGCGTTGGCCGTCATGGCGATGAACGTGCGCACGTGCGCGGCCTGCGCCTCGCCGAGCACCTGTTCGTCCAGCGCATCGCCGCAGATGACCTGCAGCCCGTCGCTTTCGGCCAGGGCGCAGAGCTGCGGGTTGCGGTCCACCACCCACACCGGTTGCGAGCGGGCCAGCACCCGGCCCAGAGCCCGCGCCGTCGCCCCGGCGCCGATGATCAGCACGCCGCGCCGCTCGTGGTCCGAACGCACCAGCTCATTTCGCCGCTTGAGCCAGTCCACGCCCAGCTTGAGCAGCACCGGCACGGTGGCCGTCGTGAAGATGGCCATGAAGACCAGAATGGAAAAAATCGTGGCGTCGATGATGCCCATCGACAGGCCGATCTGGGCGATGATGATCTCGACGGCGCCGCGACCGTTCATGCCCGCCCCGATGACGACCCCTTCGCGCCAGCCGTATCCGGTGGGCAGGTAGAACAGCGCGGTACCGACGATCTTGGCCACTGTGGCCGCGGCAATCACCCCGGCCAGCAGGATCGGGTGTTGCTGGAAAACGTCGAAGGTCACCTCGAAGCCGGCCGTCACGAAGAAGATCGGCGCCAGAAAGCCCAGCGACACGTCGCGCACCAGGTCCATCAGGTCTTTCGAGAGCGTACGGCCCAGCGTGCGCTCGCGCAGGAACAGCCCGGCCAGAAAGGCGCCCAGAATGCCGTGGAGCCCGGCCAGCTCGGCCCCTTCCGCAAACAGCAGCGCCAGCACGACGATCAGCAGAAAGCTGACGGTCCGCCCCGGCGCGTAGCGTTGCAGCCAGACGCCAAAACGCGGGATCAGCTTAAGCCCCACCAGCGCCGCCACCGCGAAGAAAGCCAGCGCTTTCAAGCCCACCAGCGCCAGGTCCATCACCGACACGCTTCCGAACTGGGCCACGCCGATGATCCCGGCAAAGATCAACAGCGACAGCGTATCGGCGATCAGCGCCCCGGCCATCATCACGTGCGCAATGCGCGTGTCGAGCAGTTGCAGATCGACCAGAATGCGCGACTTGGTGGCCAGCGACGTCACCCCGGCCGCCACGCCCACGAACATCGCCGCGTAGGCGCTCCCCGTCACGTAATAGATGATCAGGTAACAGGCCACAAACGGCGTGATGAACCCGCCCAGCGCCGCCAGCACGCCGCCTTTGGACGCGCGCCCCAGCTCCCGGGGATCGATCTCCATCCCGATGTAGAGCATCATGAGCAGCACGCCCAGCTCTCCCACCACGGCCAGCGCCTCGCTTCCGTGCAGGACGCCCAGCAGCGGCGGCCCCAGCAGCATGCCGGCCAGCAGCTCCCCCAGCACCGACGGATACCCCAGCCGCGTGGCCAGCAATCCCCCCAGCCAGGCGGCTACCAGCACAAGGAGCAGGTTCAGCAGCGAGAGTTCCATAGACCCGTTCGTTGGTTGGAAGACGATATTCGTGTTGCTTCAGGGGAAAGTACGGCGGGCTAAAAAGCCGACATCACCGGCCGACGTGCACACGCGACGGTCATTCTTGCGGCTTGCAGCGGCCAAGCCACCGCCGGACGAGGCATCGCCGCAGCGACAACGCCTCGCCTCGCACCGAACGATATGGAAGAAGCAGGTACTTCAACGCGAGACCGGCATTCCTTTCAGACGATACGAACCTCGCCTGGAAAAGGCAAGTCGTCTTCAGCGGGCAACCGGCAGGCGGAAGGCGAACGTGGAGCCTTTGCCCGGGGTGCTTTCGATCTCCAGACGCGTCTGATGGGCGTTCAGAATGTGCTTGACGATGGCCAGGCCGAGCCCGGTGCCGCCCTGCTCCCGCGAGCGCGAGCGGTCCACGCGGTAGAAACGCTCGGTCAGCCGGGGAATATGCTGCGGCGCAATGCCGATGCCGTTGTCCACCACGGCCACGCGCACGCTCCCGTCCTGCTCCTGCAGGCGCACCTCCACGAAGCCGCCGGAGTTGTTGTACTTGATCGCGTTGTCCACCAGGTTGATCAGCACCTGGCGCAGCCGCTCCCGGTCGCCCAGCACGCGGGGCAGGTGCTCCGGCGCGCAGCACCGCAGCGACACCTGGCGCGTGGCCGCCAGCGGCTCCATCGACTCGAGCACCTCGCGCACCAGCGCCGGGAGTTCGAACGGCACCGGCTGCAGTTGCAGTTCGCCAGTCTCCAGCCGCGAGATCTCCGTCAGATCCCGCACCAGATTGGCCAGCCGGTCGGCGTTGCGCAGGATCTTTTCCAGAAAGGCGCGGCGCGTGGCCTCGTCGCCCGGATCGGCTTCGAGCAGCGTTTCGGTGAAGCCCCGGATCGAAAAGATGGGTGTCTTCAGCTCGTGCGAGACGTTCCCGAGAAACTCACGCCGGTAGTTTTCCATGCGTTTGAGTTCCTCGATTTCCTTTTCGAGCGTGCGCCCTGTGCGATAGACCTGCCAGATGAGGCTGTTCAGCTCGTCGCCCTGCGGCACATGCGCCAGTTCCAGGTTCTCGAACGAGCGACGGCGAATCTGACGGAGCAGCTCACGGGCCAGTGCCAGCCGGGGCATGATCAGGTAGGCCGCCGCGACGAACACGCTGGCGCCGAAGATCAGCAGCAGCAGTCCCAGCCGCAGCCAGGGTTGCTCCACGCGCAACCCCACAAAGAGCGCAGGCAGCAGGGCCAGCAGTACGCTGTAGGCGGCCAGCTTCCAGGCCAGCCGCCCCGGACGAAGGCGACGGAGCTGTCGTGCGGGCATTACGCGCTACTCACGAAACTTGTAGCCCACGCCCTTGACCGTTTCAATATAGTGGCTCCCGAGCTTTTCACGGATCTTGCGGATGTGCACGTCCACGGTCCGGTCCACCACGTACACGTCCCGTCCCCACACCTCGTCGAGCAGCTCCTGCCGCGTGAAAACCTTGCCGGGATGGGCCGCCAGAAAGTAGAGCAGCTCGAATTCTTTGCGGGGCAGGCGCACCGTTTCGCGCCCTTCCGGCCCGTCGCGATAGACCAGGTAACGGTCGCGATCGATCTCCAGATCGTGGATGCGCAGCAGATCGGGCGGCGTCTCGTAGCGCCGGGCACCCCGCAACAGCGCCCGGGTCTGGCTCAGCAGCACCGGGACCGACACCGGCTTGCCCACGTACATGTCGGCGCCGATTTCCAGCCCCTGAATCTGATCTTCCTCCTCGGTCCGCGCCGTGAGCATCAGAATGGGCGTGGTACGCAGCCGGGCGTCGCGCCGAATGCGGCGGCACACCTCGATCCCGTCCATGTTCGGCATCATGATGTCCAGGATGATCACGTCCGGCTGCCACCGGGCGGCCTTCTCCAGCGCCTCGACGCCGTCACGGGCCAGTTCCACCTCGAAGCCTTCCCGTTTGAAGTTGTAGGCCAGCAGCGCCAGAATATCATCTTCGTCATCGACGATGAGCACGCGCGGCGGCCGTTCGTCAAAGGCGGAGAGCGACATGGCTCGCGTGGCCGTTTCCATCATCAACTCCGGTACGTTTACACGGTTTTTTAACGCAAACAAAATACAGGGGAAACGGCCGTTTTATGTTATCGAAGCGTTATGTGCTGGATTTTCAACGACGGGCAGGCGATCGGTCAGGTCATCCAGCGGCGGATCGAACGTTTCCTGAAACAGCTCGAAGCAGACGCCCTCGGCCACCGATTCCAGCGGCCGGTGCTTTTCGATGACGCGCCGGTAGGTCCGGTAGCAGGCCAGCGCCGCCTCGGCCCGCTCGAGATCTTCGGCGGTGAACGAAACGCAGGCGTCGATGCGCTCCCGGGGGGAAGTGTGCAGGTGGGCCGGTTTCTTTTCGAGCCCTTCGGGTAAGGTGAAAAAAGCCAGCCGCCGCGGCACACCGAGCCGCTCCCGCAGTGCACAGCCGACGCGCTTGACGACGGCGTGCGTGACCAGATGGTCCGGGTGTCCGCTGATGCCGTGCACCGGGTAGGTCACCACCACGTCAGGCCGATGGCGCTCGATGACACGGGCCACAACGTCTTCCAGCACGCGGGGGTCCAGTTCGGCCAGCTCACCGTCCGGGAAGTCCAGCACCTCCAGGCTGGACAGCCCAAGCACTTCGGCCACGCACTGCATTTCCTCGAAGCGGACCCGGCCCATTTCGGGCTTGCTGTAGCCGTGATGGTGCCGCTGGCGGGTGGCCTCTCCGCGCGTGAGCGTCAGCAGGTGCACGGCATGGCCTTCGCGTCGCTGGCGGGCGATGGCCGGCGCCGGCCCGAAGCTCTCGTCATCCGGATGGGGAAAGATGTACAGCAGCGTGGCCACCGAAGCAAACGGGTCTTCTGGCCGCCCAACGCCGTTACGCCAGAATTTGTTGCAACAGATTATGAGTCCGACGCTTCCTGAATGATTTCATGAAAGACGGTCTGGCCGGTCTGGAGCATGCGACGCACGTAGGGCAGACAGAGCCGGCAGCGGAGGCCGAAGCGCACGTGGCGCTGTAGGTCCTCGACGCTGCCGGCTCCGGTCTGCGCGGCCACGGCTTTCAGTTCCGCGAACGTCCGCTGGAAGCAGAGGCAGCGGTCGATCCGCATCAGCGCGTCTCCTGCACCAGTTCGATGTGGGACGGCGCCGGGCCGACGGTGAAGCGGCCCACCTGCCGGCCGTTGCGGTCCAGAATGACCACGGCACCGGCGGCCGTGTAGTCGGGCGCGCCGTTCGGTCCGGCGGCCAGCCGGGCCACGTAGAGGCGCCGCTGCGCCGCATCGTAGGCGACGGCCGACAGCGCGGACAGATCGGCCGCTTCGGGCACGGACAGCGTGGCCGCCAGCGCATTGGCGTCGGTGTCGATGCGGAAGACCTCATTGCTGATGCTGCTGATGACGTACAGCTCTTCGGCCGCCGGCGCATAGTAAGCCACCTGGGTGAAGTTAGCCGAGCCGAGCTGCACGTCGAACGTCAGCCGGGCCGTCACCGCCCCGGTACCCGGATTCATGAACACCACCTGGCCATTCGTCTGCTCGATGATCGCGCTGTAATCCTCGTTGTAGACCGTCTTGCCCTGGCAGACGACCACCAGCTCCTCCTCTTCGTCGATGAAAAGTGCCTTCGGGCCGTCGCAGCCGGGTTCGAGCGTACCGACCACCTGATCCGTCGCGGCGTCGATCACCGAGATCGTCCGCCCGGCCCCCAGCGAGCCGTAGTTGGCCACGTACACGCGCCCCTCATGGGCGACCACGCCCTCGGGATAGGGCCCCACCTCGATCGAATCGACCATGATGGTCAGCGCGGCCGGATCGACGGCAAACACGAGTCCGTTGCCGCCGAAGATCATGTTCGTCACGTAAGCTTTGTTGTCGGCGGCAAAGGCCAGATAGCGCGGGTTGGGCAGGCCATCGATGCGCCCGACGAGCTGTTGCGTGGCAACATCGACCACGGCGACGTGCCCGACGCTGAACGTGTTCAGCACCACATAGGCCCGTCCTTCATGCAGCGTCAGGCTCTGCACGAAGGCGTTCAGCGCCAGCGTCGCGGTCTGTCCGTTTGCCGGATTGTAGAAGGTCAGCGAGCCGTTCTGGTCGCTGAAGTTTCCGCCGTTGCCCACCAGCACGCCGGTGGTTACGAGCTGTTCTCCATCGTCTTCGCTGCCCAGCAGGTCACAGCCGCTCAGCACGAGCAGCGGCAGTGCAATCAGCAATAGCAGGCGTCGCATCATCTGTCGCTCCTTTCGTTTTGTTTGCGGTTCAGGGAAGCAGGTCTATGCGAAGCTGCACGCGCACGTGGCGCGGTGGCATCGGATAGAAGCGCACGACCTCGTAGGCCGTGTCGGTCAGGTTCTCGACGGTCAGGCCGAAGGACAGCCGGGTCCGGGCGACCGACTGCGTCAGGCGCAGATGGGCGTCGAGCACGGTGAAGGGCGCCAGCGCCTGGGTTTCGTCGGTGGTGAGATAGCGGCGGCCGGTGTGGCGGGCGTCGAGTCCCAGCGTGAGCGGGCCGGCCAGCACATCCAGAAAAGCCTTGAGCTGGTGCGGCGGTACGTAGCGAAGCTGGTGGCCGTAGGCCCGCGTGGCCGGATTCGAGCGGTCTTCGGCACGGGTGAACGTGTAGAAAAGGCCACTTTGCAGCCGAAGCGACGCGGCCAGCGGCACATCGGCCCGAAGCGAGGCTTCCAGGCCGCGC
The DNA here is from genome assembly GCF_009936275.1 of Rhodothermus marinus. Taxonomy (NCBI): domain Bacteria; kingdom Pseudomonadati; phylum Rhodothermota; class Rhodothermia; order Rhodothermales; family Rhodothermaceae; genus Rhodothermus; species Rhodothermus marinus. Next base: position 3,278,781 of record NZ_AP019797.1, read on the forward strand.
GTGCGCACGCGCCCGACGTTGATGGGCCGCCAGAGCTGCAGGCCCGGCGCCACGAAGCCCGGATACCAGACGATCTGATCCGTCAGCGTGGTCTGAAAGGCCGTCAGTTCCAGCACGAAAGGCCGAAGACGTGCGTACAGACCAGCTTCGACGGTCCAGCCGCGCTCGGGCTTCAGATCGGGGTTGCCGCCGGGCCGGAAGAAGCGCTCGCCCAGCGTGGGCGCCCGAAAGGCACGCCCCACCAGCCCTTTCAGGTGCAGCATCCCTTCCTTCAGGGCCAGGTTCAGGCCAAGCCGGGGGCTGAGTGCGTGGAAGGTGCGGCCGGCCGTCGCGTACAGATCCAGCCGCAGCGCCGGGTAGAGGCGTAGCCGTCCCCGGCGCCCGGACAGGTGGAGCGCCAGCGCGACCGCGCGTTGATCGACGCCACCGCGCAGCGCCGCCCGCTCCCACCGGGTTTCGGCCCGGGCGGTCAGGGCCCAGCGCGGGTGCAGCGCCCGGTCGAGCGTCGCTTCCAGCGCCAGCCCGCGCGTGCGCGTGGTGTCGGCCTCGCCGGCGAACCGGTTGACGTAGGCCAGCAGCGTGTGCTGGTAGCTACCGCGCAGCGTGAGCCGTCCGGCCGGCAACGGCCGCTCGGCCAGCAGCAGCAGGCGGCGCTGGCGGTCGGTCTGGTGCGCATCGACAGGTGGCGCGTTGCCCGGACCGGGCAGGCTCCGGCGCGCCTCGGTCAGCCACAGCGTCCCCTCGAACCGCCAGGTGCCCTCGTAGCGCACCTTGCCGAACGCCGAGGTCATCGCCCGGTCGGCCCCTTCGCGGCGACGCACCGCCGGCGGCGGGAGCGGATTGGGATACGGATAGTCGCCGATGGTGCGGCTGTGCTCGACGGCCCCCAGCACGGCCACGCGTCCTGCCCCGGCATGCGCGACCACGCCCAGGCTTCGTTCACCGTAGGCGCCCAGCCGCAACGCCACCCGGCCGCCCGGGCGCACTGCCGGCTGCAGCGTGTAGAGCCGCACCACGCCGCCGATGGCGCCCGATCCGTAGGTGGCAGCGGCCGGTCCGTGCACCACCTCGACGGACGAGAGCAGGACGGTGGGCAGCAGCGTCAGGTCGATCAGGCCCGATTGCGGATCGGCCACACGGTGCCCGTCGATGAGCAGAAGTGTCTGCGTGGCGCTGCTTCCGCGCAGCGAGAGCGTGGCCAGTCCGCCGCTCCCGTAGCGTTTGACGAAGAGCCCGGTCCGCGCTTCCAGCAGCTCGGCCGCCGTGGTCGCGTCGGTGCGTTCCAGCTCGGCCGCTTCCAGACGCCACAGCCGCCTTCCGGCTTCCCGCGTCTGCTCGAGGCGCTCCCCTTCGACGACGACCGGCGGCAGCGCCAGCGTGGTATCGGCCCGTTCCTGGGCCCGGGCGCCCAGCACGCACCCGAGTCCCAGCAACACCAGTCCGCAGCGAACAACAGAAAAGCTCATAAAAAAGCCCGTTACCTCAATGCGAGGTCCGGGCCAGCGCAGCCATGCCAGAACGACAGAACGGCCGGCCTCAAGGCCGGTGCGGTCGAACAGCCGGTGCATCAGGCGCGGACCTCAGTTCCCGGAGGCTTCGGCCTGACGCCGCTGGCAGGTCTCCTGGCTCGCCGTGGGTTCCGTCGGATGACGGAACGGGCCCGACACAGGCTCCACCGCCGGCCTTCCCATCTGCCCGGAGCAGACAGTGACCGTCGGCTTCTTCGCCCGCCGGCCGCAGCCACGACTCACAGTTGCGGGTACAGCTCCAGATTCCCCGGCCCGGTGGGCCAGGCCACTGGATTCCCTTTTCATCCGCCGAAGCGGAACCAGCGGCGCATGTCGAAGAACACAGAGCGAATTTAGCAACATGCAGGCCGCCCCGCAAACCTTTTGACACCCCCTCCTGTTGAAACTTTCTGGAACGCTTCGGGGACTTGCCCGTTGGCGCCGAACTTTGTAGGTTTAGCGCCATCGTGATAATTACGATAAACTACGTATCTCTCCGATGAAACTCTCGGAGCGCATCAAGCAGACCCGTTTCGCCTCGCCCGCTCAGGAAGCGCTGCTCAACATTCTGGTGACCAGTTCGTGGCTGCTGAACGAACTGTCAGCGCTCATGGCGCCCTTTGGCGTTACGCCCACGCAGTACAACGTGCTGCGCATTCTCCGGGGAAGCCACCCCGGCAAGCTCACCTGCACGGAAATCGGTCGCCGGATGCTCGACCGCACGCCGGACGTCAACCGGCTGCTCAACCGTCTGGAACGGGCCGGTCTCGTCACACGCAGTCGGGCCAGTCATGACAAGCGCGTGGTCGAGGTGGGCATTACGGAAAAGGGGCTGGAGCTACTGGCCCGAATGCAGCCAGTGGTGGACGCAGCCCAGGAGCGCCTGATGAGCCGCCTCTCACCCGAAGAATTGCGCCTGCTCAGCGAGCTGCTGGACCGCCTGCGGATTGACGAGGACGAATCGGAAGAAGCAGCGGAAAGTGCGACCGGCTCCTGAGCACGCCGTATGCTCCGCGAGGCTTACGTCCTGAGCCGCCCGCAGAAGGTCTTCGTCGTCTGCACGGCGATCTTCATCACGGCGCTGGTGCTGGCCGAAGCCACCGCTTCCAAGTTTTTCACCGCCTTTCGGTTGCCCTTCACGCTGCACCTGCTGGGCATGACCTTCGGCGAGGTGGTGATGACGGCCGGCGTGCTGGCCTTCCCCATCACGTTCATCGTCACGGACATCATGAACGAATACTTCGGCAAGAAGGGCATCCGGTTCGTGACGATGGTCGGGATGGGGATGGTTGTGTTCGAGTTTGCCCTGCTCCGACTGGCCATAGCCGTACCGGCGGCCGACATCTCTCCTGTTCCGCAGGAGGCTTTCGAGACGGTCTTCGGAGCAACCGGACGGGTCATCCTGGGCAGCCTGACGGCCTACCTGCTGGGCCAGCTCGCCGACATCACGCTGTTCCACTGGCTCCGACGCCTGACGCGCGGCCGCTGGCTCTGGCTACGGGCGACGGGCTCGACGTTCGGCTCCCAGTTCATCGACACGCTGGTGGTGCTGACGGTCGCCTTTGCCGGCCAGCTTGCCTTTCCGCAGATTCTGGCCATCACGCTGTTCAACTACGGCTACAAGTTCGCCATCGCCGTAGCCATCACACCGCTCATCTACCTGGCCCACTGGCTCATCGACGCCTACCTGGGCCGGGAACTGGCCCACGCACTCATCGAACGGGCGGCGGCCGGTGCCGAAGCCCTGCCCTTCAGCGAAAGATCCGAAGCAGCAGATTGAGCAGGATTGTCAGCACCAGGCTGACCAGCAGCATCGTGCCCAGCGGGAAGTAGATGCGGAAGTTGCCCTTCTCCCAGCTGAAGTCGCCGGGCAGACGGCCGAAGGGCAACTGAGGCAGTCGCCCCAGCAGGAGCAGCAATCCGCCCAGCACCACCAGCACGACGCCCATCAGCAGCAGCCAGCGTCCCAGTTCGGTCAGCGGACTCTGGGCCATGGCTCAGGAGGAAACGCTTGCCTCGCGGGGGACCTCGACGAACGTCAGCCAGCCGTAGGGATCTTTGCCCTCACGGACGATCTCGAAGAACGCCCGCTGCAGGGCCTCGGTCACCGGGCCACGCCGCCCCTGGCCGATCGTGTAGCGATCGACCGAACGGATCGGCGTGATCTCGGCGGCCGTGCCCGTGAAGAACAGCTCGTCGGCAATGTAGAGCGCCTCGCGCGGGATGGGCTGCTCGATCACCGTATAGCCCAGATCGCGCGCCAGCGTGATGACCGCATCGCGCGTGATGCCCGGCAGGATCGACAGCGTCAGCGGTGCCGTGTAGATGATGCCGTCCCGCACCAGGAACAGATTTTCGCCACTACCTTCGGCCACGTAGCCGTCCACCGACAGCATGATGCCCTCGGAGTAGCCGTTGAGCACGGCCTCCATTTTGACCAGCGCCGCGTTCGCGTAGTTGGCGCCGGCCTTGGCCATGGCGGGCAGTGTGTTGGGCGCCATCCGGTTCCAGGTGCTCACCTGCACATCCACGCCCTGCTCCAGCGCTTCATCGCCCAGATAGGCGCCCCAGTCCCAGACCGCAATGAAGACTTCAACCGGGCTGTTCAACGGGTTAACGCCCAGACTGCCCATCCCTCGGAAGACCACCGGCCGGATGTAGCAGGCCTTCAGGCCGCTGGCGCGGATGGTTTCGAGCGCAGCCGTTTCCAGTTCTTCCAGCGTGTAGGGCACCTCCATGCGATAGATCCGGGCCGAGTCGAGCAGCCGCCGCATGTGCTCTCGCAACCGGAAGACGGCCGGCCCCCGCGCCGTGTTGTAGCAGCGGATCCCCTCGAACACCGACGAACCGTAGTGCACCACGTGCGAGAGCACGTGGATCTTCGCCTCTTCGAACGGCACCAGCTTGCCGTTAAACCAGATCGGATGTCTGTCCATGGTCGTTTATTTTCGTTGGGTTCGTGTCAGAAACTACGGAAATCCCTTTCGCCCTCGAAACCTGCTCGTCCGCTTGACCATTAGCAGAGCAGGTTTTCACCCGCACATGCAGGCGTCTATGCGCTGGGGTCGCTGGATTCTCGGGCTGGTTATCCTGTTGTTCGTGCTGCTGGCCGTGGCCGACGCACTCGATCTGTTCAGCCGGCGCCCTTACTACGAGGTCCCGCACGGCAACCATACGCACTACGTGCCGCGCGACCGGGACCCCGACGTACCGATCGAGCGCTTTCCCACGCGTCCGCCGGAGCGGTGCGAGCGCATCGCGCCCGACGGTCGGCTGGTGCCCATCGAAGGTTGCCAGTAGCCTCACGCGTCCGTTCCGCTTCGTCCCAGCTGCTCCAGCGCCTCGCCGCTCAGCCGCATCGTGATCCATTCCCGCATCGGGCGCGCGCCCAGCTTCCGGTAAAAGCGGAGCGCCGGCTCGTTCCAGTCGAGCACCTGCCACTCCAGCCGCTTCGCGCCACGCGCGACGGCAATTTCGGCCACGCGCTTCAGCAACGCAAATCCGATTCCGCGACCCCGGTAGGCCGGACGTACGTAAATATCTTCCAGATGAATGCCCCAGCGGGTCAGAAAGGTTGAATAGTTCGCAAAGAAAAGGGCAAAGCCCAGCGCCTCGCCCGTCGCCGGGTCTTCGGCCACCAGCGCTTCACAGCGGGGCGAAGCGTCCGGGTGCAGGTGCGCCCGAAGCGCCTCGGGATCGGGCCGGGCTTCGTGGCGCAATTTTTCGTAGTCGGCCAGTTCCAGAATCAGGGCGACGAGCGTTTCGGCGTCGTCCGGCGTCGCCTCGCGAATGTGGAACGTAAGCTCTGTCGCAGGGGCTTTCATCGGTAGCGGCGGAAGAATTCGTCGTCTTCGTCCTCTTCGTCGTCGTCCCGGCCCAGCGACGAGAGCATCGAGCCCATGATGTCGCTGTAGCGGGTCTCCTGGTCGAGCAGATCCTTGCCGAGCAGCGAGTGCTGGTGGAGCGCCTCCAGCACGAACTCCATCATCGAAGCCGTCTCAGCCGGGGTGGCCGGATGCGTGTAGCGCTGCACGAGCGCGCAGAGTCCCTCCACGGCATCCAGCCGGCGGGCGTACTCGTCGAAAGGAAGTTCGGGCGTCAGCTCCACCTGCCCGCCCTTCGCGAACCAGTCCAGAATGGGCTGGTAGACGGCCCGCCCCTCCTTGCGGTTGGCCGGATCCGGGAAGTAGCGCGGGAAGATGGCCTTGACGGCACGCCCGACGAGCATCCGCGCCACGTTCTGCACGCCCTCCTGCTCGCCTTCGTACACCAGCTCGATCTTGCCGGTGATGGCCGGCTCCACAAAGAGCAGGTCGCTGATCCGCACGGTGGTTTCCGCTTCGCCGTTCAGCAGGGCCCGGCGTTCGGCCGCCGAGATCAGGCATTCGAGCGCCGCCCGCGTCATGCGCACCGACACGCCGGACTTCTGATCCACGTACTCGCTCTGGCGCGCCTCGAAGGCGATCTGCTCGATGATCTCCCGGAAGAAGTAGGGCACGTGCACGCGCACCTGGCCGTCGCGCTCCTGCCAGGCTTCCTGTTGCGTGATGGCAATGCCGATCTCGATCGTTTTCGGATAGTGCGTGATGATCTGGCTGTCGATGCGGTCCTTCAGCGGCGTGATGATGTTGCCGCGGTTCGTGTAATCCTCCGGGTTGGCCGTGAAAACGAGCAGGATGTCGAGCGGAAAGCGAATGTTGAAGCCGCGAATCTGAATGTCCTGCTCCTCCAGGATGTTGAGCAGGCCCACCTGAATGCGCGGCTGCAGGTCGGGTAGCTCGTTGATGGCGAAGATGCCCCGGTTCGTGCGGGGAATCAGGCCGAAGTGGATGACCTCTTCGTCGGCGTAGGTCAGCCGTTGGTTGGCCGCCTTGATGGGGTCGATGTCGCCGATCAGGTCGGCGATGGTCGTGTCGGGAGTGGCGAGCTTTTCGGCATAGCGCCGGCTTCGATGGAGCCATTCGATGGGCGTGTCGTCGCCCATGTCGGCCACCATCTCGCGACCGTACTTGGAGATCGGGGCGAACGGATTGTCGTTGACCTCGCTGCCCTTGATGATCGGGATGTATTCGTCAAGCAGTTCGGGAAGCATCCGGATGATGCGCGTTTTGGCCTGGCCGCGCAGCCCGAGCAGGATCATGTCGTGCCGCCCCAGAATGGCGTTCTGGATCTGGGGAATGACGGTCCGTTCGTAGCCGATGATTCCGGGAAAGATCTCCTCGCCGCGCCGCAGTTTGGCGATCAGGTTCTTGCGCAGCTCGTCCTTGACCGACAGCGGCCGATAGCCTGCCTCCTTCAGGTCCCCCAGCGTCTTCAGTTCGGTCAGCACCTGTCCCATGGCTCCCGGTGATCGATTAAAGCATGCAGCAGGTTAGGTAGCACGGTCACGTTGCGGCACTGTTCCCCTACCGTTCCCAGCGATAGGCCACGATCCGGGGATCCGGATCGTTCAGCACCACCACCAGCAGGCACGAAGCGTCCCGGCACTGCACGGCCAGATCGTGCGGGTAAAACCGGCGATTCAGGCGCTGCTCCGGAGGAATCAGCCGGTGACGCAGCCGGCCGTCGCGCAGGCCGTACACGTCGATCTGCACCCAGCCGGGTCGCAGGTTGAGCACAAAGAGCAGCGAATCGACGGGCACGGCCGACGACGTGAGCAGCGGCGCTTCGTGCACCTCCCCTACGAGAAAGGCGCGGCTTCGGGCCAGCATGGGCGAATCGAAGCCCACCAGCGCCAGCGTGTCGAGCCGACCGTCGGGCCACCAGCGGTCGATTACGGGCCGGAAGCCGGCTAGGCTCAGCAGCGTGTCGCCCCGGGGACGCACAAACCCGGCGTAGCGCCAGTAGGGTTCGGGGAGCTTTTGCCGACGCACGACGTGCCCCTGCCGGTCGAGCTGCACCAGCAGCCCGCCCTGTCCTTCGCGGACGGCCTTGACGAAGTAGCCGTCCGGCGTGGCCGCCGCATAGAGCAGCGCCCGGTCGGGCAGCTCGGCCGGTAGCGCCAACCGCTGCACCACACGGCGTCGGGCGATCAGCACAAGCTCCCGGGCCTCGGGCGCCAGCACCACCAGCGTATCGCTCCGGAAGCCGGCCAGGTACGGATAGCGCACCCCGGCCGGCCGCAGCGTGTCGCGCAACGCGCCGGTCGTGTCGAGCACGGCCAGAAAATGCCGCTCGGCGTCGCTGACGTAGAGCAGGCCGTCGGGGCCAAGCTGCACGGTGCGGGGGCGCTTGAGCGGCAGCGTCTCGGAGGCCGAGACCATCCACAGCGGCCGCAGCGTGTCGAAGGGGACGGTGGCCGCCACCCGGCGCGAGAGCGAATCGGACGGGAGCAGCGCCGTGGGTTCTTCACGGCGGCACGACGACGGAAAGCACCCCGCCAACAGCAACGCCAGCCCCAGCAGCAGCGTCGTGTACTTCATCGCCGCGACGACTCCTGGCGTCCGATGCGCATTTCCAGCGTCAGGCGCTTTCCTTCGCGCAGCACCTCCACCTGCACGCGGTCGCCGGGCCGGAAGTCGAACAGCCGGGCCCGCAGGTCGTCGCTGTTGGCGACGGGCGTGCCGCCGAACGATCTGATCACATCGTAGGGCCGCAGACCGGCTTCGTCGGCAGGCGAGCCGGGATCGACGTCGGTCACAAACACGCCGCGCGTATCGGGCGCGCCCAGCGCCTGGGCAATCCGCGGCGTCAGATCCCGCACGTACAGGCCCGTGTAGTAGGAGCGGTCCACGTAGCCCTTCTCCTTCAACTCGGCCACGATGCGCTGGATTTTGTCGGCCGGAATGGCGAAGCCGATGCCCACCGAGCCGCCCGTTTCCGTGTAGATGGCCGCGTTCATGCCGATCACCTCGCCGAGCGCGTTCACCAGCGGTCCGCCCGAGTTGCCCTGGTTGATGGCCGCGTCGGTCTGGATCATGTCGCGGTAGAGCCGGCCATCTTGGGCGGGCAGGTTGCGTCCCACCGCACTGACCACGCCCACCGTCACCGTCGGCGGGGCCGCCTCGAACAGCCCGTACGGATTACCCAGCGCGATCACCCATTCGCCCACGATCGGCTCGCTCTTGCTGAAGCGCAGGTAGGGCAGCGGCCGATCCGGATTCACCTTCAGCAGCGCGATGTCCGTGACCGGATCGGTGCCCACCAGCTCGGCATCCATGGCCCGACCGTCGGGAAACGAGACGGTGATCTTCGTGGCGTTCCCCACCACGTGGTCGTTCGTGACGATGTACCCGTCCGGCGAGATGATAAAGCCCGAGCCGATCGCGTGAATCTGGCGTTCGATGATGCGCGAGCGCGGCCCTCCGAAGAAGAACTCCCAGATCGGGTCGTTGAAAAAGTCGGCAAACGGATCGCGATACAGCACACGCTGCACTTCCAGCACGTTGATGCTGACCACGGCCGGCGAGACCTCGCGCACGGCCCGCGTGATGGCCGTCTCCCGCGAGCGGTAAAGCTGGGTCTGCACATCCACGGTATCGGCCACCACCTGAGGCGCGGCCGGCTCCGGCTTTTCGGAATGGGCATTCTGTGAACACCCGACTTCGATCAACGGCAGCAGCAGCAATCCCAGCAGTGGAAGGGCGCGTCGCATGGCAAACGGTCGGCTGAATTCGAAAGGATGCAGAGCCAGGCGGCTGATACGAACCAGCCCGTGCCGGGTTCAACCGATGAACGCGCCGGCCGTTTAAGGTGCGGATAAAAAATGGCGAAGCGGGTTCATGCGCAAACCGGTCCGACACATTCTGTTCTGGAAGCCCTACGGCGTCCTGAGCCAGTTCACCGATCGGGAAGGACGCCCGACGCTCAAGGATTACATTGACGTGCCAGACGTCTATCCGGTCGGGCGACTGGACATGGACAGCGAAGGGCTGTTGCTGCTCACCAACGACGGGTTGCTCAAGTACCGGCTGTTACACCCGCGGTACGGGCACTGGCGCACCTACTGGGCGCAGGTCGAACGCATTCCCGACGACGAGGCGCTCCGGCGTCTGGCCGAGGGCGTGGTGATCGCAGGCGGCTACCGGACGCGCCCGGCCCGCGTGCGCCGCATCGAGCCGCCGGAGCTGCCGCCACGCCCCATGCCCATTCGCTACCGCAAGACGGTGCCCACCTGCTGGCTGGAGATCTCCATTCGGGAAGGCAAAAACCGACAGGTGCGCCGCATGACGGCCGCCGTGGGGCACCCGACGCTCCGCCTGGTCCGCGTGGCCATCGGCCCACTGCGCCTCGACGGTCTGGAACCCGGCCGGTGGCGTCCGCTCACACCCGACGAAGAAACCGCCCTCTATCGCCTCTGTCGCCTGAAACCTCCTGTTGGCCGATAAAAAAGGGCCATCCATCGGGATGGCCCTGAAAAGGTTCGTAGCTGGTCGGCCTCAGGTGCCGGCCGTGTAGTCGGTGGCGTAGGCCCGCTGCTCGTCGGTGAGCGTGTCGATCCGGATGCCCATCGTTTCCAGCTTGATGCGGGCGATCTCCTGGTCCAGCTCTTCGGGCAGATCGATCACCTGCGGCGGCAGCTTTTCGCCCGCCTTGTGCTTCTCGACGAGCATCAGGTGCGCCATGAACTGGTTGGCGAAGCTCATGTCCATGACCTCGGACGGATGCCCCTCGGCCGCGGCCAGGTTGACCAGACGGCCGTCGGCCAGCACGTAGATGCGGCGGCCGTTTTCGAGCAGGTACTCCTTGTTGTTGGGCCGCACTTCACGCACGCGCACGGCCAGCTCGGCCAGTTCCTTCAGGTTCAGTTCCACGTCGTAGTGGCCCGTGTTGCACACGATGGCCCCGTCCTTCATTTTCCGGAAGTGGCGGCCGCGGATCACGTCCTTCATGCCGGTGGCCGTCACGAAGATGTCGCCGATCTCGGCGGCCTCGTCCATGGGCATCACGCGGAAGCCGTCGAGCACGGCCTTCAGGGCCGCCGTGGGCTTCACTTCGGTGACAATGACGTTGGCGCCCATGCCACGCGCCCGCATAGCCACGCCCCGGCCGCAATGGCCGTAGCCGGCCACCACGAAGTTTTTGCCGGCCAGCAGCACGCTCGTCGCCCGCAGAATGCCGTCGATCGTGGACTGGCCCGTGCCGTAGACGTTGTCGAAGTCCCACTTCGTCTCGGCGTCGTTGACGGCAAAGACCGGGTAGAGCAGCTTGCCATCGGCGGCCATGGCGCGCAGCCGCTTGACACCGGTGGTCGTCTCCTCCGAGCCGCCGATGATGTGCTGCGCCAGGTCCGGGCGCTTGTGATGGACGGTGAAAATCAGGTCGGCGCCGTCGTCGAGCGTCAGGTGCGGGGGCTTGTCCAGCGTGCGCTCGATGCTCCAGTAGAATTCTTCGACGGTCTGGCCGTGCCAGGCGTAGATCTCGACACCGGCCACGGCCAGCGCAGCGGCGATGTCGTCCTGCGTCGAAAGCGGGTTGCAGCCGCTCCAGGCCACCTCGGCACCGCAGGCTTTGAACGTCTCGATCAGCACGGCCGTCTCCTTGGTCACGTGCAGACAGCCGGCGATTTTGTAGCCTTTGAACGGCTGCGTCTTGCTGTAACGCTCGCGCAGGTGCATGAGCACGGGCATACGGCTTTCGGCCCACTCGATCCGCTTCCGGCCCGCTTCGGCCAGGCTCAGATCCCGCACCTTGTAGGCTCCTTCCTTGTAGTCCATCGTCCCGAATGCTTTGAGTGAATTCGTTTTCGGCCAGCCTCTTACGCCTCAGCCGCGGCTTCGGTCGCAATTTGTCCGAACTTCACGGTCGTTCCGGAAGAAACAGAACGGAGCGCGTCTGAACCCGCCCGTCCGCCTCCAGCCGGATCAGGTACATGCCAGCGGCCAGTCCTTCCGGACGGAACATGGCCACGTGGCTGCCTGCCGACAGCGTGGCATCCACGAGCCGGGCCACCTCGCGTCCCAGCAGGTCATAGACGACCAGCCGCACATGCCGGACGGCGTCCAGCGTGAAGGGAATCGAAGCCTGCCGGCGGAACGGATTCGGGAAAGGCGCCAGCAGTTGCGTCGCGTGGCGCGTGCGCAGCGCGGGATCGCGCGTGGCCTGCTCCAGCTCCAGTTTTTCGATCGTCCAGAAGGCACTTGGATCGGCCGCCGTGCAGCCAAAGGTAAACCGCAGCCACTGCTGGCTACCCGCCGCCTCCGAGAGATCGAACGTGTGCTGCATGCCCTCGGGCGGACTCGCCGCGCCAAAGGGACGCTTCGGGGTGCCGCCGCTTTCAGGCAACAGCACTTCCCAGGTGCGGCCGCCGTCGGCCGAACTTTCCAGATAGCCCTCGCAAGTCATTCCGAAATTGAACCGATGCGTCAGGTGCAGCCGCAGTCGATCGGCATTGGTGGCCAGCGACACGGGCAACAGCACCAGCGTCGTGTAGCCTTCCAATCGCCCATCCACGGTCCAGGCGGCGCCTCCCTGTCGCCAACCGGAGCCGGCCCGTGCCACCTGCAGCACGTCGGCCGTCGCCACACGCCCCACGTCCACCTCGTAGGTCTGCACCGGGGCCTGAAGCGGCTGGCGGAGTACCCAGCCGCCGGCCGTCTCGGCCTCCAGGTAGTACCGGAACCGCCCCGGCACGCCGTCCCAGGGAATTTGTCCCTCGAAGAGCGTGTCGTTGACAGGTTGAAACAGGGCCGTCGGGACGAATTGCCCGGCCTGCTCGTAGAAGGCCTGCACGCGCACCACCGAGTCGCCCCGGGCGACGGCCACCACCTGCAGCATTAGATGGTCGGTCTCAATGCGCACATCCTGGTTCGGATCGTGGCGCACCACCAGCCGAATGGCGTCCGGATCGACCAGCCCGCGGGCGCCCAGCCGGTCGATCAGCACGGCCAGGTGCGCCCCGTCGTAATAGTCCATGTCGGCCTGCAGGAGCGCCTGCGCCGCATCCCGGAACGTGGCCGGCGGACTCAGATACAGCGCGGCGGCCATCGCCAGCCGGTCGGTGACGGCCTTTCCGAGCACGTTCTGAATCTCCATGAGCACGGTCGTCCAGAGCAGCCCGTCTTCGTAGATGTTGCAGGACTGGCGGGGCGTGTCCTCCCGATCGCAGTTCGTGTCTTCCGGGTAGCGCCCGGTGAAGGCGATGTGCCGTCCTTCCCAGATCGTCCCGTCGCCGCTGTCCCAGCGAAAGACGAAGTCCCAGTCCGTGCGGCGCACCAGACCGGCTTCGACCAATCCGCGCACATAGGAGGCCGCCCAGTAGTCGGCCCACCCTTCGTGGAGCGCGCGCCCTTCGTTGTCGCCGAGTAAACCCGGCGCTGCGTCCTCCAGCAGCGCGTGCATGTACTCGTGCCAGATCACCGTGGCGTCCTCGGCATCGTCCACGCCACCATCGCCGAAAACGATCGCGTTCTGCGAGGGATAGAATTGCGAGTTGTCCTGCTGGCCGAAGCCGTGCGGGTTCACCCGGATCGGCGTGGCCAGCACCGCCGTGCCCAGATCGAGCTGCTGCACATAGCGCTGGCTGCGGTCGATTTGGTAGTAGGCCATGACGGCCTCGAAGTGGTCGTCAGCGCGGGTATACCGGAAGGCATCGGGCGTAGCCTCGGCCGGTGGGTCGTAGGGCGTGTCGGCAATGCCCGGAATGTCGCCGGTGATGCGCACGTAAGGACCCTCGAGCCGGTAGAGGCCATCCCCGCCCTGCGTGATGTCGGGAAGCGTGACGACCAGCCGCTCGGCGTTCAGCTCGGGCGTGTCGGCGTCGTCGTTGTCGGCGTAGGCGCCGCCGTAGGGGACGCCTGCCGTCGCCAGCGGATCGGGATCGAACACCATCCCCTCACCCGCGACCAGTCCCACCGGCAACGGTGCGGTAGGCGTCCACGCTGCCGTCGCCTTTGCCCGGGTCGCCTTCGCAGGCCGCTCCTGGACGGCCTGACTTCGCACGTGCAGCAACTCGCCGCTGCGGGCATCGACCAGCACGGCCCACTCGTCGGGCCGATCCTGCGGCCAGAGCACGAAGTGCCAGGCCAGGCGTGGCGGCTCCGCGGGCCATACGACCAGCTCCGGCGTGGTCGTCGGTGCCTCGGGCTGCGCCAGGCGGCGCCGCGCTTCGTTCAGCGCCGCGGTTGCCGAAAGCCGTGGCGTCGGATCAAAACGGGCGGCGTAGGCCTCCAGCCGGGGGTCGTAGCCGCTGAGCACCAGCGTAGGCCGGCCCTGGCGGTTCAGGTTGACCTGCACGTAGCGCCCGTAGACGGGAAGGCCGGCCAGCGTCTGGCGGAAGCGTACGTGCATGGCGTAGGGCGTGGTGCGCACGCGGTCCACGGCCAGCGTGCGGTCGGGCTGCCGCCAGCCGAAACGCACCGCCTCCATGCGGAGATAGGCGCGGGCGGTGGCATCTGCGCTTCCCTGCCAGGCCACCGGGGTGCGCACGCGGTAGCGCGCCTGCCAGCGTCCCGTAGTCGGATCGATGCGTCCTTCGGGAGTCGCCTTCGTGGCCGGAGCCTGCAACACCTCGCGCCGGGGTTGCGCCTGCAATCCGGAGACGCCCGCCTCCACCAGCAACGCGATCAGTACAATCGCCCGGAACCGGCCGTTCATCGAAAAGCCCGTGCACTTCGGTTCAGGCAAAAGGTAACAAAAAAAGGGCCGCCTCGCAGCGGCCCCTCGAAAAGCCTGTGCCGGCTTTGTCAGGCATAGCGTGAAACGGCCTGCTTGAGTTCTTCGACGCGGTCGAGCGCCTCCCACGGAAACTCCGGACGTCCGAAGTGGCCGTAGGCGGCCGTGGCCCGATAGCGCGGCTTGAGCAGATCCAGATCCCGGATGATCGCGGCCGGCCGCAGATCGAAGACCTCGCGCACGGCCTCCACCAGCACTGCATCGGGCACGACGCCCGTGCCGAACGTGTTCACGTCGATCGAGACCGGCTCGGCCAGACCGATCGCATAGGCAATCTGCACCTCCACCTCGTCGGCGAGTCCGGCGCCCACGATGTTTTTGGCCACGTAGCGGGCGGCGTAGGCACCCGAGCGGTCCACCTTGGACGGGTCCTTGCCGCTGAAGGCCCCACCGCCATGCGCCCCTTTGCCGCCGTAGGTGTCCACGATGATCTTGCGGCCGGTCAGCCCCGTGTCGCCGTGCGGCCCACCGATGACGAAGCGGCCGGTCGGGTTCACATGCAGGATAAGCCGGTCGTCCACCAGCTCGGGCGGGAGCACGCGCGGCAGCAGAATCTCCCGGATGTCTTCGCGAATGCGCTCCTGCGTGACGTCTTCGGCGTGCTGGGTCGAGACGACCACCGTGTGGATGCGCCGGGGTGTGCGTCGGTCGTCCTCGTACTCGACCGTCACCTGGCTTTTAGCATCCGGGCGCAGATACGGCATCAGGTGTGGCTCTTCCTTGCGGATGCGGGCCAGCTCACGCACGAGCCGATGCGCCAGCATGATCGGCAACGGCATCAGCTCGGGCGTCTCGCGGCAGGCGTAACCGAACATCATGCCCTGATCGCCCGCGCCCTGCTCGCCGGTGGGCGCCCCATCGACACCCTGACGGATGTCCGGGCTCTGCTCGTGGATGCTGGAGAGCACGCCGCAGCTGTCGGCATCGAAGCGAAGCCGCGGATCCGTGTAGCCGATTTCGCGGATGACGTCCCGGGCGATCTGCTGCACGTCGACGTGCGCGCGCGTGTAGACTTCCCCGGAAAGCACCACCAGTCCGGTGGTCACCAGCGTCTCCACGGCCACGCGGCTGTGCGGGTCCTGCGCCAGCATCGCGTCCAGAATGGCATCCGAGATCTGATCGGCGATCTTGTCCGGATGCCCTTCGGAGACCGACTCGGAAGTAAACAGGTAGGCCATCGAAGCTCCCTCAAAGGTTTAGCTGCAGCCAAATTCTTTTTAAAGCGAGCCGTTAACGCCCCGTTTGCTTACAGGGTTCAACGCTTTATGTGAAGAACGATTCCACGGAACCCCTTGATAAGGTTGCACGTTGGCGGGCTTCGTCTGCAGCACCACGTTGCCCCGCAAGCCGTGGTGTTGTATTTTGGGATGATTTACGAGCTACGGGCCTCGGCCCGCACACTCTCGACAGCAAAACCGCGGATCAACCAAGGAGGCGTAGCACTATGGCCACCAACGACATCGAAGCCAAGGTGAAAGCCATCATCGTGGAGAAGCTCGGCGTCGACGAGGCCGACATCACGCCGGAGGCTTCCTTCACGAACGACCTCGGGGCCGACTCGCTCGACACGGTCGAACTCATCATGGAATTTGAAAAAGAATTCGACATCACGATCCCCGACGAAGAGGCGGAGAAGATTGTGACGGTGGGCGACGCGATCAAGTACCTGAAGGAAAAGATCGGCCAGGCCTGATCGAGCCTCTGTTCCGAGCCCGGCGGCACCCGATTGCGCGATGCGCCGGGCTTTTCTGTACCTGTCCGAACCGGAAACGATCATGGCACAGCGACGACGCGTTGTGGTCACGGGCATGGGCGCCCTGACGCCCATCGGGCTGAACGTCCCGGACTTCTGGGAAGCGCTGCTGCAGGGCAAAAGCGGGGCGGCCCCCATCACCCGCTTCGATCCTACCCCGTTCGATACGCACTTCGCCTGCGAACTGAAGGGGTTCGATCCGCTGGACTACATGGACCGCAAAACGGCCCGGCGCCTGGACCCCTTCGCCCAGTACGCGCTGGTGGCCACCGACGAGGCGCTCCGGGATGCCGGACTGGATCCCGAAAAGCTCGCCGCTTCGGAAAAAGACCGGATCGGGGTGGTCTTCGGCAGCGGGATCGGCGGCATGCAGGTGTTTCAGGAGCAGACCGCCCAGTATCTGCAGCGGGGCGCGCGCTTCATCTCGCCGCTGTTCATTCCGATGCTCATTCCCGACATCTCGGCCGGTCACCTGGCCATCCGCTACGGCTTCCGCGGCCCCAACTACGCCGTCGTCTCCGCCTGCGCCACGGCCAACCACAACCTCGGCGACGCTTTTCTGC
The DNA here is from genome assembly GCF_009936275.1 of Rhodothermus marinus. NCBI lineage: Bacteria > Pseudomonadati > Rhodothermota > Rhodothermia > Rhodothermales > Rhodothermaceae > Rhodothermus > Rhodothermus marinus. The sequence continues at coordinate 3,295,217 of NZ_AP019797.1, forward strand.
TCATTCAGCGGGGCATGGCCGACGTGGTGCTCTGCGGTGGCAGCGAGGCGCCCATCACCGAAATGGCACTGGGCGGCTTCAACGCGATGAAGGCGCTCTCCACCCGCAACGACGACCCGGCCCGGGCCAGCCGTCCCTTCGACGCCACCCGCGACGGGTTCGTCATGGGCGAAGGCGCCGGGGCGCTGGTGCTCGAAGAGCTGGAGCACGCGCGCCGACGCGGCGCCCGCATCTACGCCGAGGTGCTCGGCATCGGCATGTCGGCCGACGCCCACCACATCACCGCCCCGGATCCCGAAGGCGAAGGGGCGGTCCTGGCCATGCAGGCCCTGCTGCGCGACGCGAACCTCCGGCCCGAAGACGTTGACTACATCAATATGCACGGCACGTCCACCCCACTGGGCGACGTGGCCGAAACGAAGGCGATCAAGCGCGTCTTCGGCGAGCACGCCTACCGGATGAACGTGTCCTCAACGAAGAGCATGACGGGCCACCTGCTGGGCGCGGCCGGCGCCGTCGAGGCCATCGCCACGATCCTGGCCATCGTACACCAGACCGTACCGCCCACCATCAACTTCGAGCACCCCGATCCCGAATGCGACCTGAACTACACGTTCAACGCGCCGCAGCAGCGCCCCGTACGTGTGGCGATCAGCAACGCCTTCGGTTTCGGCGGGCACAACACGGCCGTGGCTTTCGGCCGCTACGAAGCATAGCCGTTACTTGAAGACGATTTCGTCGATCAGCGGCGCGCCCAGCGCTTCGTTCAGGCGGGCGCGCCACTGCTCCCGCTGCAGGTGCAGCGTATGGCGCCAGGCCGCCGAGGTCAGGCGCACGTAGAGTTTGCGATCGCGCACCCAGGCCGAATCCGTCACCCGATTGATCCGGGGGCCGGCCAGCGCCGCCCAGGTTTCGATGATGTGCACGGCGTCGATGCGCCCGCGCAGCCCCCATCGTTCGATGACTTCTTTTAAAATTTGTCCCAGCGGCTGTGGTCCGGATAGCATAGGCGGGTGCGGGGAAGAGTTTTTGCAATAAGGTAGCCGCCCGCATGGATTCTGTCCAGTCGAAAATGCAAAAAATCCGAGTTTGCCGTATGCGTCCCTTGCTGCTCTGCGCGTGGTTGCTGACCCTGGGCCCGGGACTGCTCGAAGCCCGGGCGCAGTCGGCCGACACGCTCCGTCTGACGCTGATTCAGACGCTGCAACGCGCGCTCGAAGTCAGCCCCGACCTGCAGGCCGTCGAAGCCCGACAGGATTTCGCCGAAGCCCGCTACGATCAGGCCCGCGCCAGCCGCTTCCTGACGCAGTTTCAGCTCCAGACCGCCCACGCTGTGGGGCCGGGCCTCAAGATCCCTGAAAACAACACCTTTTCCACCGAAGCCCTGTACCTGAATCCCGAGGTGCGCAACGACTGGCGCAACGTGCGGCCGTTCAACCAGCTCGAAATCCAGCTCATCCAGCCGCTGTGGACCTGGGGCGAACTCAGCGGCCAGATCCGGGCCGCCCGCTACGGCACCGAGGTCGAGGCCGCCGGCACGCGCCAGAAAGCGCTGGAAGTGGCTGCCCGCACCGGCGAGCTGTACTTCAGCCTTCAGCTCACCGAAGCGCTGCTCCGTCTGGCCCGCGAAACCGGCGAAATCCTGGACCGCGCCAAGGAAGAGGTGAACCGTCTGCTGCAGGAAGGCGACCCCACGGTGGACGACGCCGACCTGTTTCAGCTCCGCATCACCGAGCAGGAGTACCTGCAGCGTGTCGTCGAAGCCGAAGAGCGCCACCGGATCGCCCGCTCGGCGCTGGCCCGTCAGCTCCTGCTGCCCGATAGCGTGGTGATCGACCCGGCCGAAGGGCCGCTGGCGCCCCTTTCGTTCACGCTCCAGCCACTGGAAACCTACCTGGAACTGGCCGAAGCCAACCGCCCAGAGATCCAGCAGGCCCGGGCCGGACTGGCCGCCCGCGAAGCCCTCGTGGATGTGGCCCGCTCGGACTACTACCCGAAGCTGTTCCTGGGCATCTCCGGCCGCTGGACCTACACGGCCGGCCGCTACCGCCAGCCCAATCCGTACATCAGCGATCCCTACCTGGGCGAAAGCCTGCGGGCCGGGCTCGGCTTCCGGCTGAACCTGAACTTCGGCCAGACGCGCGCCCGCGTCGAGCAGGCCCGCGCCCAGCGCAACGAAGTGGCCTACCAGCTGGAAGCCGCCCGCCAGCTCGTGCGCTTCGAAGTCGAAGAAGCCTACCGCAACGTCCGGATCGCACAGGCGGCGCTGGAAGCCCGCGACCGGGCCCTGACCATCAGCAAGGAATGGCTGCGCACCGAACAGATCAACTTCGACCTGGACCTCGGCGACACCGAAAACCTCGTGCGGGCCGTCCGTGAAAACCTCGAACTGCAGGCGCGGTACTACGAAGCTGTCTACAATTACAACCGGGCCGTGCTGCGCCTGCAACGCGCCGTCGGTGTGCTCGACCTGAACGTGCGGCGCGGCACGCTTGTTGAATAAATTCGCAACACCTGATTCGCCAACAACCTGCTGCGATAATGAACACCCCGAAACTTCTCGTGCTGCTGCTGATCGGCCTGCTGCTCGGTAGCTTTTCCGTTGCCCGGGCGCAGTCCAGTCCCGAAGCGCAGAAACTCCGCCAACTGCTGGAGTCGCGCGACCGCCAGATCAAAGCGCTGCTCGACGCCGGTCCGCTGACGTCCGAACGCCGCGAGCAGCTCAAAGACCTGATCAACGGCGTCGTCGACTTCGAGACGATGGGCCGGCTGGCACTGGGTCCCTTCTGGAACGACCTGACCCCCGCGCAGCGACAGGAGTTCGTCGAGGTCTTCAGCGACATCGTGCGCGAGCAGTCGCTCTCGGACCTGGACATCTACCGTGCCCGCGTGCGCTACGACCGCGTCGAGGTGCAGGGCGACAGCGCCCGCGTCGTTACCACCGTCACCTACAAGGAAACGCCCACGCAGGTGGTCTATCTGTTCACGCGCCGCGACGGCCAGTGGAAGGCCTACGACATCATCATCGACGAGGTGAGCACCGTCGAAGGCTACGCCCGCTCCTTCCAGAGCGTGATCCGCAAGCGGGGCTTCGACGCGCTCATGAACAGCCTCCGGAAAAAGCAGGCCCAGCTGGCCCGCTCCAGTTCTTCGTAAAACGAAAATTTCAAATCTTTGCCGAAAACCCGGCGCCTTTCGTATCGTTGGGTTGAGACCCCGGGTCTTAACCTTAACGTAATGGCCGGTCCGCTTCAGGAGGGATACGTACTGCACACCTATGGCGCCGAGCGCTACGTGCGCCATGCGGTGGCTTCGGTAATCACGCTGCGGCGGCACGACCCGAACCGGCCGGTGGCGCTTTTCTGTCCGGACGAGCACCGGGCGCTGCTGGAACGGCACGGGCTGGATCGACTCTTTCAGGTGATCGCGCCGCTGCCCGAGGCGCATCGCTCCATCGTCGGTTTCAAACACCATCTACACCGGTTCATGCCCTTCGACCGGTGCCTGTTCGTCGATGCCGACATGATCTGGTGCCGCAATCCCGATCCGCTCTGGCAACAACTTGCGGCCTTTCCGTTCACGGCCACCGGCCTGGAGCGTGCCGACTTCTTTTTCGGCGGCCCCAAAGGCCTCGGCGTGGTACTCGATGTGCTGCTGGATCGCCGGCGCCGGACGCTGCGCCGCTTCGGCCTGACCTATCTGCCGCGCGTGCAGGCCGGAATGATCTACGCGCAGGATGCGACGCTGACGCGCACCGTCTGCGAACTGGCCTCGGAGTTTCTCGCCCGCCGCCACGAGACGCACTTCCGCAGCCGCCTCCACGAAGGCCGCAGCGAGGAATCCTGTGAGTGGAGCCTCGCCATGGCCATGAGTCGGCTGAACCTGCCCGTTTTCCCCTGGTTTGCCGGCCAGAACAGCCCGCAACTGGATTACATCGACGACCTGACCTCCCACGACCCCGACTTCAACCGGGTAACCTGCCGCTACTACACGGACCGCTTTGTGTATTCGCTTCGCGGGATTCCATCGCCGTTTCTGCGCCGGTTGCTGCTGAACCTGTTGACGCGCCTGCCGGGACGCGGCGACTACATGGAAGTGACGCCCTTTGCCCTGCACTTCGGCTGGCTGCACCAGAAGCAGCCGTTTTATGCCTTTGCCGAAAAAGTCTGGGCGGAGCTGACCCGCACGCCCGAAACGATCCCGCTACCGGACGGTGAGCAGATGCCAGAGCATGACGGTATGGCCGGTGTAGAGCCCCCGGCTCAGCCCGAACAGCACGGCAAGGAGTAGCCAGCATCCGGGGTGCAGCACGGCCAGCACCGCACGCAGCCAGCCCGGTCCTGCCACCACCTGCGCCACGTCGCGGAGCGTTCGCACCAGCGCCCAGCCTTCCACGAGCAGCCATAGCGCCAGCAGGACGTGCCCGGTCCCGGCATCCGGCTTCAGGCTGAGCGCGGCGATCATCAACAAAAAGAGCGGCCACCGGGGCATGTGCGCCAGCGTCCAGGCCTGCACGAAGCCGGTGCGCCGTCCCCATCGGCTGAGCAGTCGCACCCCCAGCGCCCAGCCTCCCAGCAGCACGAGACTCCCCGGCACCACGAGGAGCAGCACAGAGGGCGTCCGAACAGCTTCAACGATCGGCGTTGCCAGTTCCGGCGGAAGCAGTCCGACCAGCCAGGCGGCGGCCGGACTTTCCCGAAGCATCGCGGCCGTGACGGCCAGCGTGACGCCCAGCGCCACCCCTTCGGCCAGTCCCAGCACGCTCAGCGCCCCCGTCGGAAGATCACGGCCGTACTGCACAGCCTCGGCATAGAAGCCGTGTGCCCGGAAGTAACGCGCTCCCAGCAACCGAAACAGCGGCGAGAGCCGGTAGCTCAGCACCAGCAGTACGATCGGCACCCATCCGACCAGCACCGCCCAGGGCCAGGAATCCGACGGAGAACGCCCGGCCGGAAAGGCAAAGACCGTTTGCGTTCCCGCAAATACGCCACGCACCACATCAAGCGCCGGTCGCGCCCGCCCCTGCTGATCGTGCAGGCCATAGGCTTCCACAAACGGGCGATCCAGGTGCAGCGCTGGCCGCCGACGCTCGACATCCTGCCAGCGGTAGACGAACACCCACCCCTCAAAAGCCCCCTGCAGACGGTTCAGATGATGCTCCAGATAGCGCGCCTGCCATTCGGGCGAGTGCGGCACGCGCAGGCCACGGAGCGTATCGGCCCGGACCCAGGTGCCCAGCCGCCCGAGTCCGACAGGCACCGTCGGATGCGCCTGCTGCCAGCGCCGGAGCAGTTGCAGGGGATCTGCGGCATCGCGCGCGTCCAGCAGCACAAAATCCACCGCCTTCCCGCACCGATCGCCCTCGATGAAGCGCGTCTCGTAGTACACCTGCAGGTCCGGACGCGCCCGTCGCACGTCATCCCGCAGCGACTCGAAGTAGGCGCAGGCTTCCGGATCGGCCGTGTCGGCCAGCCGGGCCAGCCCGACGGCCCGCACCGAGGGGTGCCCGGCAATCTGCGCCAGCAGCCTGCGCAGCATTTCCCGGGCTTCAGGCCAACGCCGTCGAAGTTGCCGGGCCGGCTCTTCCGTGATCGGTAGCTCAACGAAAAGCGCAAGCCCCAGCGAGTCGGCCGCCGTCAGCAACCACGCCGGCACCGAATCCGTCTCCAGCCGCAGCGCTTCGGCGCCAGTCTGTCGGATGTGCTGCCACTGGTGCAGTGCCTGCACCGTGTCGTCCGGAAGCCGCCACACCAGCCCCCACGTCTGGGCCCTTACGCCTGAAAGTCCGGATATTCCGAGCAAGATCAGGAGCCCGATAGCCAAAGCTTTAGAAATAATGACAGAAAAAATGTTTGGCTTCAAGGTTACAAATTCGTTATCCGGGCGCTTGCCGTTTCAACACGTGCATTGTATCTTAAGGCGCATTCAGCGCCGTTCCCGGAAAATACGGCACAATCCTTTCTTCTCGAAACAGCGATCCCGTTATCTAAAACCAAACCGTACCATCGCCATGAGACACGCAGCTTTACTGCTGACCGCCCTCTTTTTTGTGACCGCTGCAAAGGCGCAGGTCCCCTCGCCGGTTACGTTTGAACTGGGTCCCCGCGTCGGTTATGACATCGGGGGAGATGTAGAAGAGGCCTTTGTGGGCGTCGATGCCCGGCTGGGCGTCATGGTCCTGCCCATCGACTTCCAGGCCACGTTCGACTACTACTTCATGGAAGAAAATGTAACGTTCTGGCAACTGGGTCTGAATGCCCTGCTGGGCTTCGGGCCGGGTCTTGTCTTTACGCCCTATGTGGGGGCCGGCCTGGGTATTGCTCGTACGTCGGTCAGTGCCGACCTGGGCGACTTCGGCGAATTCAGCGCCAGCGATACCGACACCGGCATCAATCTGATCGGCGGTGCCCGCTTCGGCGTTGGTCCGATTCGGCCCTTCGTACAGGCGCAGGTTACCGTCCTGGGCGATGTCGATCTGGTGACGATCGCCGGCGGGTTGCTGTTCAAATTCGGGCCCTGAGCCTAAACGGATCGTTTCGGAGCAAAACCAGAAAGGGCCGCGTCTGACTGGACGCGGCCCTTTTCTGTTAGCAGCCTCATCGGCCGCCCGCTGAACCACAACCCCTGCAGGTCGGGGCAACCTGCAGTGTACGGACCGTGCTCGTCGGTCCGGTGGTGGGGTGCTGCGCACCCGCCACCCGTCGGGCTGGCCGTCCGGGTCCGGCCCGGCCTCGGCCACCGCAATGCACGGGCAATCTCGGAAACGTCGGTGTCATCTGTATGTCACCGATGTCGCGGGCGAGGCGACCGATCACGCGGCCGCATCAGTCCAGCATCTTGCGCAAAAAAGCCGGCGTGTCCGGATTGTCCTTCCGGATACGTTCGCCCCGCTCCCGGAGTTCGTCCGCCTGCAGCCGGCGGATGTTTCCCAGGCGTTCCCCTTCGGCCGGCGTCGTGCCCGGAATGACGCGCCGTTCGAAAGCCGGCGTGTCGAGCCGCTTCAGATTCTCCTCGCCTTTGTAGTTGATGTACGGGTCTTCGGGCTCGAGCGGGACGGTCCGGCGACGTCCCACCGTCTCCGGCCGCTGCTCGCGGTCGAAGCCGGTGGCGATGACCGTCACGCGCAGATCGTCGCCCATGTTATCGTCGATCACCGTACCGAAGATGACCTCCACGTCCTCGCCGGCTTCCTGCTGGATGATACGAACGGCCGTGGTGGCCTCCCGGATACCCAGCGACCGGCCGGCCGTGATGTTGACCAGCACGTTCCGGGCTCCGGCGATCGATAGCCCGTCCAGCAGCGGGCTCGAAATGGCCGCAATGGCCGCCTTTTCGGCCCGGTTCTCGCCCGAGGCCACCGCCGAGCCCATGATCGCCGTGCCCCCGTTCTGCATGGTAGTCTTCACATCGGCGAAGTCTAGGTTGATCAGGCCGTGCACGGTGATCAGATCGCTGATGCCGCGCGTGGCGTTGTAGAGCACCTCGTCGGCCTTCGCAAAAGCTTCCAGCAGCGTGGTATTCTCGTCGGAAATGTCGAGCAGGCGCTCGTTCGGGATGACGATCAGCGTATCGACGTTTTCCTTGAGCAGGGCAATACCGTCGAGGGCGGCCTTCATGCGCTTGGGCCCCTCGCACTCGAAGGGTTTCGTGACGATGGCCACCGTCAGGATGCCCAGCTTCCGGGCGATGGCGGCCACCACGGGCGCACCGCCGGTACCCGTGCCGCCGCCCATGCCGGCCGTGATGAAGACCATGTCATAGCCTTTGAGCGCCTGTTCGATCTCCTCACGGCTTTCCTCGACAGCCTGCGCGCCGACGGCAGGTCGGGCGCCGGCACCCAGGCCCTTGGTCAGATTGCGTCCGACCTGAATCTTCACGGGCGCCTTGTTGGCGGCCAGCGCCTGGGCATCCGTGTTGATCGCGATGAAATCGACACCCTGGATGCCCCGCTCCAGCATGTTGTTGATGGCGTTGCCGCCACCACCGCCGATCCCGACGACACAGATCTTCGCTTCCGGATGCGCCGAGTCGTCGAACGCGAAGCGCGAACTGATGGACTGTTCCATGACTCCCCTCAATTTTTGGTTGTGGTTCAGCTTGTTTATTCCTCAGGCGCCGGGGCGAGCATCCCCGTCGCCATCGTGCCCCGACTACAGTTCGTTGAACCAGGCCTTCATGCGGCTGGCGATCTTGCGCAACAGCATTTCACCCGGCATCGATTCGCCAGCACTCCGGGCGTGGACCTCCTGGCTCAGACCGGGCGACCCGATCAGTTCGGGTCGCAGGCCGTAGAGGACCAGCCCCACGGCCGTGGAAAACTTCGGATCGCTCACCTCGGCCACCATGCCGCCCGAAATCCCCATGGGCGAACCGATCCGGGCTTCCATGCCGAGCACGTCGGCCGCCAGTTCGGCCGTGCCCGGAATGAGCGCGCCGCCGCCGGTGAGCACCACACCGGCCGCCAGATGCCGCGCATACCCGCTCCGCTTGATCTCGATGGCCGCAATCTCCAGAATTTCCTCCATGCGCGGCTGAATGATCTGCGCCAGCGTGCTTCGGCTGATGCGCTTTTCAGGTCGCCCGCCGATGCCCGGAATGGTGATCTCCTCGTCCTCTTCGATCAGATCGACCATGGCCACCCCGAAGCGGCACTTGAGCCGCTCGGCCTGGTCGCGCATGATCCCCAGCCCCTTCCGGATGTCGTCGGTCACCTTGTTGCCGGCCACGGCAATCACGCCGGTGTGCCGGATCGTGTTGTCCTCGAAGACGGCGATGTCGGTCGTGCCGCCACCGATGTCGATCAGCGCCACGCCTATTTCTTTTTCGTCCGGGTGCAGCACGGCAAACGACGAAGCCAGCGGCTCGAGCACCAGGTCGGCCACCTCGTAGCCGGCCTTTTCGACGCAGCGATACACGTTTTTGGCGGCCGACACCAGCCCCGTGATGATGTGCACATTGGCCTCCAGGCGCACGCCGCTCATGCCCACCGGATCGACCACGCCGTCCTGTCCGTCCACGATGAACTCCTGCGGGATGACGTGCAGGATCTCCCGGTCGGCGGGCAGCGCCACATGCGTGGTGTCTTCCAGCAGCCGCTCGACGTCGCGCCGCGTGATCTCGCCGTCCCGGTTCGAGATGGTGATGACGCCGCGGCTCTGGAAGCTCTGGATGTGATCGCCGGCAATGCCCACGATCACCTGGCGCACCTGGATGCCGGCCGTCCGCTCGGCCTCGTGGAGGGCCGCCTGCAGCGAGGCCACCGTCTTGTCGATGTTCACCACGACGCCCCGGTTCAGGCCGTCGGACTCGGCCACGCCGACGCCCAGAATGTTCACCCGATTCGCCTCGTCGGCCGAAGCCACCACGGCACACACTTTCGTGGTGCCGATGTCTACGCCCACAACAATGCGCTCATTCATGGCCCATCGCAGATTTTTGGGTGGACGGATGCGCCTCCTCGCGCACCACGATCTGATTCGCAAAACGCAGGTCGATCAACGAAAACGTCTTGTGTGGTTGCGTCAGCACCGCCTGTTGCCAGAAAGCCACCAGACGACGCAGCCGCCGCTCGAAGTCTTTCCGGCCCAGCCGAACCGGAACGCTGTGCTGTCCGGCTGCCGGCGTCGTGTAGAGCCAGAACTCGCCGTCCGGCGCCCGCACGATCTCCGAGATGAGCGCGCGTGCCGGGTCTTCCAGCCCGGCCAGGGCCGCCAGCAGCACCCGCACCGATTCATCCTCCAGCGGTCGCATCGGATGGGCCGGTCCCTGCACGCCGTAGAGCAGCGGCACGTCGGGGACCGGTCCGCGTCCCGGCGGCATGCCGTAGCCTTCGGCGTCCAGATAGCGCAGGGGACGGCCTCCGGCATCCATCTGAAGCACCACCGGCACCCGTTCTGCCACGGCAATGCGCAGCGTACCGGTGGGCCAGCGCGTGACCGAAGCCGCCTGCACCCACGGATGGCGCGCGACCCGATCGGCAATCAGCGCCGGATCCAGGTCGAACAGCGCCGTGCCGGAATCGACGGCGGCCAGACGCCGCAGCTCTCCGGGATCGGCCTGACGCGCCCCCACGATCTCAATGCGCGTTAGCCGCACGCTCTCCAGCCACAGCCAGGCCACGCCGCAGAGGGCCAGCACCGGCACCCCCGTCACCAGCAGCCGGAGCAGCCGGCGGCGGACACCCGACTTCTTCGTCGGAGTCCTGCGGGTCGTATGTGCCTTACGAGGCGGCATGCGGCAACGCTTCGGTCAGTTTCAGGTAGTCCAGCAGCTCGCGGGCGGCCCGCCAGATGTCGCCGGCTCCCATGAACAGCACGGCATCACCCGGCCGGAGCACGTGCTCCAGCAGGTAGCCCGGAATCTGCTGACGCTCGGGTACGTAGTGCACGTCGCGGTGACCGAAACGCCGGGCCAGCTCGGCAATGCGCTCGCCGGTAACGCCCGGGATCGGCGCCTCGCGGGCGCCGTAGACGTCGGTCACCACCAGCACGTCGGCGTCCACGAAAGACCGGGCAAAATCCTCCTGAAAGTCCCGCGTGCGACTGTACAGGTGCGGTTGAAAGACGGCCACCAGCCGACGGTCGGGCATGGCCGTGGCGGCCGCTTCCAGCGTCGCCCGGATTTCCGTCGGATGGTGGGCGTAGTCGTCGATGACCAGCACACCGTGCACCTCGCCCAGCCGCTCGAAGCGACGGCGGACGCCCGTAAAGCGGGCCAGCCCGGCCTGAATGGCCTCGAACGGAATGTCCAGCTCCAGCCCCACGGCCACGGCCGCCAGTGCGTTGCGCACGTTGTGCAGACCCGGCACCTGAAGCTGGATCGTGCCCAGCGGCTCGCCCTGCAGCAGCACGTCGAAACGGGAGCCGAAGCCCTCGAACTGTACATTTTCGGCGCGAATCTCCGCCTGTCGGGCCAGCCCGTAGGTGCGCACGCGGCGATCCAGCTGCCCCACCAGCGCCTGCACGTTCGGATCGTCCAGGCACAGGATGGCGGCCCCGAAGAAGGGGACGCTGCCGGCAAACTGGCGAAAGGCGGCCATCAGGTCGTCCAGGTCGCGGTAGATGTCCAGATGCTCCGGCTCGATGCTGGTCACCACGGCCAGCGTGGGCGTCAGCCGCAGGAACGTGCGGTCGTATTCGTCCGCCTCAATCACGATGATGTCGCCCTCGCCGGCCACCGCGTTCGACTCGAAGGCGGCCACCTTGCCGCCCACAATGATCGTCGGGTCGAACCCGCCTTCGGACACCACCAGCCCTACCATCGACGTGGTGGTCGTCTTGCCGTGCGTGCCGGCCACCCCGATGCCAAACTTCATGCGCATCAGCTCGCCGAGCATCTCGGCCCGGGGAATCAGCGGAATCCGACGGCGGAGCGCCTCCAGCGTCTCCGGATTCTCCTGCGGCCGCACGGCGGACGAATAGACCACCACGTCGGCGTCGCCCACGTGCTCGGGCCGATGGCCCTCGTAGACGACGGCACCCAGTCGCTCCAGCCGTTCCGTGATCTCGCTGCGCTTCAGATCGGACCCCGTCACGCGGAAACCGCGCAGCAGGAGCACCTCGGCGATCGAGCTCATGCCGATGCCGCCGATGCCCACCATGTGCACATGGCGAACCCGCCCGAACAGGGGCGGTCGGCGCCAGTTTCCGCGACGGATCATGCGGTTTTCCTGTTTTTTCTCCGTTCGGTTGCCAGTTGCAGCACGTCGGCGGCAATCTGCGCGGCGGCTTCCGGACGCGCCATGCGCCGCGCCGCCTCGCTCATGGCCGCACGACGCTCCGCGTCGGCCAGCAGCGTCCACACCTCCTGCACCAGCCGTTCGGTCAGCACAGCCTCCGGTACGTGCCGGGCGGCTCCGGCACGCTCCATACTTTCGGCGTTGCGCGTCTGGTGATCGGCCGCCACGCGCGTGGCCGGCACCAGGATGGCCGGCGTGCCGGTCACCATGAGTTCGCTGCAGGTCAGCGCACCGGCGCGGCACAGCACCAGGTCGGCCGCGGCATAGGCCGCCGCCATGTCTTCGATGTAGGGCAGCAGGCGAATCCGGTGGTGCAGTTGCTTTGCCATCGCGTCCAGCCGTTGCCGCACGGCCATGTAGTGCGCCCGGCCCGTCTGCCAGAGCAGGTGCAGGCGCGACTCCTCGAGCAGCGTCGGCAGCACCTGCAGCAGCGCGTCGTTGAGCACCATGCTGCCGAGCGAGCCGCCGAAGACGAACAGCACCTGTGCCTCGGCCGGCAGCCCGAAGCGGCGGCGGGCTTCCAGGCGGGACACGTCTCGGAGCGACGCCCGCACCGGATTGCCGCTGAGCACGCACCGTCCGGCCGGAAAGTAGGCCTGCGCCTCCGGGAAAGCCACGTAGACACGGGCGGCCCACCGCCCCAGCAGCCGGTTGGTCAGCCCCGGGAAGGCATTCTGCTCCTGCAGCACAAGGGGGCGCCCCAGCAGCCGGGCCGCCACAAGCACCGGTGCCGACACGTAGCCGCCGGTGCCCACGACGACGTCCGGATCGAACGCCCGGACAAGCTGCAGGCTTTCGGTGAGCCCCTGTGCCAGCTTCCCCGGCACCTGCAACATCCGGAGTGAAGGCCGGCGCGGCAACGCCGCGGCCGCAATCGGATAGATCGGGAAGCCGGCCGCCGGCACGGCCCGCCATTCCAGTCGCTCGCGCGTGCCGGCAAAGGCGATCACCGCTTCCGGACATTGCGCCCGGATCGCCTCGGCAATGGCAATGGCCGGATACACATGGCCCCCGGTGCCACCGCCTGCCAGCAGCACGCGCGGCACCTCGCCGGCAGCCGCCAGCACGGCCGCCGGCACTTCAGGTTCTCGCTGGAGCACTTCGGACATCAGGACCGCTCCGTTTCAGGTGATTGAACACGTCGGGAAACGCTCAGCAGCAGCCCCACCAGAACACCGCTGGTCAGCAGCGACGTGCCGCCGTACGACACGAACGGGAACGGCAGGCCCGTCACCGGCAGCAGCCCACAGGTGACCGCTGCATGTACGAAGCCCTGCAGCACCAGCATGGTCGTGGCGCCGAAGGCCAGGAAAAAGCCTAAAGGGTCGGGCGCGTGCCGGGCAATACGCAGGTACCCGCGAAACAGCAGCACCATCAGCGCTCCCAGCAGCAGCAGCGCCCCGATCATGCCGTATTCCTCGGCCACGATGGCAAAGATGAAGTCGTTGTAGGGCGCCGGCAGAAAGTCACGCTGCACGCTCTTGCCGGGCCCGACGCCCGTCAGCCCGCCCATGGCAAAGGCAATGCGTGCCTGGCGCGCCTGATACCCTTCATTCTGTGGATCGAATACCGCCTCGGCCTCCGTGTGCGGGAAAATCTTGGTGCCCAGGAAAGCCTCCACGCGGGCCGCCCGCTGCGGCGAGGTCAGCAGCATCAACGTAGCCAGCAGCAGCCCGAGCAGCCCCGAGCCGGCCAGGTGCAGCACCCGCACCCGCCCCACAAAACACAGCAGCAACATGGTGGCCGTCAGCAGGGCGGCCGTCGAAAGGTTTTCGATACCGATCAGCACGGCCGTCAGCAGGATCCAGAACAGCAGCGGAAGGAAGCCCCGATCGAACGAACTGATATAGCTCTGCTTGCGCGTGAGCAGCACCGACAGGTGCAGCAGCAATGCCACGCCGGCCAGCTCCGAAGGCTGAAAGGCCAGCGAGCCGATGCGGAGCCAGCGCGTCGCCCCGCCGAAGGCCACGCCGGCCACCTGCACCAGCAACAGCAACCCCAGCGAGCCCAGCAGCAGCGGCTTGCTCCAACGGGCCAGCCGCCGATAGTCCATGCGCGACACCACGACGATCGCGCCGGCCGCCAGCAGCACGCGCACCAGATGGCGCAGCAGCAGGCGCTCCGGTTCGCCCCCGGCCTTCGTCTCGGCCAGGAACGACACGGCACTGTAGACGGCCACCACGCCGAAAGCCATCAGCGCCACCACCACGAGCTGCACGTAGCGGTCGGCCGAGGACTTCGACGCCGCGGTCGTCTTCGATCGGGATGTCGCGCGCAGTCGATTCATTGCAGACTCATCACCAGGCGGCGGAAGGTGTCGCCGCGATCCTCGTAGTTTTCGAACATGTCGAACGACGCGCAGGCCGGGCTGAGCAGCACCACGTCGCCCGGCTCGGCAAACACGCGGGCGTACTGGATCGCTTCCTCCATGCTCTGCGCTTTGACGGCGTGCGGCACGAGCGGCCCCAGCTCACGCAACAGCTTGTCGGCGCTTTCGCCGATGGCTACCAGCGCCCGCACCTTCTCTTTCACCAGCGGCTTGAGCACCGAGTAGTCGTTGCCCTTGTCCCGCCCGCCGGCAATCAGCACAATCGGGCAGGAGAAGCTCTCCAGGGCGTACCACACGGCGTTCACGTTGGTGGCCTTCGAGTCGTTGACGTAGCGCACGCCGTCAAGCTCGCGCACGAACTCCAGGCGGTGCGGCACGCCCTCGAAGCTTGCCAGGCTTTCGCGCACCACGTCGTTACGCACCTCCATGACGCGGGCCGCAACGGCCGCCGCCAGCGAGTTGTACAGGTTGTGTCGCCCGCGCAGGGCCAGCTCATTCGCGTGCATAAGGACTTCCTCCTGCTGTTCGATCCGAAGGATCAGGTAGCCGTCGCGCACGAAGGCGCCGGCCGGCAATTCCGTCCGCTGGCTGAAGCCGAGCACCCGCAACCCCCGTTTGCGATGGGCGCGCTCGGCCGCCATGCGGATGAGTTCGTCGTCGTGATTGTACACCAGCACATCCGCATCCCGCTGGTTGGCGAAGATGCGGAATTTGCTCTGCGCATATTCATTGAAGTTGTAGTTGTAGCGGTCCAGGTGATCCGGCGTGATGTTCAGCAGCACGCTCACGCGCGGCCGGAAGGTGGCCACGTGGTCGAGCTGGAAGCTGGAGACTTCCAGCACCACCACATCGTCGGGCGTCGTATCGAGCACATAGTCGGAAAACGGATAGCCGATGTTGCCGGCCACGATCGTGCGCCGTCCGGCCCGCCGGAAGATGTAGCCGATCAGGCTGGTGGTGGTCGTCTTGCCGTTGGTGCCCGTGACGGCCACGATCGGCGCGCGGCAGAACCACGAGGCCACCTCGATTTCGGAGTACACGGGCAGGCCGATCCGCCGCGCCTGCTGCACCAGCGGGGCCGTCGAGGGTACGCCCGGACTGATCACCATTAGGTCGGCCTCCAGCGCCCGGGGCGTGTGCCCGCCGAACTCGTAGCGCACGCCCAGCTCCTCCAGCGTCGCTTCCAGCCCCGGCGGTGCCGGCTGCTGCTCGGTCAGAAACACTTCGGCACCCGCCTTCCGCAGCAGCCGGGCTACGGCCAGCCCGCTTCGGGCGCCTCCCACCACCGTTACCTGTTTTTTTCGCAGCTCCTCCGGTCGCATCGCTCCTTTACCGAATCCGCAACGTCAGCAGCGTGGCCAGCACGGTCAGCGCCGTTACGATCCAGAACCGGATCACGATCTTCGACTCGTGCAGCCCCATTGCCTCAAAGTGATGATGCAACGGCGCCACCCGAAACACCCGGCGTCCGGTGCCCGTGCGCCAGCGCGTGTATTTGAAATAGGTCGTCTGAATGATCACCGAAAGCGCCTCGACGAAATAGACGGCGCCCAGCAGCGGCAGCAGCAACTCTTTTTTGACCATCAGGGCCAGCGTGCCCACGGCCGCCCCCAGCGCCAGCGCACCCGTATCGCCCATGAAGACCTGGGCCGGATAGCCGTTGTACCAGAGGAAGCCCAGACAGGCCGCCGCCATGGCCGCTGCAAACACGGCCAGCTCGCCCACACCCGGCAGGTACAGGTCGTTGAGAAAGTCGGCCAGGATGGCGTTGCCCGAGATGTAAGCGAACACCATCAGACCACCCGCCACGAAGGCCGTCGTGCCGGCCGCCAGCCCATCAAGTCCATCGGTGATGTTGACCGCGTTCGATACGGCCGTCACGATGAAGACAGCCACCGGCAGGTACACCACCCAGCCGATGTCCACCGGCAGCCCATCGCCGAAGAAGTAGTAGTCGAAAACCTTGTCTTTCAGAAACGGGACATAGGTGATCGTATGGATCTCGGCAAACTGGGGATGAAAGTAGAGCACGCTCCCCACGATCAATCCCAGACTCACCTGGCCGATCAGCTTGATGCGCGGGGCCAGCCCTCGTTTGTCCCGTAGAATCGTCTTGATGTAATCGTCGGCCAGTCCGAAAGCCCCCATCCAGGCCGTGGCCAGCAGGGCCAGCCAGACGTACACTTCGGCGATCGCCCCCCAGAGCAGTACGGACGTCAGGAGCGAGAGCAGGATGATCAGACCGCCCATGGTCGGCGTGCCGGCCTTGTGGGCGTGGCTGACCGGCATGTCGTTGCGCACGTGCTCGCCGAGCTGCTTGCGCTGCAGCCAGCGAATGATGCGGCGGCCCACAAAAAGCGACAGGGCCAGCGCCGTCAGCGCGGCCAGCACCGCCCGCACCGTGATGAACCGGAACACCTGAAAGCCGGGCGGCTGGTAGGTGGCTTCGAGATATTGCAGCAGGTAGTACAGCATCGTTACAGAAACCGGATCGAAGGCGGACGCGCCGGCGTGTGGTAGTGTTCGAAGTATTCCTGCACCAGCTGACGATCGTCCAGTGGAATCTTTTCGGTGCCGATGATCTGATAGGCCTCGTGCCCTTTACCGGCCACCAGCACCACATCGCCCGGGCGGCATAGCTTCGCGGCCTGTTCGATAGCCCGGGCCCGGTCCACCTCCCACAGCGCCGCTTCGGGGTGCCGCATGCCCTGGCGAATGTCTTCAAAAATCTGGAGCGGATCTTCGGAGCGCGGGTTGTCGCTGGTAACGATTACGCAGTCGGCCAGTCGCTCGGCCACGGCGCCCATCATGGGCCGCTTGCCCCGATCGCGCTCGCCTCCGCATCCGAAAACGCACCATAGACGCGCCCCTTCGGGCATCACCTCGCGGATCGTGCGCAGCACGTTTTCGAGCGCATCGGGCGTGTGCGCATAGTCAACGATAGCCGTGGTGCCGTCTTCGAACGTGAAGCGTTCGAAGCGGCCGGGAATCTGCGGCACGCGCCCCAGCGCCTCCAGCAGCAGGTCGGGATCCAGTCCCATGGCCCGTCCCACCCCGTAAGCGGCCAGCAGGTTGTAGGCGTTGAAGCGGCCCACCAGCGGAAAGCGCTGCAAACGACCGTCAATGTTGAGCGTCAGGCCTTCCAGGCTGTGGCCGACAATGCGCATGCGCAACTGGGCATCTTCCCGCTGGCCGTAGCTGATGCAGCAGGCCTGCGTGTCGGCCACCATGGCGGGACCGCTGGGATCGTCGATGTTGTAAAGTGCCGTGGCCCTGAACGTCAGCCCGTCAAAGAGCTTCTTTTTGGCTTTCAGATAGGCCTCGAACGAGCCGTGATAATCCAGGTGGTCGCGCGTCAGGTTCGTAAAGACCGCGATGGAGAACGACAGGCCGGCCACCCGCTCCTGCTCCAGCGCATGCGAGGAGACTTCCATCACACAGTTCTTGCAGGGGACGCCCGTCATGCGCCGCAGCAGGTGGTTTAGCTCGATGGGCCCCGGGGTGGTATTCGACGCCGGAAGCTCATGCCGGCCGAACCGGTAGCAGACCGTCCCGATCAGACCGGTTTCCTGGCCGATGGCGTTCAGCATGTGATAGACCAGGAAAGCGGTCGTCGTTTTGCCGTTGGTGCCCGTAATGCCGATCAGACGCAGCCGCCGGCCCGGATTCATGTGAAAGATCGTGGCCAGTATGCCGAGCGCCCGCCGGCTGTTGGACACCTGCACAAAGGTGACTTTCGGAAAGCGTTCGGCGAACGCCTCCGGCACGACTTCACCCACCACGGCCACGGCGCCTCGCTCGATGGCCTGTTCGATGAACTGGTGGCCGTCGACGCGCTCGCCCCGCACGGCGACAAACAGCCCGCGCGGCTGCACCTCCCGGCTGTCGTCCGTCAGGTGCGTGAGCTTCCGCGCGGTCGCCGATCCGACGACCGTCTGCAACAGCCCCTCACGCTCCAGTCGCTGGAGCACCCGGGTCAATGGGATCGGTTGTTTCGGGATAGCTACCGGCATCGCAGATAGACCTCGCTGGGTAAGGGAGCCCCGGGTTCGGGCCACTGGGCTACCACCTGTCCATGTCCTTCAACACGTACCCCCACGCCGAAGGCGGCCAGCCAGTAGGTGGCCTGCCGTGCGCTCAGGCCCCGCACGTCGGGCATGCGGCGTACGAGCGTGTCGGGCGGCGTTACCTCCAGACGCACAGCATCGCCGGGCGTTATCGGGGCTTCGGGCGCCGGACGCTGACCGGTGACAAAGGCCAGCGCCCCGTCCGGGCCGGCTACCCGCACCCTCAACCCTTCGGCCTGAAGCCGCGCACGCGCGACGGCCAGCGGCTGTCCTTCCAGGGTCGGAAGCGGCCGTGTCACCTGCTCTGGCAACTCCTCGCGGGGGGCCATGCGCTCGGCAATCTTCGGGAAGGTGCCGATCCAGCGCTCGGCAACGCGTCGGAAGATGGGCGCGGCGACCTGCCCTCCGTAGATGCTGCGGCGCGGCTCGTCGAGCACCACGATCAGCGCCACCTGGGGATCGTCGGCCGGGAAGAAGCCCACGAACGACGCCCGGTAGGCGCCCGGCTGGTAGCGTCCGTCCACCACCTTGAAGGCGGTGCCCGTCTTGCCGGCCACCGGCAATCCTTCAACCCGCGCCGCCTTACCTGTTCCCTCGTTGACCACCCGCTCGAAGACGGGGAGCAATTGCCGAGCCGTCTCGCGCCGAAAGGCCCGCCGGATCGAGTCGGGCCGCGCGCGCCAGAGCACCTCCCCCGTAATCGAACGCCGCTCGGCCACCACGAACGGCCGCACGAGCAGTCCGCCATTGGCCAGTGCGCAGTAGGCCGTCAGGATCTGGAGTGGCGTGGCATCGACTTCGTAGCCGATGCTCATGGAGGTCAACGTGGTGCCGCTCCAGCGGGACGGACGCTTGAGCGTGCCGCTCACCTCGCCGGGCAAGTCGATCATCGTGGGTTGCCCGAAACCCAGATTGCGGGCATACTGGTAGAGAACGCCGGGCTTGAGCCGCGTGGCGATTTTGGCGATGCCCACGTTGCTGGAATGCACCAGCGCCTCGGCAAACGAGATGCGGCCGTAGGCATGCACGTCGCGCATGGTGCGTCCGGCGAAGACGGCCCAGCCGGCGCCGGTGTCGATCGTATCGTCGAGCGCCACCACGCCCTGCTCCAGCGCGGCAATGGCCGTGATCAGCTTGAACGTGGAGCCGGGTTCCATGCGGTCGGTGATGGCCCGGTTGCGTCGGGCTTCCTCCGGAGCGGCGGCCGGCCGGTTGGGATCGTAGGTGGGCACGTTCGCCATGGCCAGCACGGCCCCTGTGCGTGGATCCATGGCGATGGCCGTGCCCCAGCGGGCGCCCGCCTCGGCCACGCCACGTGCCAGCTCCTCTTCCAGAATCGTCTGGCGGATCAGGTCGAGCGTCAGCACCAGCGTCTGCCCGTGCTCGGGCTCGACGACCTCACCGCCCACCATCGGCTTGAGCACCCCGCGACGATCGCGCTGGACCACGCGCCGCCCGGGGCGTCCCTGCAGGTACCGATCGTACTGCAGCTCCAGGCCGGCCAGTCCGCGGCCGTCGGCTCCCACGTAGCCGAGCACGTGCGCCGCCAGCGAACCATAGGGATACCAGCGGCTGAAGCGGGGCTCCAGAATGACGCCCGGCACCTCCCAGCTTTCGATGGCCTTCTTCTGGGCCTCGGTCAGCCCTCGCCAGAGCACCACGTAGCGCGGACTCGCGCGCCGGGCCACCCGTTGCCGGAAATACGCCGCCGACCTTCCGGTCAGGCGCGCCAGTCTTTCAAAGAACGTGGAAGCCTGTGCGGCAAAGCCTTCGACTTCAGGATCGAGCGCCAGGTCGTAGCGCACCGTGTTGACGGCCAGCGCCCGCCCGGCCCGATCGAGCATTTCCCCCCGCATGGCGGGGATCTCCACGACGGCCCGCACCTGCCGCCGCCCTTCGGCCCGTAGCGCCGCGCCCTCGCCCAGATAGATCCAGAGCATGCGCCCCACGATGGCCAATGGCCAGAGCGCCATCAGCACCAGCACCACATACAGGCGGGTCAGCATTTGATCGCGGGGCTCCACGGCACAGGCGCATAGGCTTCAGGGTTGCACGTGAATGACCACCGGTCCGTAGGTGAAGCCTTCCTCCAGACCCAGCGCCCGGGCGCGCTCGTAGATGACGGCCGGACTCGTGGCCCGGTCGAATTCGCCCTTCAACCGGTTGTACGTGAGCACCAGTTGCAGATGCTCGCGCCGCAGGCGCTGCACTTCCTGAAGCGCCTCCCGCGTGGCGTACACGTGCCACACGTAGGCGAGAAACAGCAATGCCGCGCCGATCACATACAGCGTGAGCCGCCGCGCCGAGAAGCGGACGCCCCGGAGCTGATCCGCCCGGGTCGTCTCCCGGCGGGCCAGCTCGCGCCACGACGGCCAGCGTGTCGTCGTACGCGCCGTCGGCCGTCTCGGACGGCCGGCACGACCACTTCGGTCTGTTTTTGTGCGTGTTCCGATCATGCGTTTTCCGTTTCCGCTACCCGTTCAGCAATGCGTAGCCGGGCGCTTCGGGCCCGCGGGTTGGCGGCCACTTCGTCGTCGGAGGGTCGGATCGCCCGGCGGGTCAGCGGCCGCCAGGGCGCGATCAGGCGCCCGTAGAAGTCACGCACGGGCTCGCCTTTCAGGTTGCCATAGCGCAGAAAGCGCTTCACGCGCCGGTCCTCCAGCGAATGGTAGCTGAGCACGGCCAGCCGTCCGCCCGGACGCACCCGGCGCGTGGCGGCTTCCAGTGCCCGTTCCAGCGCCTGCAATTCGTCGTTGACGGCAATGCGCAGCGCCTGGAAGACGCGCGCCAGTGTCTTGGTCGCCTCCTTTGGCGGCACCTCGCGCCGCACGACCTCGGCCAGTTCGGCGGTGGTGCGGATCGGCCGGGCCCGACAGATGGCGCGGGCCAGTTTGCGTGCACGTGGCTCCTCGCCATAGCGCCGCAGCACCTCGGCCAGCTCGTATTCGCTCCAGCGCTCCAGGAGCTGTGCGGCCGTCGGACCCGGACTCGTCGGGTCCATGCGCATGTCGAGCGGCCCTTCGGCCTGGAAGCTGAACCCGCGCAGCGCTTCGTCGAGCTGGTGCGAGGAGACGCCCAGGTCCAGCAGCAACCCGTCGATCTGTGCCACCCCGAGCCGGTCCAGGATCGCCTCCAGGTCGGCAAAATTGCCCTGCACGAGCTGGAGACGTCCGGCCTCGATGGCGTCGCTCAGCCGGCGGCGCACCGCCTCCAGGGCCTCCGGGTCCCGGTCGATGCCGATAACACGCCCTTCGGGCGCCAGCGCATCGAGCAGGGCGGCCGCGTGCCCGCCACCGCCGATCGTGGCGTCCACGTAGCAGCCCGCCGGATCGGTGACCAACCCTTCGACGACAGCCTTCCAAAGAACCGGTACGTGATACGGCGAGCCATAAGGCCCCGCCGCTCCGGTATCTGTATGCGCCGACCGCTCGCTCATCACGCCGCCATCACCCTTTCGGCCAGCGTCTCGTAGCTCTCCATTTCCCTGTTCACGAACTGATCGAACGTGGCCGGATCCCAGATCTCAATGTGATCGAGCGCCCCGATGATCAGCGCCCGATCCTTGATGCCCGCAAACTCCATCAGCGGCTTGGGCAGCACGATGCGCCCCTGCCGGTCCAGCGTGACCTCCTCGGCCCAGCGCAGCAGCTGGCGCACGAAGTTGCGCGCCTCGCGCTGATACAAGTTGAGCGACATCATCTGCTCTTCGATCTCCTCCCAGCGATCGAGCGGATACAGGAAGATGCACTGCTCGAAGCCGCGCGTGGCCGTGAAGGTCCCCTTGGCCTCGGGCTTCAGGACGGCCCGCATTTTGGCCGGAATGGCCACCCGGCCTTTCTCGTCCACGGAGTACTCGGCCTGTCCCTTGAAGCCCGCCATTGCGCTTCCCCGTGCAGGGTCCTCGCATTAAACCAGGGTCGTGGGAAAATTCCCCACTTTTCCCCACCACCCCCACAAGGTACATCTTTTTTTCAAAAAGTCAAGTTTTCTCATATAAAGAAAGCATTTTTCTTTGCCGCACCAGAAGCACCAAAAACAATCGTTCTGCTACAACAAAGCCATTTCGGGAAGTGAGGTGAAATTTTTTTCACCATATCATTCAGACTGGTAAAAATCTTTTCACCTGCTTATCTTTGGGCTCGACACGCTGTCAACCCATCCCGGCTTTCCCATGAAGGGCCGCCTGACCGCGCGACAGAACGAAGCCTACGAGTTCATCCGCACCTACCAGCGCCGCCACCACAAACCCCCCACCCTCCAGGAGATCGGCGAGGCGCTGGGCATCCGCTCCACCAACGGCGTCTTCAAGCTGCTCCGGGCGCTTGAAAAGAAAGGCTATCTCCGCCGGGACCCCGGCGCCGCCCGCGGCCTGCACCTGCTCGACAGCGACGATCCGTTCGCGCTGACCGACGAGGTGCCCAGCCTGCCGGTCATCAGCCGCACGGCCAGCCACGAGCCCGAACGCCTCCGCGCCCGACCGGCCGGCTTCCTCTCGGTCGATCCGTTCTTTCTGCCCCGGGGCCTCGACCCCGATGCCTGCCTGATCGGCCGCGCCGGCGACGACGGCATGAGCGGCGAAGGTATTTTCAAAGGCGATCTGCTCCTGATCGAAGAAGTGCCCTGGCGCACGCTGAACAACCGCGAGCTGGTCGCCTGTCTGGTGGGCGAATTGCTACTGGCCCGCCGCTTCGTCTTCGCCAACAACCGGATCCACCTCCAGCCGGCCAACCGGACCTACCTGGAGGAGGTCTTCCCTCCGGACGACCCGGGCTGCTACGTCGTCGGTCGCATCCGGGCCGTCTTCCGACGCCTTCCATAAAGCCTGGCTTGCCTGAGGCGCGGGCTTTTTGCATATTCCGGCGGGTCCCGACCAAAGTTGCACCTTCGTCGCCGTGCTGGATCGATACTTTCGCCTCTCGGAACGGGGCACGACGGTCCTGACCGAGCTACGGGCCGGCGTGGCCACCTTCCTGACCATGGCCTACATCCTGCTGGTCAATCCCCAGATCCTGGCCGATGCCGGCATGCCCCCCGACGACGTGGCACGGGCCACGGCACTGGCTTCGGCGGCCGCCACGCTGCTCATGGGCCTGTGGGCCCACTATCCGTTCGCGCTGGCGCCCGGCATGGGGCTGAACGCCTACTTCACCTACGGCGTCGTGCAGGGAATGGGCGTCAGTTACCACGTCGCGCTCGCGGCCGTCTTCGTGGAAGGGCTGCTGTTTCTGGCGCTGGCGCTCAGCGGCGTACGCGGGGCCGTCCTCCGGGCCATCCCCGACGCGCTGAAGGTGGCCACCTCCGGTGGCATCGGCCTGTTTCTGGCAATCATCGGCTTTCAGCATGCCGGGCTGGTGGTCGACAGCCCGGCCACGCTGGTCACGCTCGGCACGCCGACCCATCCGACGACCCTGCTGGCGCTCGGCACGCTCGTGCTCATGGCGCTGCTCCTGGTGCGCCGCGTCCCGGGCGCGCTGCTGCTGGGCATCCTGGCCGGCACGCTCGTGGCCTGGCTGACCGGACTGGCGCCGCTGCCCGAACGCTGGGTGCAGCTTCCCGGACTCCCCCGCGAAACGCTCGTCTCCTTCGACTTCGGCACGCTGCTGCACGCCAAGCTGGTGACCGTGGTGCTGGCGTTTCTGTTCGTGGACTTTTTCGACACGGCCGGTACGCTGATGGGCATCGGGCGACTGGGCGGTTTTCTCAATGCGCGCGGCGAACTGGAGCGCGCCCGCGAAGCCTTCTCGGCCGACGCCGTGGGCACCACGCTCGGTGCGCTGCTGGGCACCAGCACGGTCACCACCTACATCGAATCGGCCACCGGCATCGAAGAAGGGGGACGCACCGGCCTGACCGCCGTGGTGGTGGCCCTGCTCTTTCTGCTTTCGCTCTTTCTGGCACCGCTCTTTACGGCCGTACCGGCCGCCGCTACCGCCCCGGCGCTGATTCTGGTGGGCGTCTTCATGATGCAGGGGCTGACCGAACTGAACTGGCGCAAGTACGACGAAGCGATCCCGGCCTTCCTGACGATCACGCTCATGCCCTTCACCTACTCCATCGCCAACGGGATCGCCTTCGGGCTGATCGCCTACGTGCTGCTGCAGGTACTCAGCGGCCGGGCACGTGCCGTGCACCCGATCCTCTACGTGCTGGCCATCCTGCTGAGCCTCTACTACGCCTTCGAGCTGGGAGCCTGATCACATGCGGGCCGAAGCCAGCCGCAGCGTCTTCTGGCGCCGGCGCGGCCGGGGCGTCTGCAATTGGCCTTTTTCACGGGCGTACTCGACGCAGGCCGCCACGAACGCCGAAAAGAGTGGATGCGGCCGCCCCACCGTCGATTTGTACTCGGGGTGGAACTGCACGCCGATGAACCAGCGGTGCTCGGGCAATTCGATGATCTCCACCAGATCGCGCTCCAGGTTCAGTCCGGTGAACTGCATGCCGTGCTCGAGCAGCTTGTAGCGGAGCACGTTGTTGACTTCGTAGCGATGGCGGTGCCGCTCGCGCACGTCCGAAGTGCCGTAGATGGCGCGCACGCGGGAGCCCTCCACCAGGTGACAGTCGTAGGCGCCCAGCCGCATCGTACCGCCTTTGTCGGTGATCTTCTTCTGCTCGGCCATCAGATCAATGACCGGATGCGGCGTGTCCGGGTCGAATTCGGTCGAGTTGGCGTCGTGCCAGCCACACACGTTCCGGGCAAATTCGATCACGGCGCACTGCATGCCCAGACAGATTCCGAAGAACGGGATGTTCTGCTCCCGGGCAAAGCGCACCGCCTCGATCTTGCCCTCGATGCCGCGCTCGCCGAAGCCCGGCGCCACGAGAATGCCCGACACGTCACCCAGCAGCTCGGCCACGTTCTCGCGCGTGATCTCGTCGGAGAGCACCTGCTTGACCTCCACCTGCACGCCGTGCTCGGCCCCGGCCAGCACGAAGCTCTCCATGATCGACTTGTAGGCGTCCTGGTGCGTCACGTACTTGCCCACAAGGGCCACGCGCACGGTGGCTTTCGGGCTTTTCAGGCGCCGGAGAAAATCGATCCAGTCGTCCAGATCCGGCTCGTGCAGCGCCTGGCGCTCCTGCTCGTCGAACAGCCGCTCGATCACAATGGCATCGAGCCCTTCCTCCCGGAGCAGCAGCGGCACCTCGTAGATCGACTCGGCATCGAGCGCGGCGATGACGGCCCGCGGCTCGACGTTACAGAAAAGCGCGATCTTGCGCCGCAGCTCGGTATCGAGCGGATACTCGGAGCGACAGACGAGCACGTCGGGCTGCAATCCGTGCGAGAGCAGCGTCTTGACCGAGTGCTGGGTTGGCTTGGTCTTGAGCTCGCCCGCCGCCTCCAGGTAGGGGACCAGCGTCAGATGAATGATGAGCGTGTTGCGCTGGCCGAGTTCGTAGCGGAGCTGGCGGATCGCCTCCAGATAGGGCTGGCTTTCGATGTCGCCCACCGTACCGCCGATCTCCGTGATCACCACATCGTACTGGCCCGTCTCGCCGAGCTTGAGCATCCAGCGCTTGATCTCGTCGATGATGTGCGGCACTACCTGGACGGTCTTGCCAAGATAGGCCCCGGCCCGCTCCTTCGTGATGACCTCCAGGTAGATCCGGCCGGTCGTGACGTTGTTGGCCTGGCTGGTGGGCCGCCCCAGGAAGCGTTCGTAGTGTCCCAGGTCCAGGTCGGTCTCGGCGCCGTCCTCGGTCACGTACACCTCCCCGTGTTCATAGGGGTTCATCGTGCCGGGATCGACGTTGATGTACGGGTCGAGCTTCTGGATCGTCACGCGCAGGCCACGCGCTTCGAGCAGGCGGCCCAGCGAAGCGCAGACGATTCCCTTTCCCAGCGATGACGTAACACCTCCGGTAACGAAAATGTACTTGCTCGGCATAAGCGTGCGGTGGGCTGCTTTGCGGATTGCGGCGGGGTCCCGACGGCTTCAGACAGGCCCTACCAAGATACGCCGAAATGCCCGAAGGGATCAACCGCCGCCGTGGATTCTCCGCCAAGGAGACGTAGAGCGCCGGGAAAGCGCCCCCTCCCCGTGCAACTCTGCTGACGATAACAGGTAGGAAGATGCAAAATCATGCGTCTGGCAATGCGTCGCCGAACAATTACCCTCCGCCGCCTGACGCGCGCGGAAGCTGAAGATTACGAAGAAGCCGTGCGGGACCTGACGCCGGCCGAGCGCATCGCGCTGGTCTGGCCGCTGACCGTCGAGGCCTGGTCGCTCCGACAACGTGATGCCGAAACGCCCGCCTTTGATGCACAATCCAGACTACCGCGACATATTGTCCGCCTTTACCGACGCCGGCGTTAGCCTTCCGGCTTGCGGGCCACCACGATCAGCCCGGTGCCCGTCCGGTTTTCCCGCACCAGATCCAGCGCGTTCAGCACCAGTCCCACGGGCAACACGACCAGGTAGTACACGGGAAGCAGCAGGTAGGCCAGCGCCGTCCGGTTGAGCGCCAGCATGGGATACTTGATAAGCAGCCGCCAGGCCAGCGATCCGAACGGGCCGTAGCTGTAGTGGCTTTCGACGGGTTCCAGGCCAGCCTCGCGGAGACGCGCTTCCAGCAGCTCGCGGCTGTAGCCCTCGCGCACATGCTCTTCGATGAAGCTCTGCTGGCCGGGCGCCTGCACGTCGGAGCCGCCCTGGTCCGACGGCGTGTTGATGATCACATAGCCGCCGGGCCGCAGCACGCGCGCAAAGTTGCGCAGCACGGCCCGATCGTCTTCGATATGCTCCAGCACGTCCACCGACAGGATCAGGTCGAACGGCCCTTCGGTCTGCAGGCGCGTCAGGTCGTCCTGCACAAAATGCACGCGACCGGCCACGGGCGCACGCGCCACGAAGCGCCGGGCCTGTTCCAGATAGTCGGTTTTGAGATCGACACCGACGACCTCGGCATGGGGCCACCGGCGGGCGATGTAGTAGGCGTACTGGCCGAAGCCCGTCCCGGCATCGAGCACGCGCACCGGCCGGTCGGCCGGCCAGCCTTCGAAGATCCGACGCAGCGCCCGCCGTACGTACCAGCTTCGCAGAAAAATCAGGTGCAGCAGCGCAAAAAACAGCCGCTGCAGCAGCGGGTGGCGTCCGAAGATCCATCCCAGCCGATCTTTGACCGGATCGTAGCGCATCAGTCGGCAAGCATTCGTTCCAGCGTTTCACAGAGCGGCTCCCAGCCGTAGCGTCCGCGCAGGCGACGCACGCCCTCGGTCAGGCGCTTGGCCCACTCCTCCCGGAAAAAACGCACAACGGCCTCGGCCAGCGCACCGGGATCGCCCGGCGGCACGACAAAGCCGGCCACCTCGTGCGGCACCACCTCGGGAAGGCCTCCCACGGCCGTCACCACCACCGGCCGCTCAAAGTGAAAGGCCATGGGCACAACGCCGCTCTGGGTGGCCGAAAGATAGGGCTGCACGACCAGATCCGCCGCCGAAAAATACCAGACCACCTCCGATTCGGGAATGTAGCGGTCGTGCACGTGCACGCAGGAGCTCAGGCCCAGCTCCCGGATGCGTGCCCGGTAGCGGTCCGCCTGTTCGTAGAACTCGCCCGCCACCAGGAGCTGTACGTCCGGTAGCGTCGCCCGAATCGCCGGCATCGCCTCCAGCAGCACGTCCAGTCCCTTGTAGCGACGCACAAATCCGAAGAACAACAGCACCGGCGCATCGGGCGGCAGGCCCAGCCGCCTGCGCGCCTCCAGACGGGGACGCACCGGGCCATAGCGGGGATCGACGGGATGCACGAGCTGCACGTCGGCTGGCAGGCCCAGCGTCGCAAGCTGGCGGGCTACCGTTTCCGAAAGTACGATCCGCGCCCGACACCGACGCAGAAACCAGCGGCTGAGCGTGGCATCGAGCACGTGGCGTTCGTGCGGCAGCGCGTTGTGCACGAGCACCACGGTAGGCACTTCCCACCGACGCAGGCGTCCGGCGATCGTCCCGTAGGCCGGCGCAAAGAACGGCATCCAGTACTGGAACACGACCAGCTCCGGCCGCTGCTCCCTGAGCCAGCGGGCGGCCTGTAGCCAGGTCCAGGGCCGCAGCGGATCGAGCACGTAGGCGGCCGGCATCGACGACGGGACCGGCTCCGGCTCGGTCTGAGTGCGGCCAGGGAAAAGCCACCGGGGATACTGACGCCGGAAGCTCAGCGCCGATACCTGATGACCACGCGCCTGCAACGCCTGCCCCAGCGCTTCGGTGAAATGGGCGATACCGCCGCGGTAAGGCGCCACCGGACCGACCAGCGTCAGACGGGCCATGGTTGTCAGACGGTTCGCACGACTTCCGGCGGACGCTCCTCGACCACCTGGTAAGTGGGTGTCCGCTCCATCCGCTCCCGGATGATCAGCTCGCCGAGCAGCCCCGTCGTGAACATCTGCACGCCCACCATGATCATCAGCACACCCAGCAGTAGCAGCGGCCGGTTCGTGAGCGGCTGATTCCAGATGAGTTTTTCCAGCGAAAGCCACAGGCTGATGACAAACCCTGCCAGAAACGCCAGCACGCCGAACGTGCCGAAAAAGTGCATGGGCCGCGACATGAACCGGGTCAGGAACAGCACCGTGATCAGGTCCAGGAAGCCCCGGATGAAGCGTTCCAGCCCGAACTTCGTGCGGCCGTATTTGCGGGGCCGGTGGCGCACCGGCTTTTCCGTGATCCGCGTGAAGCCCTCCCAGTAGGCCAGCAGCGGAATGTAGCGGTGCAATTCGCCGTAGACGCGCACCGCCTTCACCACCTCGCGCCGGTAGGCTTTCAACCCGCAGTTGAAGTCGTGCAGCGGAATGCCCGAGAGCTTCCGCGTGACGAAGTTGAAAAAGCGGCTCGGGATCGTCTTACTGGGTGGATCCTGACGGCGTTTCTTCCAGCCGCTGACCAGGTCGTAGCCCGATTCCAGCAGTTCGATCAGCGCCGGGATTTCGGCCGGGTCGTCCTGCAGATCGGCGTCGAGCGTGACCACATAGCGGCCGCGAGCCCGCTCGAAGCCCACCGCCAGCGCCGCGCTTTTGCCGTAGTTACGCCGCAGGCGCACGCCGGCAAAGCGGGGATCTTCGGCGTGCAGCCGTTCGATGACCTCCCAGGAGCCGTCCCGCGAGCCGTCGTCCACGAACCACACTTCGAAGCTATAGCCATGCGTCTCGCAGACGGCGCGGATCTCCTCGGCCAGCTCCGGAAGCGAAGCGGCCTCGTCGTAGACCGGGACGACGATGCTCAGATCGGGCGTCATGGAAGCAGCCCGGCGCCTCAGACGTCAAGCGTCGCGTAGCGCGCATTCCGTTCGATGAACTTCCGGCGGGGCTCGACGGCATCGCCCATCAGGATCGAGAAGATCCGGTCGGCGGCCGCCGCATCCTCGACGGTCACCTGCTGCAGGATGCGCGTCTCCGGGTTCATGGTGGTCTCCCAGAGCTGCTCCGGATTCATCTCACCGAGCCCCTTGTAGCGCTGGATGACGGCCCGTTGCGGCTGGCCGTCGGTCAGCTCCTCCACAATCTGACGCAGCTCCTCGTCGCTCCAGGCGTAACGCTCCGTCTTGCCCACTTTCACGCGATAGAGCGGCGGCAGCGCGATGTAGATGTAGCCGCCTTCGACGAGCGGCCGGAGCTGGCGGTAGAAGAAGGTCAGGAGCAGCGTCCGGATGTGGGCGCCGTCCACGTCCGCATCCGTCATAATGATGATGCGGTGGTAGCGAAGCTTGCTCAGGTCGAAGTCCTCCTCGGTGGTGGCCAGTCCGGTCCCCAGCGCCGTGACGATGTTTCGAATCTCTTCGTTTTCCAGGATCTTGTCGAGCCGGGCTTTCTCGACGTTCAGGATCTTTCCACGCAGTGGGAGGATGGCCTGAAACTCCCGATTGCGGGCCTGCTTGGCGCTCCCGCCGGCCGAGTCGCCCTCCACCAGAAACAGCTCGCACTTCGAAGGATCACGCGAGGCGCAGTCGGCCAGCTTGCCGGGCAGACTGGAGCCGTTGAGCGCGTTTTTGCGCTGGACCAGCTCCCGCGCCTTGCGGGCGGCCACGCGGGCCTGGGCCGCCAGGATCACCTTGTCGAGGATACGCCGGGCTTCGCGGGGATGGTCTTCCAGCCAGCGGCTCAGGTGCTCCGAGACGATCCCGGCCACGATGCCCTGCACCTCCGAGTTGCCCAGCTTCGTCTTGGTCTGGCCCTCGAACTGGGGCTCGGGCACCTTGACCGAGATGACAGCCGTCAGCCCCTCGCGGAAATCCTCGCCCGAAAGCTCGCCCTTGAAATTCTTCAGCAGGTTGTTCTTTTCGGCGTAGGCCTTGAGCGTGCGCGTGAGCGCCGTGCGGAAGCCGGCCACGTGCGTACCGCCCTCGTGCGTGTTGATGTTGTTCACGAACGAGAGCACGTTTTCCGCGTAGCCGTCGTTGTAGCGCAGCGCCACCTCGACGACCACGTCGTCGGCCTCACCCGCGATGTAGATGACCTCGTCGTGGATGGGCGTGCGCGTTTCGTCGAGGTACTGGACGAACTCGACGAGCCCGCCCTCGAAGTAGTACTCTTCGTAGCGGAGCGATTCGTCCTCCTCGCGCCGGTCCTCGATGGAAATACGCACGCCGCGGTTCAGGTAGGCCAGCTCACGCAGCCGCTCGGCCAGCGTGTCGAACCGGAATTCGACCGTCTTGAAGATGGTCGGGTCCGGCCAGAACTGGACGATCGTGCCCGTCTCTTCGTCCTCGCGCATCGGGCGCACGCGCTCGACAGGCGAAGTCGGCTTGCCGTAGGCATAGGTCTGACGCCAGACGTACCCGTCGCGCTTTACCGTCGCAATCAGCTTGCGGGAGAGCGCGTTCACGCAGGAGACGCCCACGCCGTGCAGTCCGCCCGACACCTTGTAGGTGCTCTTGTCGAACTTGCCGCCGGCGTGCAGCGTGGTCATCACCACCTCGAGCGCCGACCGCTTCTCGGTCGGGTGCTCGTCGACAGGAATACCGCGACCGTTGTCTTCGACCGTGATGGAACCGTCTTCGTTGATCGTCACGGCGATGCGGTCGCAATAGCCCGCCATCGCCTCGTCGATCGCGTTGTCCACCACCTCGTAAACCAGGTGATGCAGGCCACGAATGCCCACATCCCCGATGTACATGGCGGGCCGTTTGCGAACCGCTTCGAGCCCTTCGAGAATCTGGATATTGGAAGCAACGTAGTTCGAAGCCTCAGCAGGACGCGTACGCATAGAAGTTGCCACTCCCTGATAACCGGCAAAAACCGGATTTTTTCGACAAATACCAAGCAGATGTGGTACGCCCGGCCCCTGTCGAAGTTCTCAGCGCTTCCGGCGCAGCATGTGCCGAACGGCCCGTAACACGCGGTTTCCGAAGTGCAGGGCCGCCTGCCACCGGATGGCGGGCGACTCGGCGTCCAGGCGGTCGAATCGGCGCGCCGCCCGCCGCACCGCCTCCACGAGCGAGGCCGGGACCTCGGGGTACCATTGCAGCAGATCCTGATGGAGCGTGCGCCAGGCGTCGGCCACCTCCCGGGCGGTGAGTAGCAGATCGAAGCGCCGCAGCAGCGCGGCATCGAGCGTCTGGTCTCCGACGACGTCCGCGTAGAGCAGCGCCAGTTGCAGGCGGTCGAGCAACCGCCGCAGTCGGCGCACTTCCCGACGCAGCCGTACCCGAAGCGGTAGTGCTTCGCGTCGGGCGCGTACGGCGACGGCCGTCCGGACCGCCACGCGCAGTGCGCTCAGCAGCCAGAACGCTTCGAGCAGGCCGGGACGCCCTGTCGGCGCTTTTTCCATGGGTTCCTCGTGCATGGCAGCGCAAGCCTATGCGCGCCGCCGGAGGGTGTTCCTTCTGTGTGCGAAATGTCGTATGCTGAAGGCATCCGCGAACCACCAACCCGTTGCAGCCATGCGCTGGTGCATTTTCCTGCTGCTACTCGGACTGGCCGCCGGCGTGCAGGCGCAGCCCGCTTCCGGCCGTCTGCTCGTGCATTGCGGCACGGTCATCGACCCCGGCGTCTCCCCGGAACCCATATCCGAGCGCACCATCATCGTGCGTGGTGAACGTATCGAAGCGGTGCAGTCCGGCTTTGTCACGCCGCAGGAAGGCGATCAGGTGGTCGATCTACGCCGGGCTTACTGCCTGCCCGGCCTGATCGACATGCACACGCACCTGTCGATGGAAAGCCGGAAAGGGGGCTACCTGGATCGGTTTCAGATGTCGCCCGCGCTGCAGGCGCTCCGGGCTTCGGTCTATGCCCGGCGTACGCTGATGGCGGGCTTCACCACGGTACGCGACGTGGGCGGTAACGAAGGGATCGATCTGGCGCTCCGGGATGCGATCAGCCAGGGCTGGATCGTCGGTCCCCGTATGTTCGTAGCGGGCAAAAGCCTGGCCATCATGGGCGGGCACGCCGATCCCACGAACGGCTTCCGCGAGGACATTCTGGGCATTCCGACCGAAGCCGAAGGGGTGGTCAATGGCGTGGCCAGCGCCCGCCGGGGTGCCCGGCTGGCCATCAAGCGCGGCGCCGACGTGATCAAGATCACGGCCACCGGGGGCGTGCTCTCGATCGCCCGGGACGGCTCCTCGCCGCAGTTCTTTGAAGACGAGATCCGGGCGATCGTCGAAGTGGCCCGCGACTTCGGGCTGAAAGTGGCCGCCCACGCGCACGGCGACGAAGGCATGCAGCGCGCCATCCGGGCCGGCGTGGCCTCCATTGAACACGGCACGTTCATGAGCGACCAGACCATGCAGATGATGAAGGAGTACGGCGTCTACCTGGTGCCGACGATCACGGCGGGCCGTAGCGTGGCCGACTCCGCCAAAATCCCCGGTTACTACGTGCCGGTGGTGGCCGAAAAGGCGCAGCGGATCGGACCGGTCATTCAGGAGACGTTCGCCCGAGCCTATCGGGCCGGCGTGCCCATCGCGTTCGGGACCGACGCGGGCGTCTTCCGCCACGGCCGCAACGCGCTGGAGTTCGTCTACATGGTCGAGGCCGGGATGCCGCCCATCGAGGCCATCAAGGCGGCCACCTACAATGCCGCCGACCTGCTGGGCCAGCTCGACAACCTCGGCACGCTCGAGCCCGGCAAATGGGCCGACGTGATCGCTGTCACGCGCAATCCGCTGGAAGACATTGCGGCGTTGCAGAACGTGTCGTTCGTGATGAAGGCGGGCGTCATCTACAAGCAGAACGGCCAGCCCGTCCCACAGCCCGTACGATAACGGCATCGCCCGTTTTCAACGCAAAAAGGGGCCTTTCGGCCCCTTCCTTTTCTTATTCACAGCCCGGGATCGTTCAGACCTCCAGGTAGCGCATGAAGGCTTCGATGCGCTGGCGGAGTTCTTCGTCGTCCTCTTCGTTGTAGGCGGCCGCCACGTGGAAGCCGCGGTGCTCCAGCACATGGCGGATGCGGGCCGTGTCCTGCACGTTCAGTTTGAGCGTGACGCGGAAGCGGCTCTCGGAAGCGTCGAGCGGCTCGACGACCAGCGCCCGCACGCGCGCATCGCACTGCTCCACGCAGTAGAGCAGGTTGGAGAGTGCATAGTCGCGGGCGTCGATCTCCAGCTCCAGGATGGCCCCGGGCTCGTGCAGCGAGAGCATCCGGATGAGCTGCTCCAGCAGATGCTGAGCCGGCACGGCGCCCCGGTAGTGGTGATTCGACTCCGCGACCGGGAGTACGGTCAGCCCGTGCTGCAGCACCACCCGGGCGGCGTCGAACACGTGCAGGTCGGGCGTAACGCTAACGGGCGTACCACGTACCAGCATCGCCACCGGCAGGTTCGGGTCGTCCACCAGACGCAGCTGTTCGTCCGAGACCACGCCCAGCAGTTCGCCCGCCTCGTCGACCACCGGCAGGTGCCGTATCCGCTGCGCGGCCATCTGCTCCCGGGCCCGATGCACGGTGTCACCGGGGCTCAGGGGCTGCAACCCTTCTTGAATCAGTTGCGCAATCCGCATGGCAGTACCTCCCACTTCGTAGGGCCCGGCTCCTCTTCCGGAATACCGGGCAACCCCTGTACCGTTTCCCCGCGCTGGCCGCCCCGAGCCACAACTTACCGCTTCGTTGCAGGCCGGCGCTTCACCCAAGATTTACAGTAAGCATCGGTTGAATGCAAGGGATTTTTTAGTCCCCATAGCAGCCACTTCTGGCGCATGCCTTCGACGCCTACGACGCCATATCCGGCAGCGGTTGCAACGAACGGAAGCGCATCAGCAGGCGTTCGACGGCCGCCTGTCGGTGCACCGGCACGCGCAACCGGAGCCGTGCGGCCGGTAGCGGCGTCTCATCGTGGCCGTTGCGGGCGTAGAGATAGGTTTCTTCCAGCACATCGGCCACCTGGTAGAGATAGGAAAGCGTGCGCCCCTCGGTCAGCGGCACGCAGACGTCCAGCTCCAGCGCTTCGGCTTCGATGCGCTCCTGCAGCCGCCGCTTGAGTTCTTCGAGGCCGATCCCGCGCAGCGCCGAGATGAAGACGGCCTCGGGATATTCTGCCCGCAACGCCTGCAGCAACCCCAGATCGGCCAGTCTGTCTATTTTGTTGAACACAAGAAGCATCGGTTTGTCGGCAGCGCCCAGCTCGGCCAGCGTCTCGTGCACCACCTGGATGTGATCCTCGAAGCGCGGATGGGTGGCATCCACCAGGTGGAGCAGCACATCGCTTTCGCGCACCTCGTCGAGCGTGCTCTTGAAGCTTTCGATGAGCCGGTGCGGCAACTTGCGAATGAACCCGACCGTGTCGGACAGAAGCACCGGCTTGCCCGGCTCCAGATGAACCAGCCGGGTAGTGGCATCCAGCGTGGCAAAGAGCCGGTCCTCAGCCAGCACATTGGTGCCGGCCAGCACGTTCATCAGCGTCGATTTTCCGGCGTTTGTGTAGCCGACCAGCGACACGCGGGTATAGCGCTGGCGCTTTTTGCGCTGGGTGGTCCGCTGCCGGTCGATCCGTTCCAGACGCTCCCGGAGCACGGCGATACGCCGGGCGATCAGCCGCCGGTCCGTTTCGATCTGGGTTTCGCCCGGCCCTTTCGTGCCGATCCCGCCTTTCTGGCGCGACAGGTGCGTCCACTGGCGCGTCAGGCGCGTGCGCATGTACTCGAGCTGGGCCAGCTCGACCTGCGTTTTGGCCACGGCCGTACGGGCCCGCCGGGCGAAAATGTCCAGGATCAGACCGGTGCGGTCGAGCAGCTTACAGCCCAGCGCCCGTTCCAGGTTGCGCATCTGCGCGGGCGAGAGGTCGTCGTCGAAGATGACCAGATCGCTCTTGCGCGCGGCCACCAGGCGTTTGAGTTCTTCGACCTTCCCGCGGCCGACGTAGGTGGCGGCATGGACGCGCCGGAGCACCTGCAGCACGCGATCGGTCACTTCGGCGCCCGCCGTGCGGGCCAGCTGCGCCAGTTCTTCCAGCGAATCCTCGACATCCCAGCGCGTCGTCTCGGGCGTTACGACGCCCACCAGAATCGCGGTTTCCGGACGAGGTGCTGTGGCCGTGTACAACGCCGTATGCAGAATCGGTCTGGTTACTGTTTTCTTTTCACTTCCGGAAAGTTCAACGTTGCCCGGACGGCAAAGTGCCGGCCTATCCTTCGAGCGTTTTCCCGTAGCACTGCTGCACGGTCATTTCGAAGCGGGTATCCAGATAACGAGCCAATACGCGCCGGAAGGCCGGTTGCCGTGCGGGCGGAACGGCCAGGTTGAGCCGCCGCCGTCTGTTTCGCGCATCGACAAACAGAAACGCAAAGCCGCGCACGCGGCCGTTTGGATCCTGCCAGGGAAAATAGTCCAGGATCTGCCCCCAGCCCACGTAGCGATCGTGCCGGCTCAGCCCGTCGATGATGCCGCAATTCGTGATCAACACCTGCTCCGACACCAGCGCTGCACCCAGCCAGAAAAGTCCGCCGGCAAAGTAGAGGCTCAGGCGCAAAATCGGAACAGGCTGCTCGCTCAGCGCGGCATAGGCACCCAGCGCAACGACGAGCAGCAGAAAGCCGGTAGGCAACAGCGGCCACCGGCGAAGCCAGCGCAGGTGCACCTCCCGTATCTGCCAGTAATGAAAGAGCGTAACGACGAAAAAAAGCAGCGTGACCCCGAAAAAGCAGACCGGCAGGACGCCGTGCAGCGTGCGAAGAAATTCGGCCATCGCATTCATGGTGCTGCCTGCAATCGGGGCACGCGCAGGTAGGGAAAACTACGCGTTGCCGGCAGTTACGGTTTCGATTCGCGTGCGGAGTGCCACCAGCATTTCCAGTACCAGAAGGCCCAACGCCAGCCCCAGCAAGACGTTCCAGAGTTCCACGCCGACCTGCGCCTGGCGAAGCGCCGCCGCGACGGCCTGCGGCGAAGCCTCCGGCACCTCCAGCAGCGTCACCGACAGGCCAGTCTGCTCCTGCAGGCGACGCACGGCCGCCTCGGGCGCTTCCGGCCGCAGGTCCGATTCGGCCACCGCCGGGTTGACCGCCACACGTCGCACCACCTGGTTGCCCGCCCGCAGCTCGTAGATACCCGGCTGCGCCGGACCCGGCTCGAAGCGCGCCCAGCGTGCCCCACCCTGCCGCTCCGGCTCGGCCCGATACACCTGTCCGTCCGGCCCGACCAGCTCCGGGACGGCGTCGGTCGGAAACGTCTGGAGCCGGATGCGGGCGGGCATGCCGGCCGTCAGCGCGTCCTGCGCCTCTTCTTCGCTCCCCGCCAGGTAGAACACCGATCGGTAAAGCAACGGCACGAACAGCCCGCGCAGCGGAAGCTCGCTCCAGGCCGGATCGGGGGCCGTCGTCCAGAGCAGCACGCGTCCTGCGACGTGCCGCACCTCCTGCAGCAGAGGGAGTCCGTTGCTGAGCCGGATCAGCGTCTGCTCCAGGCCGCTACCGGGCGCATAGTTCAACGCGAAGTACACGGCCGGGCGCTCGGTCCGGATCGCGCGCTGGCCGGGCAGTCGCACGAACAGCCCTTCAAAAAGCGGATGGGCCAGGTCCATGCGATCGAACGTCGCGATCGGCATCGTGCCGTTCCAGTTGCCAACAAACCCGCGCACCTGTCCGGCCTCCAGCGCCTCCAACAGCCGCCGGTAGTCTTCCAGTCGCCCGTCGGCGCCCGGGAAAAACAGCAGCCCGCCGCCCTCGGCCACATAGCGGGCCAGCGTCGCCACCTCGCCACTCGAAAGGTCGTGCAGGCCGACCAGCCCCACCACATCGTAGCCATCGAGCGCGGTGGCCGGCAGCGCCTCCTCCGGGATCCGGGTGATCTCGAAGCGCACGCGCTCCTGACGAATCTCCGGCGAAAGCGCCAGCTCCAGATAGTCGGTGCGGGCCTGCGCACCGGCCACCAGCAACAGCCGCCGCACTTCCGGTACGTGCAGCACCAGGTAACGCGTGTTGTCTTCGAGCAGGGCATCGGGCTGGAGCAGTTCCACCACGCCGGGCAGCCAGCCCCGACGGGCCGGCGTGGTGGTCAACGTGACGCGGGCAGTGCCGCCGGGCGGTAGATCGACCGAAGCCTGCGCCACCCGCTGCTCCTCCAGCGAAAGCGTCGCCACTACGCCCTCGGCGGCGGCCGTTCCGAAATTCGCCAGTGTGACTTCAATTCGGACAGGCTGCCCCTGTTCGATGATGCGGCTGACGATTCGAACGGCCGTGATGGCCAGGTTGGCGGGCGTCTGGCCACCGACGGGAATCAGCAGCGCGGGCAGCGGCTCCGCAACGGGTTGGGCCAGCGAATCGACCAGCGTTGAAGCCTGCAGGTCGCCGATCGCATACAACACGGCCGGCGCCTGCACCTGTTGCACGCAAGCGTAGGCCTCGCGCAACGCGGCCGCAAACGTCCGGGCACCGTGCTGAACCGTCAGCAGACGCAGCTGTTCTTCGGCCACGTCGCGCGGCACCGGCTCCGGCGTCATCGCCGCACCGGCCACCGGCACCAGACAGACGCGGGCGTCGGGATCGAGCTGCGCCAGAATGCCGGCGGCAATGGTCCGGGCCTGCGCAAAATAGGCGCCGCCGGCATCCCGCACGGCCATCGAGGGCGAATTGTCCACCACCAGTCCCACGACCGGGGGCGTTCCGCCTCCGGCCCAGGACGCCAGCGGTCCACGAACGACCGGTCGGGCAAACGCCAGCACCAGGCACACCAGCGCCAGCGTGCGCAGCAGCAACAGGAGCCACTGGCGAATGCGCAGCCGCTGCAGGGCCGTCTGCTGCAGTTCCTTCAGAAAAGCCAGCGAACTGAAGGCCACACGCTGCGGCCGCCGAAAGTGAAACAGATGCACCAGAATCGGAATGGCGGCCGCCGCCAGGGCCAGCAGCGCCAGCGGGTTCAAAAACGTCATGGGCTACCCTGCCACGTCGTACCTCGAGGCACCGAACCGCAGCCTGCGGCTTACGTTCCGCTTACAGCCAGGCGAAATGCACCTCGGCGCCGCGCTCGGCAGGCACGAAGCGCAGCCGGAAGCGATTGCCCATGCGCGGCGTCCACACATAGGGCCAGTTCGGACAACGCCCGGCCTGGCAGATCAGCCGGTCGCCGTGGTAGATCTGAAGCCCCAGGTACAGCAGGTCGCCCTCTCGGCCGCTCAGATCACACACGACCTCGCGCTCGGCCTGTCCGAACGCCCAGCGGGCGACCGGAAACTGCAGCGGCAGATCCCCTTCGTCGAAAAGCCCCGACACCAGCGCTCCTTCGAGGCGGCGCACGACAGCCGGCGTAACGGTTTCGTCGGCCACCTGCTCGATCCAGGTCAACCCGCCCATCAGCACGGCTCGATCCGGCAACACGAGGCGGGGACGAAAACGGAGCGCTTCGAGCACGTGCAGGTCTTCGTCGTAGAGCAGCGGCCCGAAGAATTCGTGGACGAGCACATCGACGGGCTCGTCCGGCTCGAACTGCTGGATTTCCTGATGAACGCAGACCACCTCCGAGTAGGCGGCCAGTCGTTCCGAAGCCAGCGCGTACAGGTGGGGGTTGGCCTCGACCGCATAGACTCGTCGGGCGCCCAGGCGCACCAGTTCCTCGCTAAAGTATCCCATTCCACAGCCCGCATCGACGCATACGGCCCCGGCGATGGCGCGGCGGT
Source organism: Rhodothermus marinus (assembly GCF_009936275.1). Classification (NCBI taxonomy): domain Bacteria; kingdom Pseudomonadati; phylum Rhodothermota; class Rhodothermia; order Rhodothermales; family Rhodothermaceae; genus Rhodothermus; species Rhodothermus marinus. The sequence continues at coordinate 3,334,385 of NZ_AP019797.1, forward strand.
GCGCCCGCAGCAGTCGCAGGTAGGCGCGCGTGCGCGCTCGATCGTCGTAGATGCTGATGAACGTCAGCAGATCGTCCAGCGCGGCAAACGTCGCTTCGGGCAGGACGTTGAGAATATCCATCGTTTCGACGCCAGGCCTTTCCGTCCGGAGTCGAAAGATAGGACGTGCCGGTTATCGCTCAGAAGTGCGCGTCGACGTAGTTCTGCAGGATTTCGCGGGCCGCTTCTACGGTCTGCCAGACGGAATCGGCATCCGGATAGCCGAAGAGCTGTGCGGTCAGTTCTCAGTCGGCGTCCAGCGGTTCTTCTTCCCTGCGGAGCGGTTCGTCGAAGCCATAGTCCAGCCAGGTAGCGCCCAGGCTGGCCACCCGCAGCAGTGCGCCCGGGGTGGCGGCCACGCCGTCGCCGCGTCCTTCGCCGTACAGGTCCATCAGCGCCCGGAAGAGCGGCTCGGGTAGTTTCATGTGCAGTGCCAGCGCCTGGGTGATCACCTCCAGGCTGTAGCCAAAGACGGCCTCCTGTTCTTCGGGCGTACGTGGACCGGCGCCCGGCTGGAAGGCGGCCAGTGCCGCGTCGGGCTTGTTGTAAAGCAGCAGAAGTTTGGCAAAGTCGTGCAGCAGTCCGGCCGTGTAGGCCGACTCCGGCCGCCAGTCGCCCGGCCGGGGTGCGCGCTGAATGAGCAAACGGGCCAGGTAGGCGGTGGCCGCGCAATGGCGCACCAGATTCAGAAACGGCGCGGCCGTCCGGGCATCGAAGGCGCTCTTCATCGAGAGCATGCCCATGCTCATGACCATCCCGACTACGGCGGGCGGCCCCAGCACGACGATCGCATGGCGCACGTCGCCGATGCGTCCCCGGAGTCCGTAATAGGCCGAGTTGGCCACGCGCAGCAGGCGGGCTACCGCTGCCGGATCGTGCTGCAGCATGGCTTCGACCTCCTCAGGCTCGGGCGGCTCCGGTCGTTCCATGAGCAGAATGGCTTCCAGCAGCGTCTGCGGAAGCGGGGGACACTCCAGCTCCAGGTCGGTCAGCGTCGGGATATGCTCTGAAGGAGTGAGTGCGGTCGGAGTCATCGGGGTGCCAGACTGTAAACGGTTTCGCGCCAGAAAGTATCGCTTAATCCCGGTGAAACTTAAAAACTCCCTGTCACACAACCTCCCTGCATGCAGGTTTTCTTGCTTTCTAATTCCATGCCACCCCACGACCAACACCCCACTGATGATGCGGCCTTGCTTTTCTGTGCGGAAAAACCTACCCTCCCGATATAAGTCGTCCATAGCCGGATAACGTTTTCGAAACGGAACCTTTTTCCTTTTGCGCCCCTCCGCGCCGGGTTTTCTTTCACCAAAACGACCTGTCATGAGCATGCATGGCCGCCCCGCCTTCTGGTCCATCCTGCTGAGCCTCCTGCTGATCAGTGGCATGCCCGATGCACGGGCACAGATCGGCACGCCCGGTCCGCGCCTGACCTGGCTCGGCACGGCCGACGGCAACTGGAGCATTGCCTACGACGTCTCGGCCTTCGGCCACATCGTGGTCGGCTACTATCAGCAGGTCGAAGGGCTCACGGTGCAAAACACCCGGCTGTTCCGGTGGACGAAAAGCGACGGCATGGAGACCGCCATCCTGCCCGATCGCACCGGTCGTGCCGGGGACTCTCGCACGACGGCGCTACGTTCGTGGGATCGGCCTTCCTGACGCTCACGCAGGCGTTCCGGTGGCACCCGGACAATCCGGACCAGGATCAGAACGGCCAGCCGGACGTGCTTCCGCTGGAGACGCCCGGCTACAATTCCGGCGAGGCCTGGGCCGTCTCGGCCGACGGTGGCGTTATCGTGGGCGTCGTTTACAACTGGTCGCTCCTGGAAGGCCCTTCTCCCCGCGAAGCCTTTCGCTGGACGGAGACCGACGGCCTGCAACTGCTCGGCACGCTGGGCGGCGAGGCAAGTCTGGCCGAAAACGTCTCGGCCGACGGAGCGATCGTCGTGGGCAGCGCGCAGAACCAGTTCGGGAAATACCACGCGTTTCGCTGGACGGCGGCCGATGGCATGCAGCCGCTCGGAACGCTGATGTACGTGCTCTATGACTCCAGCACCGCCACAGCCGTCTCGGACGATGGTAGCGTGGTCGTTGGCTGGGCCCACGTGCCCGGCAACGACGTGCTGGTTGCCTTTCGCGTGGACAACGGGGTGCTCAGCGAGCTGGCCGGGCCGACCGCATACCCGCAGACGCAGGCCTACGACGTGACGGCCGACGGCTCGATGGTGGTCGGCGTGATGTTCAACGAAAACGGTGAGCGTCGGGCTTTTCGCTGGACCGACGGAGTCGGCCTGGAAGATCTGAGCGCGGTCTATGCCGATCTGCTCACGCCGGTCGGATCTTACCTGCGCACGGCGCAGGCCATCTCGCCAAACGGCCGCTACATCGTAGGCCAGGGGTTCAACGCGGCGACCAACCGGCTCGAAGCCTTTCTGCTCGACACCTGGCAGACGACGGCGGCCGAGCCGACCGATGCCCGACCGGAAGCGCCCGACACCGCCGCGCTGCGCGTGGTCAGCTACAACCTGCGCTTCGACAATCCGGCCGACGGACCCAACGCCTGGCCACACCGCATCGACCGCATCGCGGCCTTCGTGCGCTTCTTCGAGCCCGACGTGCTCGGCGTGCAGGAAGCCCTCCGCGCCATGCTCGACAGCCTGCAGGCCCGCCTGCCGGACTACCGCTGGGTGGGTGTCGGACGCACCGACGGCCGCGACGGCGGCGAGTTCAGTGCCATCTTTTACCGCACGGATCGGTTCTGCTGGAAAGCCACACGTTCTGGCTTTCGCCCACGCCGGAGGTGCCCGGCAGCCGCGGCTGGGACGCCGCCCATGAACGCATCTGCACCTGGGCCCGCTTCCGCGACCGCCGCACCGGCCGAACATTCTTCGTCTTCAACACGCACTTCGACCACGAAGGCGCACAGGCCCGCCTCGAAAGCGCCCGACTCCTGCATCGCGTGATCGCCGAACGCGCCCGCACAGCGCCGGTCCTCCTCACCGGGGACTTCAACACGACCGAAGACACGCCCCCCTACCGGGCCCTAACCGCCGACGGCCTGCTACGCGATGCGCTCTGTCAGGCCGAAAACGGACACTACGGGCCCCGCACCACCTGGAACGGCTTCGAGCGCCTCGTACCCGGCCGCCGCATCGACTTCATCTTCGTCACACCCGACGTGCGCGTGCTGCGACATGCCATCCTGGTGGACCTCGACGAACAGGGCCGCTTCGCCTCGGACCACCTGCCCGTCCTGGCCGACGTGCTACTTTCCGAAACGTCGCACTGACGCGGTCGTGCTCGCCGGCACCCAGACGCGCTGCCAGCGCCAGTCGTTCTGCAGAAATGTGGCCCAGAAAACCACCATGGTGATACCCACTTCGCCTTGAGGTACCTGCACCGGGAAGATCTTCGTCTGACCGGCCTCCAGATTGGGCTCCAGACAGGGTTCAAGGGCAATGTCGGCCAGAACCAGTGTGCGCTCATCGATCATCCACACACAGAGCGCCACACCCATCCGGTTTTCCACCACGATCTGCGCAGGTCCGGACTCGATGAGCACCGTCCCTCTTTCCGAACCTACCAGCTGACATCCGGCCAGCGCCAGGAGCATCAGCAGCCAGCGTCCACGCTTCAGCATATCGGATCGCGAGCGCAATTTGCTTTTTGTTTCACCAACTCTTGATTTAAAAAATTAACGAATTTATGTTTAAACAGTTCGCAACCTCCCCCACCAAACCCCTTAAGCGCCATGAAATTCTCGACGCTCAAAATCGGCCGGATTCTCTACGGGCTCACGTTCATCATTTTCGGCCTGAATCATTTTATCAACGCCTCCATGTTGAGCGGCATCGTGCCGATTCCCGGCGGGGTATTCTGGGTGTACCTGACGGGGCTGGCCATGCTGGCGGCGGCCATCGCCATCCTGACGGGCAAGCAGGCGCGGCTGGCCTGCCAACTGCTCGGTATTCTGCTGTTCATCTTTGCGCTGACCATCCACCTGCCGGCCATGATCAACCAGGGCGTCATGGCCGGGCTGACGAACTTCCTGAAAGACACGGCGCTGGGCGGCGCCGCCTGGGTCATCGCCGAAACCTATGCCGAACAACCCAAGCAGGCGGAAGCGGCCTGAGACAGGCGCATCCGTTTCACAAAAAAGCCGGCTCCAATGAGCCGGCTTTTTTATGGCAACCAGTCCTGCCGTGGTGGACTGAAAACGTCGAGCGAGATGGTCGCTTCGAGCGCTTCGGCTTCGTGCGGAACGTTGGCGGGAATGCAGACCACGTCGCCCGCGGTCAGCACTATCTCGCGCGCAGGCGCTTCACCGATCCGGAGCCGCAGGCGGCCCTGCAGCACATAGGTGAACTGCTCATTCTCATGCCGGTGCCAGGGCACGCGGGCGCCCGGCTCGAACTCGAACCAGGCCAGCATCGCCTGCGCGCCGCTCATCAGCCGACGCGTCATGCCGGGCGCCGGCTCGGCAACCGGCAACGCCTTCCAGGTGCTTACCTGAACGTCGTCCATCGTCGCCTCCCGTGTTTTTGCGTCCAAGATCGGATGCACCGACCGCCGACGCAACGCATCTATCGGGCCGGCTGCGCGTTAACGGAAAACGCATCGCAAACGTGCTGAAGGGTTCATGGAGTCCGTTACCCCGGTAGCCGCACTGGCCGTATCCGACGAATTGCGCCGGAAGGCGCGCACGCACATCGTGCTGCGCGGCGTGCGCCAGCACAACCTGAAAAACATCGACCTGGACCTGCCCAAGCGAAAGCTGATCGTCATCACGGGGCCAAGTGGATCGGGCAAGTCGAGCCTGGCCTTCGACACGATCTATGCCGAAGGCCAGCGGCGCTACGTGGAGAGTCTTTCGGCCTACGCCCGCCAGTTTCTGGAGCGCATGGACCGGCCCGATGCCGATCTGATCACGGGGCTGGCGCCCGCCATCGCCATCGAGCAGAAGTCTGGCTCCCGCAACCCGCGTTCGACGGTCGCCACCCAGACCGAGATCTACGACTACCTGCGGCTGCTCTATGCCCGCATCGGTCGCACCTACTCGCCCATCAGCGGCGAAGAGGTGCGGCGCGACTCGCCCACCACCGTGGCCCAGGCGCTGCACGAACGCCTGCCGGACGGCACGCGCTGCTACCTGTGCTTTTTCTGCCCTTCCCACAAAAAGCGCACGCTGCAGGACGAACTGGCCGCGCTGCGCCAGCGCGGTTTTTCGCGATTGGTGGTGCTCCCCACCGAAAAACAGGCCGCCAACGGGGCTGCTCCCGAGGTGCTGGACCTGAGCGAGCGCGATCCGGCTTCGGTCCGGGTGGCCCGCGACCGACTGCTGGTGCTGGTCGATCGCCTGGTGGTGCGTCCGGGCGACGAGGCCAACCGTTCCCGCATCGCCGATTCGGTGGAGCAGGCTTTCCGGGAAGGGGGCGGTCGCTGCGTGGTCGTGCGCGTGCCACGCCGCGACGAACGCTTCGACCCGAAGGCCGACCTGCTCTTCTTCAGCGAGCACTTCGAGCGCGACGGGATGGTCTTCGAGGAGCCCACGCCGCTGCTGTTCTCGTTCAACAGCCCGGTCGGCGCCTGCCCCACCTGCCAGGGCTTCGGTCGCGTGCCCGGCCTCGACCCGGACCTGATCATCCCGAACCCGGACCTGTCGATCCGCCAGGGTGCCATCGCGCCGTTCCGCACCGAGAAGTGGAGCCAGCACTACCGCCAGCTCCTGCGGCTCGCCCTCGAAGAGCGCATCGACATCGACAAACCCTATCGCCTGCTTTCCGAACGCGAAAAGCGCCTGATCTGGGAAGGTAAGGGCGACTATATCGGCATCTACGGCTTCTTCCGCTTTCTGGAAAAGCATAGCTACAAGCCCCACTACCGGATCTTCCACGCCCGCTTCCGCGGCTACACGCGGTGCCCGGATTGCGACGGCTACCGGCTCCGCAAAGAGGCGCTTTACGTGAAGGTGGGCGGCCTGCATATCGGCGAAGTGTGCGAACTGACCATTCGGGCCGCCCGTGAGTTTTTCGACACGCTGGAACTCACTCCTTACGAGCAGCAGGTGGCGGGCGAACTGCTGGAGGAAATCCGGCGCCGGCTGCGCTACCTGGACGAAGTCGGACTCGACTACCTGACGCTCGACCGGCTCAGCCACACGCTCTCGGGCGGCGAGGCGCAACGCATCCATCTGGCCACGTCGCTGGGCTCGGCGCTGGTGGGCGCGCTCTATGTGCTCGACGAGCCGTCGATCGGCCTGCATCCGCGCGACACGGACCGGCTGATCCGCATTCTGGAGCGGCTGCGCGATCTGGGCAACACGGTGATCGTCGTCGAGCACGACGCCGAGACGATCCGCCGCGCCGACCACATCGTGGACCTCGGACCGGGTAGCGGCCAGCATGGCGGCGAGGTCGTCTTCCAGGGCACCTACGAAGAACTGCTCCGGGACGAGCGCTCGCTGACGGGCGCCTACCTGAGCGGCCGCCGACGGATCGAGGTGCCCCGCCGTCGCCGCCCCATCAACGAAGAAGACATGATCGTGGTGGAAAACGCCCGCCAGCACAACCTGAAGTGGCTGACCGTGCGCTTCCCGCTGGGTGTGCTGGTGTGCGTGACGGGCGTTTCCGGCTCGGGCAAGTCGACGCTCGTGCACGACACGCTGTACCTGGGGCTGGCCCGCCTCAAGGGCACCTACGACGGCGAGGCGAAGGTCGGCGCGCACGATGCCATTCATGGCCACCACCTGATCGATCGCGTGGAAATGGTCGATCAGAGTCCGATCGGCCGCTCGCCGCGCTCTAACCCTGCCACTTACACGAAGGTCTTCGACCCGATCCGGGAGCTGCTGGCCGCGACGCCCCAGGCCCGCGTGCGCGGTCTCAAGCCTGGCTACTTCTCGTTCAACGTGCCCGGCGGCCGCTGCGAGGTCTGCCAGGGCGAGGGGTTCGTGCGCGTGGAGATGCAGTTTCTGGCCGATCTGTACCTGGAGTGCGAGGCCTGCCACGGCACGCGCTACAAGCAGGACGTGCTGGAGATCCGCTACCGCGGCAAGAACGTGCACGAGATCCTGAACATGACGGTGGACGAGGCGCTGGAATTCTTCGCGGACGTGCCCGCCATCGTCGACCGGCTGCGCGTGCTGCAGGAGATCGGCCTCGGCTACCTGAAGCTGGGCCAGCCATCCACCACGCTCTCAGGCGGCGAGGCGCAGCGCATCAAGCTGGCGGCCCACCTGAACAGCAACAACCGCGAGCGCGTGCTCTACATTCTGGACGAGCCCACCACCGGACTGCACTTCGACGACGTGCGCAAACTCATCGACGCGCTCAACCGACTGGTCGATGCCGGCCACTCGGTGATCGTCGTCGAGCACAACCTGGACGTGATCAAGTGCGCCGACTGGGTGATCGACCTGGGCCCCGAGGGCGGCCACCGCGGCGGCTTCATCGTGGCCGAGGGCACGCCCGAAGAGATCGCCGCCCACCCGGAAAGCCACACGGGCCGCTTCCTGCGCGAAGTGCTCTGAACAATCGACCGCCGCGCCGCACGCCGCAACCGGCACGCTCAGGGCGTACCATCCGACCCGGATCTCAGAAAATATTGCTGTAAATTGCGGCGAAACGGCTTCAAATACTTCAATTCGTCCCAGCAGCGGCGGATTGTGCGGGAAAAATAGCTCCCGGCGTCGAAGTCCGGACGGGCGTAGAGCAGACAGTTGGGCCGCAGGGCTTCGAGCGTCAGCACCATGTCGGCTTCTTCGAGCAACACCGGATCGGCGCGTTCCAGACCGGCTTCCACCAGGGCTTGCAGCAGCGCAAGGTACTGCGCGCGAAGCGCCCCGGCCGGTCCGACCAGCGCCAGGTCGATGTCGCTGTCGGGCCGTGCCCGCCCTTCGGCGACGGACCCGAACAGATAAACGGCCTGAAGTGCCGGAAAACACGGGCCGATCTGTTGCAGGCGGGTGCGGAGCTGCTCGAGCGTCAGGGCGTCGGTACCGACCATTTTTCCACCGGGCGGTCTGTGCCGCTCTTACGCGATCGGCGGCGGTTCGCTCCAGGGCCAACGGCGCGCTTCGGGGCTGTCCGGGTAGCGGCGAAGCAGCTCGATCATGTCTTCCCGAAACTGACGGCTGTCGCCCCCGGACTTCAGGTAACGGGCCATGGCCCACCAGAGCATGACCTGTGCCGCCATTGGATGATCTGGAAACAGCGCCAGCGCTTCTTCCAGCAGGGCAATGGCCTCGGTGTACTGCCCGCGCGGCACCAGTTCCTTGGCGCGTCCCAGTCGGAGCACCAGGCGCAGATCGTCGGGCGGTAGGTAGCCCAGCTCGACGTGATGCGCCATGCCGCGCGCATCAAGCACGTAGAACGAGGGCGTCCATACCGCCGCGTAGCGGGCACGCACGATCCGGTCGCGCCGGATATCCTGACGAAGCAGTACAAAAGCCTCGCGCAACTCAACCTGCACCCGTGGATCGCGATAGGTGACCGCTTCCATTCGGGCACATCCGGCGCACCCTTCGCGCACGAACATCAGCCACACGGGGCGGCGCGTCCGTCGCGCTTCGGCCAGTGCCGCGTCCAGATCTTCCAGCCAGTTCATCGTTGTACAGGAGCCCCTGGATTCCTACCAGGTATAAAAAGAAAAAGTCAGAGCATATTCAACGATGGCTCCTTTTCGGGAAAAGGCAACCCTCGGCGGCGGCTGCTTCTGGTGCCTGGAGGCGGCTTTCCTCGAGCTGCGCGGCGTGACCGACGTCGTGCCCGGATATGCCGGCGGGCATGTGCCCGATCCTACCTACGAGCAGGTTTGCACGGGCACGACCGGCCATGCCGAGGCGGTGCAGATCACCTTTGACCCCTCCGTCATTTCGTATCGGGATCTGCTCGAGGTCTTCTTTGCCATTCACGATCCCACCACGCCTGACCGCCAGGGCAACGACGTGGGGCCGCAGTACCGCTCGATCATCCTGTATCACGACGAGCAGCAGCAACGGACGGCCGAAGCCGTCATCCGCGAGCTGGAGGCGTCCGGCGTGTACGATGCGCCCATCGTGACGGAAGTGGTGCCTTTGAAAGCTTTCTACCCGGCCGAACCCTACCATCACCGCTACTACCAGCGCCATCCCTGGCAGCCCTACTGCCGGGTGGTCATCGCCCCCAAGCTGGCCAAACTCCGCCAGCAGTTTACCGATCGGCTGCGCATCCCCACGCCAACTTCGTAAAATCGGCGATGGAGTTTCCAGAAAAACCCACAACAACCAGTACCCCACGCCCGCCTTTACCGGATGAATTGAAGGGCTGGATTGGCTTTATGCTTAAAAAAGCCCTGCAGGAGCTTCTGGATATCTTCAATCAGTATCTGTCACCTCTTGGGGTTGAACCCCGGCATCTGGGAGTACTCTGGTTGTTGCGCGCGCGAGGCCCCATGCGGCAGGTGGCGCTGAGCGAAGCCATGCGTCTGGATCGCACCACCATCATGCGTTTGGTAGATGATCTGGAACAACGCGGCCTGGTGCGACGCGCCCCGGATCCTGAAGATCGCCGCGCGCATGCCGTGACGATCACGTCCGAGGGACTCCGCCTCCTTCAGCAGGCCCGTCCGCTTCTTGAAGCCGCCGAAAACCACTTCCTGCGTCGTCTTTCGCCGGAAGAACGCGTAACCCTTCGCGCACTGCTGGAACGGCTGGTCTGATTTTTTTCTCACCAAATCATCACATCGACTGAAAATCTTATAGACTGAATATTCGTTAGAACGCTCCGTCTTGCCCAACCAGCCAATCGCGACCATGATGGAGACACTTCAGGAGGTGGATGTGCGCCCCAATGCGCAGGCAGCCCGGCCTCGTCGCTTGCAGCTTCGGCTTGTGTTGCTAAGCCTGACGGGCCTGCTGATACTGGGTGTGTTGCTCTTCTGGGGCATTCGCTGGTACCAGTACAACCGCAGTCATGTCAGCACAGATAATGCGCAGATCGAAGGACATCTGGTACGGGTTGCCCCGCGAGTGGGGGGATACGTGCAGGCGGTACTGGTCGAAGACGACCAGCCGGTAACAGCCGGTCAGTTGCTGGTCGTGATCGACTCGACCGACTACGTGCTGCAGGTCCGCCAGGCCGAAGCTGCACTGGCGGTCGCGCGCGCCGGCCTGGAAAGCGCACGGACGGCACTGGCGGTCGCCCGTGCGCAACGTGACCAGGCGGCGGTTGCGCTCCATCTGGCCGAGCAGGAAGCGGCGCGTGTCCGACGTTTGCAGGCCGATGGGGCTGTCACGCAGCAGCAGGTCGATCGCACGCTGGCCGCTTTAGAGGAAGCGCGGGCGCGCTACCAGTTGGCCGAAGCGCAGCTGCACAACGCGCAGGCACAGATTGCTCAGGCCGAAGCGCACGTCCATCAAATGGAAGCTGCACTGGCCCAGGCTCAACAACAACTCAGCTATACCCAGGTGCGAGCCCCTATCAGCGGCCAGGTCGCCAAAAAATCGGTAGAGCCCGGCCAGTTCGTGCAACCCGGCCAGCCGTTGATGACCGTGGTTGGTGATGCCGAAGTATGGGTAGTGGCCAATCTGAAAGAAACCGACCTGGCCGAGGTCCGGCCCGGTCAACCTGTCGATATTGAGGTCGATGCGTATCCGGACCATCCCTTCCGAGGGGTGGTCGCGTCGATTGCCGGGGCGGCCGGAGTCAAATTCGCCCTGATACCGCCAGACAACGCTGTGGGGAACTTTGTTAAAGTCACCCAGAAGGTGCCGGTTAAAATCCGATTTGAAACGCCGCTGGATCCGGCCTATCCGCTACGACCCGGGATGAATGTAGTAGTGCATATCCAAACCCGCTGAAGATCATGGCGGCTCCTTTGTTTCGACGCATTATGATCACCATCACGGTGGTCAGCGTGGCGCTCCTGCAATTGATCGATACCACCATTGTCAACGTAGCCATCCCGGTTATCCAGGGCAATCTGGGCGCCACGCTGAGCGAAGCCACCTGGATTGTTGCCGGGTACGCCGTTGCCAATGCAATCGTGGTGCCCATGACCGGCTGGCTCAGCGCCACCCTGGGCCGGCGCAATTACTACCTGGGGTCGATCGCGCTGTTTACGCTGGCCTCGGCCCTGTGCGGACAGGCCAGCACAATCTGGGAGTTGATCTTCTTTCGAATCATTCAGGGCGTTGGTGGCGGAGCCCTGCTGGCCACCTCGCAGGCGATTCTGGTCGAGGCCTATCCGCCGGAGCAGTTGGGATTGGCCAACGCTTTGTTTGGCATCGGCGCGGTTGTAGGTCCTACCATCGGGCCGTTGCTGGGCGGCTGGCTTACGGACAATTATTCCTGGCCCTGGATTTTTTATGTCAATATTCCGGTGGGGATCGTTGCCATCTTGTTAACGCTGCTCTTTATCGAAGATGAACAAAGCCCAACGCGTTCTCGTCGCGTCGACTGGCCCGGCATTTTGCTCCTTACCATCGGTGTGGGCGCGCTGCAGACGCTGCTCGAACGCGGCCAGGATGAAGACTGGTTTGAAAGCTCGCTGATCGTTACCCTGACCGTCGTTGCCGTCTTAGGCCTGCTGCTTTTTGTCTGGTGGGAATTGCATACCGACACGCCGGTCGTCAACCTGCGGGTTCTACGGCATCGCAATACGGCCATTGGTACGCTATTCATCTTCATCCTGGGCTTTGGACTCTACGCCTCGGTTTTCATCTACCCGGTCTTTGTGCAGAATTTGCTGGGTTTTTCGGCCTATCAAACCGGGCTTTCGCTGCTACCGGGCGGTCTGACCACGATGGCCGTGCTGCCTCTTACCGGGCTGGCGCTGCGACGCGGCGTCTCTCCCAAACTGCTGACGCTGATTGGCTTTGTCAGCTTTTTCGTGTTCGCATGGGAGCTATCGAACGAGACGCTCCAATCGGGCCCGGAAGATTTCTTCTGGCCGCTCATCATCCGCGGCTTTGCCATGGGCTTTCTCTTTGTTCCCCTGACCACCGTAGCGCTATCGGGTTTGCAGGGCGCCGAGGTGGCGCAGGCGACCGGTCTGACCAACATGTTGCGACAGCTGGGCGGCTCCTTTGGCCTGGCGGCCATCTCCACGTTCATCGAACGAGACCTGGCCTTCCATCGCCATGAACTCAGCATGCATCTGACCCCCTTTTCAGCATCTACTCGGCAATTTCTGCAAACAGTACAGCACGGGCTGGTGCAACAGGGGATGGACCTGACCACGGCCCAGCAGAGCGCCTATGGGCTGCTCAACCAAACACTTATCCGCCAGGCCCTGGTTATGACTTATAACGATGCATTCTTCTACGCAGGATTGTTCTTTCTGCTATGCATTCCGCTTTTACTCCTGCTGCCTCGTTTGCGCCCGAGTGTATCGGAATCCCATTTGATTCTTGAATAATTACCAAGGCCATGATGCTTGTAATACTTCTGAGTTGTCTGCTGCATGGAGCGGCCGACACCTTGTGGACGCCTCAGCTGGCTGTTCAACGGGTGTTGCAGGTATATCCTTCGCTGGAGGCAAGCCGACAGGCATTGCAGATTGCCTGGCTGCAGGTAGAAGAAGCGCGTACAGGCTACTGGCCCAGCCTGCAATTAAGCGGCACGTATGTGCGTCAGGACCCTGTGCCTGAATTCCCGCTGGGTACCGAGCGCTTTGCCGTTCAGCCTCACAATCTCTACAACGGGGGACTGGAAGCCAGCTACGTGCTGCTCGATTTTGGCCGGCGTGCGGCCCAGGAACACCTGGCCCAGACGCAGGTCCAGCAGCAGGAGGCCGCGCTCGAAACGCAGCGTCAGACTCTGATGCTGCAGACACTTGCCCATCTGTACCGCATCCGATTGTTGGACGAACAGCTGCAGGTACAGGAGCAGACTATCGCTGCGCTACAAACAGCCCGGCGGATGGCGCAAGCGCGTCAGGCGGCCGGCACCGCCACGGAACTGGACGTGCGCCTGGCCGAAACGCGCCTGGCCGAGGCCACCAGCCGGTATATTCAGCTGCGCAGCGAAAAACACCAACAAATCCTGGCTATCCGCCAGCTGCTCCAGCTTGTGCCAGACACTACGCTGGCACTGCAGGCCACCATTGTGCCCCTCGATACCTTCCCGTCGCTGGAGCAACTTCTAAGCTGGACGTATCAGCGCCACCCTGCCCTTCAGGAATTAGCCGCGGCGGAGGCAGGCGTACAATTTCAGATTCAGTACCTTCAGGCCCAGTATCGCCCTCTGCTGCATGTAGGCGCTACGGCGGGCATTCGAAATGGCTATCCGCTGGATCTGAATAAGCCGCATTTCAACACAGCCCTGCAGCTACAGCTGCAGCTGCCCCTCTTCGATGGCGGCGCCCGTGCGCTGCGCCTGGAAGAAGCACGCACCCGGCTGAACCAGATCCGGACGCGCCAGCAGGAGACCCGCCAGACGCTGGCAACCAGACTACGCCAGCAGTACACCGAACTACAGGCTCTCAACGCCCAGCTTCAGGAAGCCCGCCTGCAACTGGAACACGCGCAGTTGGCCGTCGATTTTGCTCGCACGCATTACCGAAATGGTACGGCAACCATCATGGAGTTGTTAGAGGCGGAAGTCCGGCTGGCCCAGGCTCGGCTTCAGCTCCATTCCTTGCAGTATGCATTGCTAATGCAGCAGTGCACCTTGCTTCAGTTGGCCGGCGTGTTGCCTGAATATCTCGGGAAGCTTCCATAGCCTGTTACTTTCCGCCCGGCTGCGGCGGCTTTTTACAGGCCGGAGGCGGAAGAGCCCCGTGACGTTCCGGTGAATTTATCGGGGTTTCTGAAAGGAATGCCGCCGCCGGCGAATCTAAGGGACGGGCGGATCCGTTTGTGCCGGCGTTGTGCGATTCGTCCGGGCCCGATGCCCCCGCAAACCAAAGCCGGACGCCCGGCATGTATACACCCGTAACGACCGAACGCAAGGAGGCCCCGATCCATGCCCTGCCACGGGCGCCGCGCATCGCGCTGTTCACCGGCGCCTACAATCACATTGCCGACGGCGTCTCGCGCACGTTGAACCGTCTGGTGGGCTACCTGGAGCGACGCGGGGCCTCGGTGCTCGTCTTTGCGCCCACGATTCCCAATCCGCCCGTTCGGCACGAAGGCACGCTGGTGCCGGTGCCGTCGATCCCGGTGCCCGGACGTTCGGAATACCGCATCAGCCTGGGGCTCACACGCCGCCATCGCAAGCTGCTGGCTGCTTTCGAGCCCGACCTGATCCACATCGCCACGCCGGACTTTCTGGGGCTGCAGGCACTCCTTCTGGCCCGCCGCCGGGGCATTCCCGTGGTGGCCTCTTACCACACGCACTTCAGCGCCTATCTGAAATACTACCACCTGCAGTGGTCCGAGCGCATGCTCTGGGCCTACCTGCGCTGGTTCTACCGGCAGTGCCGGCAGATCTACGTGCCCTCCACCTCCATGATCGAGATTCTGCAGGCGCACGGCATCGATCAGAACCTCTATCTCTGGGAACGGGGTGTCGATACCGGCCTGTTCAATCCGGCGCAGCGCTCGTCCGTCTGGCGGCGCAACGTGCTGGGCGTGGCCGACGACGAAGTGGTGGTGGCCTACGTGGGACGGCTGGTCTGGGAAAAAGGGCTGGACGTGCTGGCCGCCACGATCAACCGGCTCAAGCAGGAGCAGGTGCCCCATCGTTGCCTGATCGTGGGCGAAGGGCCGGCCCGGCGTGAACTGGAAGCGCGGCTTCCGGAAGCGATCTTCACCGGCTATCTGGAAGGACGCGAGCTGGCCCGGGCCTACGCCTCGGCCGACGTGTTTTTCTTCCCGAGCGAGACGGAAACGTTCGGCAACGTCACGCTCGAAGCGATGGCTTCGGGCCTGCCGGCCGTCTGCGCCGACGCGCCGGGCAGCAACATGCTCATCGAACATGGCCGCACGGGCTTTCTGGCCACACCGGGCCGCGTCGAAGAATTCGCCGGCTACCTCCGGCGGCTGATTCTCGACGCCGAACTGCGCCGCACCATGAGCCGCCACGCACTGGAGCGCGCCCGGCATTTCGACTGGGAGGCCGTACTGAACCGCCTCTACGGCTACTATCTGGACGTGCTCGCCCCGGCCCTGCTGCCGACGGGCGACGGCGTCGCCACCGAACTGCCCGAACTGACGGCCACGGCTGCCTGAACGTCCCGGCATGGCCTCGCCGCTCCGGCTCCTGTTCGTCTCGCACTCGTTTCCACCGCCCGGCCGCCCGCTGGCCAACATCGGCGGCATGCAGCGCGTAGCGACCGAGCTTGACGCCGCGCTGGCCCGCCACTCGGACCTCGCCTATCACCATCTGGTACTGCGGACCTCCTGGCGCTGGACGCACGTGCGCGTGGTGCCTTTCCTCCTCCGGCTGGTGCTTCAGATTCCCCGTGTGGTGGCCCGCCACGGAATCAACGTGGTGCTGTTTTCGTCCATGGTGACGGCTCCGCTGGCTCCGCTGCTGCGCCGCAAACTGAACGGCACGCGTCTGGTAGCCATTGCGCACGGACGCGACGTGACGCTGCCGGTGGCCCCCTACCAGCGTTTCCTGCCTCACGTATTTGCGCACCTCGACGCCGTGCTGGCCGTCAGTCGGGCCACCGGCGAAGCCTGCCTGCAGCGCGGTCTTCCCCCGGAACGCCTGCATGTGATCCCGAACGGGATCGATCCGGCCCGTTTTGCCCGGCCGCTCGACCGCCGGGCCGCCCGTCACGAGCTGAGCCGGACGCTCGGCCTGCCGCTTCCCGACGACGCCCTGCTGCTCTGCAGCGTGGGCCGACAGGTCCCCCGCAAAGGCTTCGCCTGGTTCGTGGACGCCGTCATGCCCCGCCTGCCCGCCCACGTCCACTACTGGCTGGCCGGCGACGGACCCGACGCTTCCGCCATCGAAGCCGCCATCAAACGTCACCGGCTTCAGGAACGCGTGCGCCGACTGGGCCGCGTGCCCGACGACGTGCTGCACCAGCTCTACCGGGCCGCCGATCTGTTCATCATGCCCAACCGTCCCGTGCCCGGCGACATGGAAGGCTTCGGCGTGGTCATGCTCGAAGCGGCTCTGTGCGGCGCACCCGTGCTTGCCGCCCGCCTGGAAGGCATTCAGGACGTGGTGGCCGAAGGCGAAAACGGCCACCTCATCGAAAGCGGCGACGCGGACGGCTTCGTGCGCTGGATCCTGCACTACGATCGGGACCGCACGGCGCTTCAGACGCTCTCGGAGCGTGCCGCCGCCTACGTGCGCGCGCACTTCAGCTGGGAGGTGGTGGCCGACCGCTACGTGCAGACGCTCCGGGTTATTTGCTCAGCGACGTAGTCGGCGCCGCCTCCGGCTCGGGCGCCGGACGCTTCTCCCGATCCTCCAGCCACTGAATGAGCGCGGGCAGAAAGACCAGCGCGGCCAGCAGCGTGGTCCCGATTCCCACGACGGCCAGCTCGCCGATCGAGCGCAAGCCCGGATGAAAGCTGAGCAGCAGCCCTGCAAAGCCCATCATGGTAGTCAGCGAGGCTATCGTCACGTGCTCGCCCGTCGAGCGCAGCACCTGCAGAATGCTCCCCGGCCCTCGCTCGCGGTAGCGGTGCACCAGGTGCGCGCCTGCATCGTTGCCGATGCCCAGCACGGCCGGCAGGACCACCATGTTGTAGAAGTTGAGCTTCATGCCGAGCAGCTCCATCACCAGCAGCATCCAGAGCACGCCCACCACCAGTGGAAGCAGCGCCAGCATCGTCCAGCGCGGCGTGCGGAAGTTCAGCCACATGAGCAGCGTGACGGCCACGAACGTCAGCAGCACCATCCAGGGCGCCTCTTTGAGCATGAGCCGGAGCATGTCGGCCGCCACCAGCGACGTGGAGCCCGCGTAGTATACCTTGCCATTCACCTCTACACGCCCGACGTCCTCGGCAAAGGCCATCGAGTTGCGGCCGTCGGCCAGACGCACCGAGGGATAGATCAGCACGAAGTTACCGATCTCGCCGGTCTTTGACGTGAAGCGGGCTTTCAGAAAGTCCGGTACTTCGTCGATCGAGATCGGTCGCCTGGTCTGGGCCGCCTCGCGCAGGCGCTGCATCCAGACCGACGTATCGGCCCGCAGGAACGGATCGTTGAGCAGTTCTCGGATGCGTTCGATGCGGGCCAGTTTGGCCTGCTGGGCCTCGGGCGTCATCGGAAAGCGATCCTGCAGGCTTTCCACGTCGAGGATCGTGGGCGAGAGCGTGTCTTTTGCCGCGCGTTCCTTCAGGGCGGCCACCACGGCCGGCACCTCCGCGGGGTCGTCCACCACGATGTAGGCCGGATTGCGCCGGCCGTGCGTCTGATAGACCCGCTCCACGTAATCCTGACGCGCTTCGTAGTCTTCGTAACGGGGCTCCAGTTTGCCGAAATCCCACTCGAACGACACGCGCGGCAGGAACAGTAACGCCAGCACGACGGCCGCCACGCTGGCGAGCACCACGCCACGCGCCGCCGGAAAGCGTCCACGCCCCACCTGGTGCACGGGGGCCGCATGGCCGGCCTCCAGGTTCAGCAGCCGGAAGCGCTCGGCCAGCGAAAGCAACGCCGGCATCACCACGAGCATGGCCACCAGCGCGAACAGAATCCCGCTCCCCGCGATAAAGCCGAACTCGCTGAACCCCCTGAAGTCCGCGATCATCAGCACGTAGAGCGAGACGGCCGTCGTCAGCGCCCCGATCGTGATGGCCTGGCCCGTGCTCAGAAACGTGATCTCGGCCGCTTCGGCCACGTCGCGTCCCTCGGCCCGCTCCTCGGCATAGCGCGCGTAGAAGTGAATGCCGTAGTCGATGCCCAGGCCGAAAAGCACCAGCCCGAGCGTCGAGGTCATCAGGTTCAGCGTCTTGAAAGCCACGTAGGCCAGCCCGAACGACCACGACAGGCTCATCAGCAGCGGCACCCCGATCAGCACGGCCATCACGGGCATGCGGCCCAGCTCGGCCAACAACACGCGTCGGTCGAAGCGGCGTCCGGCCCGCGCCCGGTACGACTTGTAGGTGAAGTAGAGCACCACCAGCAGCAGTACGGCCGTCACGCCTGCCCCGAACGAGCTGAACACGTCGTCGGTAATGGCCCGCACCTCGACGAGCTGGCGCAACAGCCGTCCGGCCAGAATCACCTGCATCTCCGGATGATAGCGGTGCGGCTGCATCTCGTCCACCAGCCGCTGCAGGTCCCGGTACAGGTCCGCGATGTAGCCGATGTTCGTCTGAGAGTTCGTCGGATAGAAGCGCACGACCAGCGTCGTGCTGTCGTCCGAGATCGGATACTCCTTGCCGATCAGCTCCTCGTAGACGACCTGCAGCGCCTCGACCGTCGTGTCCTCTTCGGCCTCCTCTTCTTCCTCCAGCTCGAAGAAGAACGGATTGGCCTTCAGACGCGCCTCTTCGATTTTTTCCTGCAGAAACTGCTCCAGGCGATCCAGCTCCTCGTCGGTGGCAAAGTAGAGCGCATTTTTGCGCAGGAACTCCGTTTCGCGGCGGTACTCGACGCGCCCCAGGTAGGGTTCGTCGTAGCCTTCTCCTTTGAGCGCCAGCGCTTTCGGAATCAGGTCCTCGGCAAAGCGCCGGTTGGCCTCGAACGACGGGCTGACGATGGCCACGTCGACCGTGCTCTCGCCGCCGACCATCTCGCGCAGCCGCTCAAGCGCCTGCACGCTGGGGTAAGATTTCGGGATCAGCTTGGAGAAATCCGTGTCGATGCGCAGCCGCATGGCAAGCGCGACGCCGAGCACCGAAAGCGTCAGCGCCAGCGCCAGGACCGTTCCGGGCCGACGAACGGCCCAGCGAATGATCGGACGCAATCGTTGAAACACCTGCTCCATCATGATTATCGAACCGCAGCGGCGGCGGGTAAGAGTTCAAAGTCGTCGAAATCGACCACGGCGTAGTCTTTCGTGTTGTCCGAGTCGCTCCAGATCGTAATCGATAGCGGACGCGCGGGCGGCTCCTTGCCGAACACGCGCCGATAGTCGGCCACCACGTCGCGTTCGACCGTGACCCAGCGACCGAAACCTTCCCGGCCGGACGAAACCACGATCACCTTCAAGGGCCCGTAGTCCACCACGGTCTCACGGGGCAACAACGAGCTGTAGGTGTACTTGATGCTGATCGGACGGCCCAGCCAGTCCGTACCGAACGTCACGTAAACGGCCCCCCCGCTGTCGTTCCAGCGGCGGTTGTCCTCACGGGCACCGGCCGGCAGGTGGATGGCCCGCCAGCGCCAGCCGAGGCGGGGATGCGCGCGCAGATCCCAGTCCAGCCCGAAGTCTTCCCGGTTGGCCAGCGTGATGCGCTGGGCTTCGGCCCGCGTGATGCAGCGCAGAAACTTGTTGCCCGCCTCGACCTGCACCCGGCACTCCTCGCGCTCGTTCATGAACTCCTCCAGCGGCCGGAACTCCCGCTTGCTGGTAAGAAACTTCCAGCGCGACGGATAGGAGCCAGCCGGATAGGCCTCGAAGTCCTCGACGCGCACGCGTTGCGGGTCCGGCGCCGATCCGGGCGCCAGCCCCTGCAACAGCAGGCCGATGCACAGCAGTAAAGTCAGACGGCGTAGCATGTCATTCGGTCGGGGTTGTCAGGGGCTGTTCGGCGTCGGCCGAGGGGACCGGGGCTACCGAAGCGGCAGGCTGCCGACGCTCCAGCCAGCTCGTCACCACAAAGAGCACGGCGTTGGCTGTGCGATCCAGCACGCTTCGGACAACAAGCATGCCGGCCAGCACGGCCGCCGAGGCCTCCAGCAGGTGCGTCATACCCAGCACGGCCCCCAGCGCCAGCAGATCGGTGGCGGGCAGGAACGGAATCCGGTTCGTGACGGTGCCCACCACCAGAATCGTGGCCCACACGCGCAGCGGCGCTTCGGGCAGCACCACCCACCACTGGAGCACCTGCAGCGCATACATGGCAAAGAACCGGAGCACGTGCACGCCCAGTAGCACCGCGGCCGTCCGCCCCGGCACGTAAAAAATGGCTTTGCGGAACCGCACGGCCAGCGCACCCAGCACGCTAAGCGCCAGCCCACCTGCCGCAACATAGACCGGATCGGCCGCCTGGCCCAGCAGATCCACCAGCGCAAACTGGCCGCTCAGCACGGCCCCGGCCACCAGCAGCACCACGGCCACCGTCGAGGCCACCGACGACAGGATCGTGTTGTCCTTGATCGTGCGCAGCAGGTGCCCATCCGGCCGGTCGGTGTGGCGGCGCGCCCACAGGTACAGGTACACCTCGCCCGAATAGCCCAGCACGTCGGTGTTCAGTACGCGCTTGCGCACGAGCACCGGAAACACGCGCCGCCAGCGAATCTTCCAGAGTGCCCGGTAGATGAACGCCTCGGTGGCCGGCAGCAGAAAGTACAGGCCCAGCCAGAGCACATAGAACCAGGGCGTACGCGGCAGCCCCTCGTACACTTCCCGCCAGCCGATCTGCGTCAGGCGGTACAGCAGCCACCCCACCACGCCGCCCACAAACAGCAGCCGCCCGTAGCGCTGGATCCGGCGCCCGACGGGCGTCTGCAACCACGATCGCACCTGCTGCACCCTGATTTTGAGCGACATGCCGCGCGTCGGCTCTGGCTGTTCGAATCGCACGTGCTAACGGCGGCGGCCGGGCTCGTGTTGCCGACCGGCCCGCGAACTTTTCGCGGAAGCCTTTATGGCATCGGACGATAGCGTACGCCCAGCGCTACGCCCAGGTTGTCGGGGTAGAGCTGGCCGACGTCTCCGGCCAGGGCCACCTGCACGGCCAGCGGTCGTCCTTCGGGCTGCCAGTCCAGCGCCACCAGCACCGAAAGCTGCTCGGGCGGCGGCTCGAAGCGGTAGGTGGCGCCCGGCTGCTGGAGCACGTCGCGTCCGTTGTAGGTGCCGTAGTTGCGCGAGTAGGTGGCCAGCAATCGGTAGCGCAGCGCCGCCGCCAGACGCCCGGCCAGTCCCAGATGATGCGCCATGACGCGGTTGTTTTCCACGCCGCCGGTCAACCGCTTTGCCCGATCCTCGAAGGCGAACATCAGCGGCGAGCCGACCGTGCGGCCGTAGTGCGTCCAGCCCGTGCGGTAGATGTAGTGGTTGTAGTAGTTGTCGCGGCCGCCCGGCCCCCCGCGTCCCGGTCCGGGGCCGATCGGTCCGCTCTGACGCTTCGTGTAGAGAAACTCGTAAACGACGCGTTCAATCAGCCGGCCTTCCCGATCTCGAAGCGACAGCCCCAGCAGCCCATCCTGAGGATTTTTGAACTTGAGCCCGTCCCGATCTTCGTAGAAGAAGTGTCGGTAGACCAGCAGCCCGAAGCGCCGCCCTTCCAGCGAAAAGCCGAAATCGTACGTCCCGAAGTGATCTCCCTGGATGTAGATCTGCTCGCCCCGGGGCGCACCTTCTCCGGCATTGAGCGCGAAAAATGTTCTGAAATAATCATCCAACCCCTGCGGTAGGCGACCGATAGAGGGATTGCGCGAGATGCCGCCCCAGAAGGCCTGATGCACGAGCCCGGCATAGATGCGCCAGCTGCCCGGCCCGAAGCGGAGGTAGAGATACTTCTGGTGCAGGTAGGTGTCTTCGACCTGCCGCACGTCCTTCATCCAGCCGTGCGCCCAGTAGCCGTGAAATTGCACCCAGCCGCGTGTGCCGGGCACCGACGTGTAGCGAGGCGTGCGCACCACGATTTTCGGAATGGGCGTGGCGTTCGGGCTGACGTCTGGCGAGCCGGACGAAAGCAGCGTATCAACCGTGCCGATCGTCTCGCGTCGGCGTCCCACATAGGCTTCCAGAAAACCCACCCGCACCCGGCCGTAGGCTTCGACAAAATGCGCGGACGGATCGTGCGCCTGCCGCAGCAGCAGCTCACCGCCCACGCCGTAGGAAAGCCAGGAGCGCGGCCGTCGCTCCCATCGGCCATTCAGCAGGACATAGCCGTTGGCCGACTTCGGATCGAACCGCCCCCACTGGTTGGCGGCCAGCCAGAACGGCAACCGACCCGCCGTCGCCGCCCGCACGCCCAGTTCGCTTTCCAGCTGGAGAGATGAAGGCGCCTGAGCCTTACCCAACGATGCGCTCAGACCAGCCAGCAACAGAACGATCAGGACCTTCCGCATAAACAAGCAGGTTGATGCTCGAAAACAGCCGTGAACGGTTCAGACAATTGCGGGAAAATACACATGCAGCCGGTTGTGTTGCATTTCAAATCGGTCTATCTCAACCTTTCCGAAACCTTCATCGATCGGCTCGTGCGGCACCACGAGCGCTACCGGCCGGTGGTGGGCACCCTGCACCCCCGCCACTATCTGGACGGCCTGCCGGTTTACGCGCCGCGCGGCCCGGCGGCCTGGCGCGACCGCCTGCTGCAGCAGCTCAACCGAACGCCCCGGTTTCTTTTCGCGGTATGCCGTCGGGAACAGCCTGCTGTGCTGCACGCCCATTTCGGCCTGGACGGCTACCGGCTGCTGGGCCTGACCCGTCGCACCCGCCGGCCGCTCGTGGTCAGCTTTTACGGGCACGACGTGTCGCGGCTGCCGGACGAGCCGGGCTGGCGCCGACGCTACCGGCACCTGGCCCGCGGGGGCACGCGCTTCATCGCGGCCACCGACTTCATGAAGCGACAACTCATCGCGCTGGGCTTTCCGGAGGAAAAAATTGATGTGGTTCGCTTCGGCCTCGACCTGAGCGCCTTTCCCTTTCAGCCACGCACGCGGGCCGGCCTGCGCCTGCTTATGATCGGGCGATTGGTGGAAAAAAAGGGCCATCGTACGGCGCTCGAAGCGGTGGCGCGTCTGCGGGCGGCCGGCTACGCCGTCGAACTGCACTGCTACGGCGACGGCCCGCTCCGCGGTGCGCTTCAGGCCGAAGCGCACCGGCTGGGCATTGCCGCCTGCGTGGCTTTTCACGGGGCTGTAACAAACGAGGTGGCCTGCCAGACGTACTACACACACGACGTGCTGCTCGTACCGAGCCAGACGGCGGCCGACGGCGACCAGGAAGGCCTGCCCAACGTGATCATCGAAGGGCTGGCCGCCGGTATCCCCGTGGTGGCCACCCGGCACGCCGGTATTCCGGAACTGGTCGTCCATGAAAAAACCGGCCTGCTGGTGCCGGAGCGGGACGCCAAAGCGCTGGCCGCCACCGTGACACGGCTGATCGAAACGCCGGCGCTGGTGGAGCGGCTGAGCCGGACCGGACGGGCGGCCGTCGAACAACTGTATAGCCTGACGCGCATGGTGCGCGACACCGAAGCCGTGTACGACGCGGCACGCCGATCCCGATGAATCGCACCCGCATTCGCCGGCTTTTCCGGGCGCTGGCCGTGCTGCTCCCACTGCAGTACGCGCTGGTGGGACTTGTGCAGCTCGGTGGCGGCCGCGAGCCCTGGCCCCTGCTGGTCATGCCGGGCTTCAAGGCCACCTGGCACGAAGGTATGCCGCTGCTTTCGCAGCGGGTGACGTTCGTCGTCCACCGGCCCGACGGCTCGATCCGGCACCTTCCGGCCGACACGGTGCTGGCCGTGCTGCCCTACTCCCACCACCGCGCCATGCTCGAGGCATTCTTCCGGCCAGCCTCGCTCAGCGGTACGCCGGAGACCGAACGCATCCGCCGGCCGGACGCCAGGCGCTGGCTGTGGGATCGGCTTCAGACGCTGACGAGAAGCACGCCCGTGCAGGTGGACATCGTCTGGGAAGCGCTCCGTATCGATCCGAAAACGGGCACCCTACAGGCGCAACCGCTCGACACGCTCACCCTGCAACGGCCATGAACGCCGACCGCCTCGATCGCTGGCTGTTCGATTCGTTCCGCCCGACGGCCCGCGGACTGGCCGCCTACCGGATCGCCTACGCGCTGTTCGTGCTGCTCCTGATCGATCCGGGCCACAGCCCGTACTTCAACTTCCACCCGCTCGCCGAACTGCCCGACAGCTTCTTCCTGCCGCTGCCCGGTCCAATGCAGCTTTTCTCGGGCTTCCCGCCGCGCTGGTTCTTCGCCGGACTGCACCTGCTGCTCGATCTGAGTCTGGTGGCGCTGCTTTTCGGCTACCGGACCCGGCTGGCCTCCTGGATGACCGGTCTGCTGTTTCTGATCGGCTTCGGGTTTCTGTTTTCGGCGGGTAAGATCAACCACGTGATCCTGTTCGTGCTGCTGCCCTGGGTGATGAGCTTCAGCAACTGGGGCGCCGCCTGGTCGCTGGACGCCCGCCTGGGTCGCGCCCGCCCCACCGTCGAGGGCTGGCCGCTGGCGCTGCTGGCCCTGCTGACCGGCTTTGCCATGTTCACGGCCGGCTTCACGAAGCTGCTGGGCGGCTGGCTCGATCCCGCCACACAGGCCACGCGCGGCCACTGGCTCAAGCAGTACTTCGTGGTCGGTCGCCAGGACCTGCTGGCCGATCTGGCCACCGCGCCGCTCCCTGCCGGCCTCTGGGAGCTGATGGACTGGGGCACCGTGCTGCTGGAGATCGGCTTCCTGCCGGCCGCCTTCGTGCCCGGTCTGTTTCGTGTGTTTCTGAGCCTGATGGTGCTGTTTCACCTGGGCACCGCCCTGTTTTTCAACATCACCTTCGTGCAGAACCTGATCGTTTATGCCGCTTTTCTGAACTGGGACCGTATCGCTGCCCGTGCCCCACGCCTTCGCCTGTCGCCTCGTCTGGCCCTGCTCCTGATTCCGCTGCTGGGCCTTGCCTTCTACCTCTTCGGCTCGCCGCTGCGTCGCCTCGACGTCCTTGTCACGTTTTCGTCCGACCTGTCGCTGACCGAGTTGCTGGCCAACATCGCGGCCGCGCTGGTCGTGCTCGGCCTCGCTCTTTCCCGCGCCCGAGACCTGCTCCGCCGTCCGCTTCCGCTGACGCCGGCGGCGGCCGGTGCCTACCGCCGGGCTCGCTGGACCCTGGCGATCGTACTCGTACTCTATGCCGCCCTGGTGGGCACGCACGCCGGCGAGTTCTGGCCGATGAGCGTGTTTCCCATGTTCTCGCGCGCTGGCCAGCCCTGGACGCGGGCCGTGGTGCGCGAGCTTGAAGCCACCGAGCCCGTACACTGGGACACGCTGCAGGCGCCGGCGTCCCTGCCTGGTCGGCCGTTTCCGCTGAACCAGACTGCACTGGATCCGGTCGACCTGATCAACTTCGTCACGCGCCCGGAGCCCTGGGACGCCCGAAGGCGCCAGACGCTGCAGCGGCTCTTCGGCCCGGAACTGGAAGGCCGCCGCCTGCTCGTGCTGCAGGTGCAAGGCATGCCGAGCGGCGAAGGGGTGCAGCTTCGCTACCTCCCGATCCTGGTACTGACCGCCGACACCGTTCAGGTTCATCCTGCGCTGCAGCAGCCATGAGATCTCCCCTGCGCGACCTGTTCGACTTCGAGCGCCCGGAAACGCTAGGCGAGCGGCTGTTTTTCTGGCTGTTCGAGCTGTTCGTGGTCCTCGCCCTGAGCGGACACGCCTGGAACTGGGCCGTTTATCTGGGTCGGCTGGAAGCGCCGCTGTACCCGACCGGGCTGGCGCGCTACCTGGACGTGTCGCTGCTCATGGCGCCCGGCGTTGCCCTCGCCGTGGCAGCCGTCGTCACGGTGCTGTTGCTGCTGGGCCTGACGCATCGCTGGCCGCTGGCCTATCTACTGGCCCTGCTGGGCCTGCATCTGCTGTACGTGAGCCGGTTTTCGCTGGGCAAGACGCCTCACGGCGTTCATCTGCTGGGGCTGACACTATTGAGCCTGGCGCTGGGCTCATTGCTGTTTCGGACGCCGCTGCACCGCCGTCGCGCGGCTATGGGGTTTACGTTCTTCTTCGTGGGGCTGAGCTACACGCTCGCTGCCCTCAGCAAACTGGTGGCTACCGGTCCGGGCTGGGCCGACGGCATGCATCTGACGCTCTGGATTCTGGAAAAGGGCACCGACATGATGGCCCGAACAGGCGCCTGGACACCCAACCCGGTGCAGCAACTGCTTCTGGCGCATCCCGAGCTGAGCACGGTCCTGCTTGCCGGCGCACTCCTGCTGGAGCTGCTGGCCTTCACGGTCTGGTGGCGGCCGTTCCGCCTTCCGGTACTGCTGGCACTGGTGGGCATGCATGCCGGCATCTATGCCGCCATGCAGATCTCCTTCCACTTTGCCGCCATTGAATTGCTGCTTCTGGCACTTCCCTGGAGCAGATGGCTGGACCGCCTGCTTCAGGTGCAATGGGCCGCTCGGATCGGCCGGCCGCTCCTTCGGCTGGCTCAATGGTGCAACGCCTGAAGTCGCTCCAGATCGAAGACCCCGGTCTCGATCGAATCCTGCAGATAGCGCTCGAAGGCTGCCTGCATAGCCGGTGTCAGCCGGAATCGCGGATGATCAAACTCGTTTCCGCGAACGTACCGGTACCAGAGATAGGCCAGAAAATCCCGGGGCGTGTTGCGCATGCGGCGCAGAAAGTGTTCCTGCTCCCACAGGTTGCCGCCGTGGAAATAACGCAGATACAGGTAGGATTCGGACGGCGGCAAAATCACGTAGCGGCCGGTGCGACGCCAGGCCTCGACGTAGTGCGTGTCGCTGGTGCGCCGCAGGTCGGGGTAGCGAATCGTCGCGTTGCGCCGGTGCACGATGGTGGGTGGCACGCCATGGCGGAGCAGCCCGATGAAGGGATGGAAAAAGTAGGCCGGGTGGTTGACGTGCATGAGCGTACCGGCCAGCGTGCAGGCGTCGTAGTCGCCGGAGAGCAGCACCTGCATCTGGCGCATCAGCCGCTCGGGATGCGACCAGTCGTCGTCGTCCCACTGAGGCGCAACGTAGTCGCCCCGTGCCAGCTCCAGCGCCTGATTGCGGAGCGTACCGATCACCAGATCGGGCCGGGGTTCGACGCGCGCATAGACCAACTCGTCGGCAGGGACTTCGGCGAGCAGCGCCTCGTCGAGCGGCTGCCGTCCGTTGTCGAGCACCACCAGCTCGCGGTTGGGATAGGTCTGCTGCAGATAGGACCGGATGGCCCGCCGCACCAGATGCGGCCGATCGGCCGTCACCATCAGGCAACTGACCTTCGGCCAGCGCTGCTTTTCCTGAAGCTCCTGCGCCATCGCATTTTCCGTTTACACAACCTCTCCCACGCTGCCCCCCATGTTCACGTTCCTTGTGAAACGCATGAAGCAGCCTTCAGGCATTTCGTTTTTGGCCGCCGCTTCGTTTATTCAGAGTCTCTTCCCGCCAAAAAGCCCAAAACGCACCATGTACACCTACGAGACGTTACAGGTAGGCGATCGCTTTACGGCCACACGCCGCATTACGGCCGAAGACGTGCGCAAGTTTGCCGAACTGACCGGCGACGACAACCCCATTCATCTCGATCCGGAATACGCCAAACGTACCCGATTTGGCCGGCCCATCGTGCATGGCGTGCTGCTACTGGGCATTATCTCCAAGGTGCTGGGCCGCGACTTTCCCGGCCACGGAAGCATCGCCGTGGCGCTCTCGTGCCGTTTTCTGCGCCCGGTGCCCGTCGATTCGGAAATCACCGTCGAGGTCAAAATCGCCGAAAAAATCGAAAAGCACCGGCACATCCGGGCGAAGGTGTACATCTACCTGGACGGTAAGATTGCCGTGGGCGGCGAGGCTACGCTGATCCCCCCCTCGCCCGAGACGGCTCCGTAAGCCGGTTTTACCGCTGCGGGAGCTTCAACGGCGTGCCGGCCTGCACGACGGCGTCCAGCTCCACCTGATTCATGATCGCGACCGCCTCCGGCGTGAACGCTTCGGGCAAGGCGGGTAGCAGCGCGCGGAACGGGGCCGTGCGTTCGGCCGGACGGATCGCCAGCACGACCGGCTGCACGTTCAACCGCGCCGGATCCCGAAGCGGCGCAAAGCCGCGCATCACCTGCAGAAACACGGGCCGGTAACGTGCATACTGCGCGGCCAATGTGTAGCCGGCCAGACTGTAGACCCGCCCTTCGTGCTCGATGAAATACCGGAGCACGCGCACGGTCTGTCCCTCGGACGTCTGCCCCTCGGCCACCACGTAGACGGCGGGCAGGCCGTTCACACGTTCGCTGCCCCGATCCAGCACGGTCAGCCCCTCCCGGGCTGCCCACGCCCGGGCAGCCTCCTCGGCCGACGACTCGGAAGCCAGCGTCAGCACCACCACGGCCTGCTGCTCCGCTTCGACCAGCAATACCTGACTCGGCTGGTTGATCACCTGGAAGGCGGCCGGTACGGGAAACCAGAACCGCAGCGTCGGATGATAGAAGGCACCATCGGCCACGTAGCCCTGCCGCGGATCCTCGCCCAGCACGATGCCCTCGATGCGGGCGTAGTAGGCGGCCTGATTCACCCGCGTAGCAGGGCCTACCTCCTGCGCCCAGCGGGCGGCCAGTTCGCGGATGGTCTGCTCACGCTCACCCGGGTCGGGATGCGTCGAGAGAAACGACGGCAGGCTGGCGCCGCTCTGCTCACTGAGCCGCTTCAGCGACCGGAAGAAGGCGGCGGCCTCGGCCGCGTCGTAACCGGCCCGGACGGCATATTCGACGCCCAGCCGGTCCGACTCGCGCTCGTCGTCCCGGCTGTATTTCAGGAACAGGAGCTGCGCGACGGCCCCGCCCAGTTGCAGCACATCGCCGCCGGGAAGTCCCAGCACCTCCTGCCCGAGTACGGCTCCGCCCAGCAGGGCCACCTGTCCGAGCTGTAGCTCGAAGGCCCGCTGCGAAGCGTGCCGGGCAGCCACGTGGCCGATCTCGTGGCCCAGCACGACGGCCAGTTGTGCCTCATTGTTCAGGTGCGCCAGCAGCCCGCGCGTCACGTACACGTACCCGCCCGGCAACGCGAAGGCATTCACCACCGGACTGTCAAGCACCCGAAAAACGAAGGGCGTCTCCCGAAACTCTTTCGGCGTATTCGGGCGGCGCAGGTGGCTGTGGGCCAGGATGACCTGCCCCAGACTGTCCACGTAGGCGGCCAGTTCTGGATCGTCATAAAGGCCGTACTGTGCCACGATCTGGCGGTCGGCTTCCTGACCGATCCGGCGCTCTTCGGCCCAGGAGTAGCCGTAAAGCCGTCGGCGTCCGCTGACCGGGTTCGTCGAAACGGCACATCCTTCCACGAAGAAGATAAGAATCAAAAATACAAGAAGATAAGTCCTTACACGCATGGCACCTGCTCCAAGTATGGGTACCGTTTGATTACGACAAAGATAGGGACGGGTCAGGCTCACGCACCCGACCGGCTTCTACCCAGAAGAGACGATTTTCCGGCGCGGCCAGCGTCTGCAGTTCCTGCAACAGATCCAGCCGGGCCGACGTAACGAAGCTCTGTTCGATCTGCTCGCCGTGCTGGAGCAGTTCCAGAATGCGTTGCGTGCGGTAGCGATCCAGCCCATCGAACACATCGTCGAGCAGTAGCAGCGGCGTCTCGTCACGGCGGGCCCGCAGGTAGAAAAACTTGGCCAGTTTGAGCGCCAGGCCCATGATGCGGTGCTGTCCCTGCGAGGCGTAGCGCCGCACTTCGAGGCCGTTCAGCCGCAGGATGAGTTCATCGCGGTGGGGTCCGGCGAGCGTGCGTCCCTGTTCGCGTTCGCGCGTGGCCAGCCGGTGCAGACGTGCCCGAAAGGCCGCCGCGATCGTCTCCGGATCGGCCTCCGGATCGAGCGGTGCCACCGTGACATATTCGATGCGCGGGACTTCGGCGGTCAGTCCCAGGCAGGCATGTGCTTCGGCCAGATAGGCGGCGAATTCCTGCACGAAGCGCAGCCGCCGGTGAATCAGACGACCGCCGAGCGTAACCAGCTCTTCCTGCCAGGACTCCAGCAGCGAGGGTTGCACGGAGGCCGGATGGCGGCGCCACCGGGCCAGGAGTTCATTGCGCTGACGCAGCGCCCGCCGGTATTGCAGCAGGTCCTGGAGGTAGGCCGGATAGGCCTGACTGAGCAGGTTGTCGAGAAAGCGCCGACGTTCTTCGGGCGGTCCGCCTGTCAGCGCCTGATCGGCCGGCGAGAGCACCACGACCGGAAGCTCGCCCACCAGGTCGGCCAGCCGTTCCAGCGGCGCCCCGTTGAAAAAGACCCGTTTGCCCTCGCCGGGCACATAGACGAGCCGCACCACCAGTTCCGGCCGATGCGTCCCGACAAAGACACCCTCCAGCTCAAAAAAAGGCGCCCCCTCCCGGAGCGCATAGGTATCCTGCGCCGCCAGAAAGCTTTTCGAGAGGCACAGGTAATGGATGGCCTCCAGCAGGTTTGTCTTTCCGGCGCCGTTGGGTCCCCCGATCAGGTTGATGCGCGGGGCAAACGCAACCCGCGTGTCTTCGTGCGCGCGGAAGTTGCGCACCCGAAGCGATCGCAACAGCATAGGCGCACAGAACAACTCAACGTGTTGCCTGTACGCCTGCCCTGCCGTTTCGTTCTTTACTGCTGCTGTTGTTCTTCCCTTGATTCCGGATCGTCTGGATGCGTTGGATTATCTCCCCCGTCTCCTCCTGGAGGATCCTTCTCTTGTTCCTGCATCCAACGACGTGCAGGGTTCCACACGCTCATCATGACCGAATGGACTGGTTTGAGAAATGTGTTGCTACCTAAAGTTACAAATTGCTCTTGCATCTTCCAAGAGAAGCGCTACATTTTTTCTCATCTGAATGCCCCACACTGAGTCATCCATGTGGCTTTTAGTCCTGTGGCTGTACTTACAGCCCTTACTGTCTTCAGGGAATCCCTGTGATTCCCTGCGTCAGGTCGTGGCCCAGTTGCCACGTGACGCGCGGGAAGCCTCCGCCGAGCTCTATCCGCTGGCCGTGCAATCTCTGCGCCGATACCGCCAGTGTCCGGGGCTGACACGGCAGCAACTCATGCAGCTCTACCGCCGGGAAGCCAGTTACCTTCATGCGCTCCATCGCTACGCGGACGTGCTGGCACTGGTGGATACCTTCCTGACCCGCTTCGCCCGTCAGCCCGACTCTCTGATGTTTTACCAGATGTACCGCTGGCGGGGCTACGAGTATTATCTGCTCGGCGACCTTCCGGCTGCCGTCGTAGCCTATAACCAGGCGCTTCGTTATCTGCCGGCCCGAGAAATCCGAGCGCGGGTCAGTCGGTTGAGCGATCTCGGGGCCATCTACTCTCGCATTCAGGATTATGAAACAGCCTATCAGTATTACCTGCAGGCCTACTACCTGTGGAACCAGATTCCTCCCGACGACTCATTGCGTCTCTGGGCGCGTCTGGACGTATTGCATGGTCTGGCCAGCTTACTGGTAGTCCATCCAACGGCGGGGGGTCGCTCTCGGGAAGCAGGACTTGCAGAAGCCGGCCGGTTGCTTGTCGAAGCCAGACAGCTTCTTCCCCGCGCGAACATCGCCCGTCGTCTTCGCCTGCAAATGCAATTAGAACTGGGCCTTACAGAAGCCATGCAGCGCTACCTGTCCGGCCGTCCGGAGCAGGCACTCCAAGTCCTAGAAGAACTTCTTCAACGGGCCCGGCAACTTAACGAGCCGCACTGGCGCGTGGAGATTCTTTACCGGCAGGGGCTGGCCTTTTGGTATGCCGGACGCCTGCAGGAGGCCGAGCGGTCTTTCCTGGAGGCCCAGGCCCATGCCAATGAAGCGCTGAACGATGATACACGGCGTCTGATTCTGACCAGACTGGCTCAATTGTACGAGGAACAAGGTCGGCCGGCCAAGGCCGAAAAGTTCTTTCGGCAAGCTATCCCCTACGTCGAGACCTATCTGATCCGCCTGCAGACCACGCAATGGGCGACCCTGCCGACCGCCAGCTGGTATGACCCCTACCGGGGACTGGTCCGCGTTCTTCTGCGTCAGCAGCACTACGCCGAAGCACTTCAGTGGCTGGAGCGCGGTCGGGCTCGCAATCTGCAGGCCTTCCGCCGCTACCACGCCTGGACCCGCCAGATGCCACTTGCGCAACAGCAGCGCCGAGACAGTCTGGTCCATGCGCTCAACCAGATTCGTGCACGTCTGAGCAACCCAAACCTACCCGCCGACGAAGCCCTGAGGCTGAAAAGCCAGGAGGCAACGCTCGAACTTCAGTTGCGCAATCTGCTGGCGCTGCCTCCGGAGCAACCGGAAGCACCTCCTGCTACGCTGCAGCAACGTCTGGCTCGACTCGGGGCCGCTGCACTGGTATACTTCATTGACTCGGTAAGCGGCCTTTTTCTGCTGACGGCCGACACGCTGCGCTTTTTCCCGCTGACGCTCACGCCCGACAGCCTGGAGCAACTCTTGCGCCAGGTCAGTCCGGTTTTCGACTCAGAAGGATCCGGCTCGGTACGTGGCGCCCGCCATTTCAACCTGCGCGCACTGCACCGGCTTTTTGAACTGCTTGTCGCTCCGGCGCTCCCGTTCCTGCCACCCGACAGCCCGCTTTTTATCGTCCCCGACGGGCCGCTCTTCCGACTGCCGTTCGCCGCACTGGTGCTCGACTTTCAGCGCCCTTACGCCTACGATCACGCCACCTATCTGACCGAGCGCTACCCGATCAGCATCCTGCCCGCGCTGGGATTGCTGCTGGACAGCCTTCAGGCAACCGACGCCCTGCTGGACGTCAGTGGCCTGGGGCGCGCGCGCTTTGCCGACGACCCACGCCTGCGCGAGGTGCTGCCTGTGGTCTTTCGCCGGAACCCGCTGCCAGACCTGCCCGGCGTGCACGAAGAGCTGGAGCGGATCACCCGACGCTTTGTCCGCGCGCAGCGCTGGGAGGACTACCGGGCCACCGAGCCGCGCTTTCGTCAGGCGGCCACCGAAAGCCGCGTGCTTCATCTGGCCTCGCACGTGCTGCTGCATCCGACCAGCTCGGCATTTCATGCCATCGTGCTCTCCCCGTCACCCGGCGACGATGGCGTGCTATTCCTGCACGAGCTGCTTCGTAATCCGCTCTCGGCCGACCTGGTAGTGCTCAGCGGCTGCAACACGGCCGACGGCGCGGTGCTGCCCGGCGAGGGCCTCGAAGGGCTGCAGTACGCCATCTTGGCGGCCGGGGCCCGCGGCGTGGTCGCCACGCGCTGGCTGGTCGAAGACCGCTCGATGGCCGAATTGATGGACCGGTTTTACGGATACTTGGCGGCCGGGCTACCGCTGGATCGAGCGCTTCAGCAGGCACGACTGGACTTCCTGAAAAACGCTCCCCTCGAACTCCAGAGCCCCTTCTACTGGGCGGCTCCCGCGTTCTTCGGCGCGCCTCGGGTGCTGCCGCTGACCCCGAAGTCCTACCCGCTACTTCCGTGGGGCTGGATCCTGCTGCTCCTGCTCGGGGTTGGCCTGGGCGTACTGCTTCGTTACCGCAAACACCGTCGTGCCCATGGAGCGTCCCTCGCTGTTTGAAGAACTAAAAGCCCTGGCCACCGAGCAGCGGAACCCGCACTCCATGCACATCGACACGGCCCCGGTGCGGGAGATCCTGGAAATCATCAACACGGAAGACCACCTGGTACCCATCGCCGTACGCCGCGAAATTCCCTACATCGAGCAGGCGGTGCATCTGATCGTGGACGCCTTCAAGCAGGGAGGGCGTCTCTTTTACGTGGGAGCCGGCACCAGCGGCCGACTGGGCATTCTGGACGCGGCCGAATGTCCGCCCACGTTCGGCACCCCGCCCGAGATGGTCCAGGGCCTGATTGCCGGCGGCCCGGAGGCCGTCTTCCGGGCCCAGGAAGGCGCCGAAGACCGGGAGGAGGACGGTGCGCGCGATCTTCAGCGGGCCGGCGTCACGCCGCGCGATGTGGTCTGCGGGCTGGCCGCCAGCCGTCGCACGCCGTACGTGGTGGGGGCCATTCGCTACGCCCGCCAGCTCGGCTGTCGCACGATCTTCATCACCTGCACGCCCCGCGAGGAATTTCCCCTGGAGGTGGATGTGGCGATCTGCCCGGTCGTCGGTCCCGAAGTGATCATGGGCTCCACGCGCATGAAAAGCGGCACGGCCCAGAAGCTCGTGCTCAACATGCTCTCGACGGCCGCCATGATCCGGCTCGGCAAGGTCTACGAAAACATGATGGTGGACCTGCAGATGACGAACCAGAAACTGCGCGAGCGTGCCAGGCGCACCGTCATGATCGTGACCGGGCTGGATTACGAGGCCGCCTCACGCCTGCTCGAGGCGGCCGGCGGACACGTCAAGACGGCCATTGTGATGGCGCTGGCCGGCGTTTCGGCCGAGGAGGCCCGGCGGCGGTTGGCCCGGGCCGACGGCTTCGTGCGCGCCGCCATCGCCAACGAGGGCCCTCCGCCCGCCTGAATGTTTCACGTGAAACACTGCAACACGGCCGCACCTCCGCTCCGACCGGATGTTTCACGTGAAACGCTGCGGAGAAGCCGAGCGCCCGACATGTTTCACGTGAAACAGTAGCGTCGCCTGCGCCGAGCGTTTCACGTGAAACGCTGCGTGAACCCTGTGCCTGCTTGCTCGTTCTACCGCGCGCAACGCTACAACGGGAACCGAGCCAGAGGCACACCTGCCTTCCGTGAAACTGACCGATCTGCAGCACCGCCTGGAATCGGCGGCCTTCTTTGAGCCGCTACATGCTCACCTGGAATCCCTGTCGGCATCGACCCGCCTGCACCTGCGCGGACTGGCGGGATCGCTGCCCGCGTTCGTGCTCTACGACCTGAGCCGACACTTTCGCCGCCCCGTCCTCTGCCTGACGCCCGACGAAGAGCAGGCCGCCTATCTCTTCAGCGACCTGGAACAGCTGCTGGGCGTCTCGGACCGCCTGCTGCGCTTTCCGGCTACCGGACAGAAACCCTACGATCCGGAGCAGATTCCCGACTCCGCCCCGCTCATCGAACGCACCGACGTGCTGCGCCGCCTGGCGGAAGGCTTCGACGGCCTGCTCGTCGCCAGCGCCGAGGCGATCGCCGAACGCGTCCCCCCACCCGACCGGGTCCGCCAGGAAACGCTCGTGCTCACCCCGGGCATGGTGATCGATCCCGCCCAACTCCTGGCCCACCTCATCGCCCGGGGCTTCGAGCGCGTGGAGTTCGTCGAAGCACCCGGCGAAGTGGCCCTCCGCGGCGGCATCCTCGACGTGTACCCCTTCACCGGGACGCACCCGATCCGCGTCGAATTCTTCGGCGACGAGATCGACACGATCCGGGAATTCGATCCGCGCACGCAACGCTCCATCAGCCGCCTGACCTCGGCCCGGATCGTTCCGAACCTGTCGGCGGCCGATTCCGAAGAAACAGCCCGCTCCATCTTTGAACACCTGCCCGACGGCGCGCTGCTCGTTCTTTTCGAGGAAGGCGCCCTCTTCGACGCCGTGCAGGCCCGCTTTGCCGAGGCCGAGCAGGCCTACGCCCGGCTGAGCACGCCCGACGAACACCCCCGGCCGGAAACCCGCTACCTGCCACCTGCCGAACTGGCCACGCACCTGCACCGCTACCCCGCGTTGCTTTTCGGCACGCTGGCCGAGGCCGAGCTGACGCTGAGCTGGGACACCCACCCCCAGCCTGCCTTCCATGGCAACCTGAACCTGCTACGCGAGCGCCTGCACGAAAACGCACGGCGCGGCTGGGAAACCGTCATCCTGTGCGACAGCCGGAGCCAGGAGGCCCGTCTGCACGATCTGCTTCAGGAAGAAATCGAGGCGGGCGGCGTGCGCCTGCTCGTCGAATCGCTCCACGAAGGCTTCGAGGTGCCCGAAGCCCGTCTGGCCGTCTACACGGACCACCAGATCTTCGGCCGCTACCACCGCCCCACCACCCGGCGGCGGCGTCGCCTGCTGGGCGGCCTCTCGCTCCGCGCCCTGCAGAACCTCCAGCCCGGCGACTACGTGGTGCACGTCGATTTCGGCATCGGTCAGTTCGCCGGCCTGCAGCGCATCACCATCCGGGGCAAGCAGCAGGAAGTCGTCCGCCTGCATTATGCCGACGGCGACGTGCTCTACGTGAGCGTCAACGCACTCCACAAGCTGCACCGCTACACGGGCAAAGAAGGCCACCGGCCGCGCCTGACCAAGCTGGGCTCGGGCCAGTGGGAAAAGGTCAAGGCCCGCACGAAAAAGCGGGTCAAGGACATCGCGCGCGACCTGATCCGGCTCTACGCGAAACGCAAGGCCTCCCGCGGCTTCGCTTTCTCACCCGACACGGTCTGGCAACGCGAGATGGAGGCGGCCTTCGAGTACGAAGACACTCCCGATCAGGCCGCCGCGGCCGAGGCCGTCAAGCGCGACATGGAGCAGCCCGTGCCCATGGACCGGCTCGTGTGCGGCGACGTGGGCTTCGGCAAGACCGAGATCGCCATCCGTGCCGCCTTCAAGGCCGTGCAGGACGGCAAGCAGGTGGCCGTGCTCGTACCCACCACGATCCTGGCCGACCAGCACTATGAGACGTTCACGCGTCGGCTGGCCCCCTACCCGGTCCGCATCGAGGTGCTCTCGCGCTTCCGCTCGCCCGCCCAGCAACGAGCCGTCCTGCGCGACCTGGCCGCCGGCAAGGTGGACATCATCATCGGCACGCACCGGCTGCTCTCGAAAGACGTGCAGTTCAAGGACCTGGGCCTGCTCATCATCGACGAAGAGCAGCGCTTCGGCGTGGCCGCCAAAGAACGCCTGCGCCAGCTCCGCGTCGAGGTGGACACGCTCACGCTGACGGCCACACCCATCCCCCGTACGCTCCAGTTCGCCCTGATGGGCGCCCGCGATCTGTCGATCATCTCCACGCCGCCGCCCAACCGACAGCCCATCGTTACCGAAATCCACACGTTCGACGAAACGCTCATCCGCGACGCCATCCGCTACGAGATCAGCCGCGGCGGCCAGGTCTTCTTCATCCACAACCGCGTGCAGTCCATCTACGAGATGGCCGCCCGCCTGCAGGCCATCGTGCCGGACGTACGCATCGCCGTGGCACACGGCCAGATGAAGCCCCGCGAACTGGAGCGCGTCATGCACGACTTCATGGCGCGCAAGTACGACGTGCTCGTCTCGACGAACATCATCGAAAGCGGCCTGGACATCCCCAACGCGAACACGATCATTATCAACCACGCCGAGCAGTTCGGCCTGGCCGACCTGCACCAGCTCCGCGGCCGCGTCGGGCGCTCCGACCGCAAGGCCTTCTGCTACCTGCTCGTGCCCTCCATTCACGGGCTCACGCGCGAGGCGCGCCAGCGCCTGCAGGCCATCGAGGAGTTCAGCGAGCTGGGGAGCGGCTTTTCCATCGCGATGCGCGACCTGGACATCCGCGGCGCGGGCAACCTGCTGGGTGCCGAGCAGAGCGGCTTCATCGAAGAGATCGGCTTCGAAACCTACCAGCAGATTCTCGACGAGGCGATCCGCGAACTGCGCGAGGAAGAGTTTGCGGACGTGCTGGGCGCGCCGCCCCCGAAGCCGCCCGAAACGAGCGTGGACGTCGAGGCCGATGCGTTCATTCCGGACACCTACGTCAGCAGCAACGTGGAGCGGCTCAACCTGTACCGACGCCTGAGCGAGGCAACCGACGAGGCGGCCATCGAGGCTTTCCGCGAGGAGCTGGCCGACCGGTTCGGGCCGGTTCCACCCGAAGTGGACAACCTGCTCTGGGCCGCCCGCCTCAAGCTGCTGGGTCAGGCGCTGCGCCTGCCGAAGGTGCTGTTCAAAAACCGGCGGCTCTTTCTGGAATTTCCGCTGCAGGACGAAGACCCGCACTTCTACGCGCACCATTTCATGCCGCTACTGGAGCGGCTGAGCCAGCTCGACCGCCGCTACGTGCTGAAGGACCAGAACAGAAAGCTGCGGGCCATCGTGCAGGACGTGCCCGATCTGGAAACGGCCTATCAGGTGCTTCGCCAGCTTCAGCCCGCCGAAGTGCCGGTCTCCTGAGCAGCCTCCGGTTCGTAGCGGGCCAGGATGGCGCGCGCCTGCGCGCGGAGCTGCGCCCGGAGCGCTTCGGGCTCCAGCACCTCGACCTCCGTGCCGTAGCGCAACAGCCAGCGCGCCAGGTATTCCAGGTTTTCGAACGAAAAGGTCACCTCGACGCCCTCGGCCGTCTCCTGCTCCGACTCGATCCGGGCCGGGATGCTGCGCCGCGCCCAGCGATAAGTGGGCCGGGCGAAGCGGAGGCGGATGCGGTGCGCCTCGGCCGGGGCGCCCTGCGCCTCCAGGTAGGCGTTCAGGTCGAAGTCGCGCGGCGGTGTGAAGCGCTCCCGAAGCACGGTCAGCCGCTGAATCCGATCGAGCCGGAAATTGCGGATGTCTTTGCGGAGATGATCGTAGGCGATCAGGTTCCAGTGGTCCGTGTAGTAGACGAGCCCCAGCGGGTCCACCTTACGCTGCGTCAGTTCGTCGCGGCTGGGCACGTAGTATTCGAGGTGGACGGACTGCTGGCGGGCGATGGCCTCGCTGAGTTCGTACCAGTAGCCGGCCTCTTCGTCCGACCCCTGCATGGTCTGCAGCCAGTAGGGATCGATCACGATACGCTCCTGCAGGCGGTCGATGTATTCGCGAATGGACCGGGGTAGCACGGAGCGGATCTTGAGCGCGACCGCGTCGGCGTCGGCCCGGAGCGAGGCGTCCGGCTGGCGTTTCATGAACGCGGTGCCGATGAGCAGCGTGGCCGCCTCGCGGGCCGTGAACATGAGCGGCGGGAGCTGATAGCCTTCGAGGATCTCGTAGCCGCCGCCCTCGGCGTAGGTCAGCGGCACGTTCGCCTCGCTGAGCGCCCGGAGGTCCCGGAAGATGGTGCGGCGGCTCACGCCAAAGTGCTCGGCCAGTTGCCGGGCCGTGAGGCCGGGCCGCGTCTGCAGCAGCAACGTCAGCGCAAAGAGACGTTCGGTGCGGTTCCGGGTGCGTTCGGCCAGTTTCATGCGATCGGCTGCAACGCGCGTTTTTTCGGGCGTTTTGCCGTTACCGAACCGAAGCGTTCGGCTCCGGTTCCGCTGCAACATGGACCAGGTATTTCTCCGCGAAGAGTGGATCGCCCAGCAGCCGGTCCAGCGGCCAGATCCTGACGTGCAGGTGCGGATCCAGCCGTTCGAGCGCGGCCAGTTCGTCGGACAGATCGCCGCCTTTGAGGGCCAGCAGGCCGGGTGGCCAGGCGTCCGGCGGCGCCGCAAGCGGTCGGGCCACGCGGCGGTGCCACTGCCAGAGCGTGGCGAGCGGGGCCGTGGCCCGTGAGACGCTGTAGTGCGCCGCGCCCTCCCAGTGCTCGGCCCGCGCGTGGTGTACGTGCAGGTTCGTCAGTCCCAGCCGCCGGACCATCGTGCGCACGGCCAGCACTTTCTTCTGCGCGGCATCGACGGCGTGCACGGTCACTTCGGGAAAGGCGATGGCGAGCGGCACGGCCGGCAAGCCCCCACCCGTGCCCCAGTCCACCACGACGCTTTCCGGCGGGAACGGCTGCCACGTCAGCGCCAGACAGTGCAGCAGGTGGCGGCGGTGCAGCTCGGGGAGTGTTTCACGTGAAACAAGGTTGTGACGCCGACCCAGCTCCTGCAACAGCCGGGCATAGTGTTCCAGTTGCTCCCGCTGCGCCGGATCGAGCTGCGCCCACGGATCCCATCCCGCGGGCGGTGTTTCACGTGAAACACGCATGGGAAGCCGCGCCGGATGTTTCACGTGAAACATTCAGGCGGCCTGCGGACGCCGGTAGCGCCGGAGCAGCACCATCAGCACCGAGATGTCGGCCGGACGCACCCCGCTGATGCGCGAGGCCTGCCCCAGATTCTCCGGCCGGATTTTGCTGAGCTTTTCGCGGGCTTCCTTCGAGATGGTCTCGACTGCCTCGTAGTCGAAGTCCGGCGGAATGCGCCAGTCCTCCAGCTCCCGCATCTTCTCGACCAGCTCCCGCTCCCGGTCCATGTAGCCCTCGTACTTCAGCTCGATCTCCACGAGCATCTCGACGGGCTCCATGCCCGGCGCCGGCACCACCACCTGCTCACGCAACCCGGTGGCTTCGAGCAGGTCGCGGAGGTTGACCTGCGGCCTGAGCGCCAGCCGCACCAGCCGTTCGGGCCGATCGATCGGCGAAGTGCCCACCCGCTCCAGGTAGCCGTTCACCTGCTCCGGCCGCACGGTCGTCTCTTCCAGCGCCCGACGCGTCCGCGCGATCGCCTCCTTCTTTTTCAGCAGGCGCTCGTATCGCTCGCGCGTGGCCAGTCCCAGCCGATAGCCCAGCTCGGTCAGCCGGAGATCGGCGTTGTCCTGCCGGAGCAGGATCCGGTGCTCGGCCCGCGAGGTGAACATCCGGTAGGGCTCGTCCGTCCCCTTCGCCACCAGATCGTCGATCAACACCCCGATATAGGCCTCGGAACGTCGCAACACGACCGGCTCGGCGCCCCGGAGCTTCTGCACGGCGTTGATCCCGGCCATGAGACCCTGTGCGGCCGCTTCCTCGTAGCCCGTCGTGCCGTTGATCTGCCCCGCAAAGAACAGCCCCTCGACGTACTTCGTCTCCAGACTGTAGCGAATCTGATAGGGCGGAAAGTAATCGTACTCGATGGCATAGCCCGGCCGCAACACATGCACGCGCTCCAGGCCGGGAATCTTCCGAAGGGCGGCCACCTGCACCTCCTCGGGAAGACTCGTCGAAAAGCCGTTCACATAGACCTCGTAGGTGTCCCAGCCCTCCGGCTCCAGAAAGATGGGATGGCGCTCCCGCTCCGCGAAGCGCTCGATCTTGTCTTCAATGGACGGGCAGTAACGTGGTCCCCGGCCTTTGATCCGGCCCGTAAACATGGGACTGCGGTCGAAGCCGGTGCGCAGAATGGCATGTACCTCGGGCGTCGTGTAGGTGAGCCAGCAGCTGAGCTGGCGGTCCGGAAGCCGATCCGTCATGTAGGAAAACGGGAGCGGCTCCGGATCGCCCGGCTGCTCCTGCAACCGGCTGTAGTCGATCGTGCGGCCGTCGATGCGCGGCGGCGTACCCGTCTTGAGCCGCCCGCTCTCGAAGCCCAGCCGCTCCAGACAGGCCGTCAGCCCGGTGGCCGCCCGCTCGCCCATACGGCCGCCGCCGAGCTGGCGCTCGCCCACGTGAATGACGCCGTTCAGGAAGGTGCCGTTCGTCAGGATCACGCACGGCGCATAGAAGGTCTTGCCGAGCTGCGTGCGCACCCCCTTCACGCGCCGGTCTTCGACGAGCACCTCGGTGACCGTGTCGGCCCGCATCCACAGGTTCGGGATCGACTCCAGCTCGCGCCGCACGGCCTCCGCGTAACGCTTGCGGTCGCACTGGGCGCGCGGCCCCCAGACGGCCGGCCCCTTGCTCCGGTTGAGCATCCGGAACTGAATGCCCGTCTGATCGGCCATCCGCCCCATGATCCCGCCCAGCGCATCGATCTCCCGCACCAGATGTCCCTTGCCGATTCCCCCGATGGCCGGGTTGCACGACATGCGGCCGATCGTCTCCAGGCTCATCGTGATCAGCAGCGTGCGGGCTCCCATCCGCGCCGCGGCCGCCGCCGCCTCAGCCCCGGCATGGCCGCCCCCCACCACGATCACATCGTACCGCTCATCCGAAAAAATCTCCATCGCGCTTTTTTCCAGTTCGTTACCGGAGACAGGGCTTAAAACGCCGGGACCGGCAACGGTTTCACTTGACAGTTCAGGATCGTTCACATTTTCTTTACAATTAAAAAGTGCAGGTATGCTTTTTGTTTGAACAAAAAGTCGTGACCACCCTTTCCGCGCATGGAAGCCGTATCCATCACCTGCTGGACGCCGACGGCGGAGGCGCCGCTTCCGGCGGAGCTGGCCGAACGGCTGCCGCCGGAGGCCCGGCGCTGGATCGAAGCGGTGCGTGAGAACCCGCCTCAGGCCCCCCTGGCCCATCCGTTCGACACGGCCACCGGTCCGCTGCTGCTGCTCGCCCTTCCCTACCCTTCGGAGCCGCCGCTGCTGATAGCCGCGCTGGACCTGCGCACGATTTTCCCGGAAACGGACACATTTTTCCGCACGCTCGTGCAGAGCCTGCGGGCCGTGCTCTGGGAAGCCGATGCACACACGTTTCGCTTCACCTACGTGAGCCCTCAAGCCGAGGAGCTGCTGGGCTATCCGGTCCATCGCTGGCTGGAGGAGCCGGACTTCTGGGCCGCCCACATCCATCCGGAAGACCGCGACCGGGCCGTCGCCTACTGCCGCGAAACGACCGACCGGGGCAAGGACCACGACTTCACCTACCGGATGATCCGTGCCGACGGCCAGGTGATCTGGGTGCGCGACATCGTCACCGTGGTGCCGGACGAGCAGGGGCGCCCGCACCGCCTGCGCGGCCTGCTGCTGGACGTCACCGAGGAGCAGGAAACACGTCGGGAGCTGGAAGTCTTCCGGCAACGCTACCAGGACCTGATCTCGAATAACCCCATCGCCACCGGGGTTTACTGCCGCGGCCAGGTGGTCTACGCCAACCCGTCCATGGCCCGGCTGTTCGGCGCGGAGCGGCCGGAAGACCTGCTGGGCAAGACCGCCGCCGATCTGATCCACCCCAGCAACCTGGAGGCCGCGCTGGAAAACGTCCGCAAAGTCGTCGAGCGGCGCGAGTCCGTCTCCTACGGTCGCGGACGCATTCAGCGGCTGGACGGCCGCTCAGCCATCGTGGACTTCCGCGGCGTGCCTATCACCTGGGAGGGCGAGCCGGCCGTGCTGTTTTTCATGTGGGACGTCAGTGAACAGCTCCACACGGCCCGCCGCCTGGCCGAACGCGAAGCCCAGTATCAGGCGCTCTTTGAAAACGCCCCGGCCCCCATGTACGTGCGGCGCGACCGGCAATTTCTGCTGGTCAACCCGGCCTTTGTGCGACTTACAGGCTATTCGGCCGAGGAGCT
This sequence comes from Rhodothermus marinus, assembly GCF_009936275.1. NCBI lineage: Bacteria > Pseudomonadati > Rhodothermota > Rhodothermia > Rhodothermales > Rhodothermaceae > Rhodothermus > Rhodothermus marinus. Next base: position 3,377,075 of record NZ_AP019797.1, read on the forward strand.
GACCGCACCCGGATTCGACGCAATGCGCCTGGTGGCGCCTCAGAGCCTCCCCGTCGTTCAGGAACGCCTGGCCCGGCGGCGTCAGGGCCTTCCTGTAGCTCCGCGCTATGAACTATGGATCCGACGCAAAGACGGGAAGGAAATCCTCGTCGAGGCCATCTCCATCAACATCCGCTGGGAAGGCGAGCCTGCTGTACTGGGCTTCTTCCGGGACCTGAGTGCTCAGCGCGAGGCGGAGGCTTACCTGAAGCAGGCCCGCAAGCAGGCCGAGGAGGCCAGCCAGCTCAAAAGCCGCTTCCTGGAGCTGATGACGCATGAGATCCGCACGCCGCTCAGCACCATCCTCGGCTATGCGGATCTGCTTCGAGAAGAACTGGCCGATAAGATTCCGCCGGAGCTGCTGGAGTTCGTCGACGTCATCCGCGACAGCGGCCGCCGACTGCTGGGCATGCTCTCCGATGTGCTGGACCTGAGCCTGCTCGAAACGCAACGTCGCCGACTGGAAGCCGAAGCGGTCGATCTGAACGATCTGGCGCGCCGCTTAGCGGCCGACTTTGCCCCGATGGCCCGGGAGAAAGGCCTCCGGTGGGAAACAGTGTGCCCCGAACAGCCCGTACGCGTCGTGGCCGACAGCGAGATGCTGTACCGGGCGCTGGCCAACATCGTGCACAATGCCGTCAAGTTCACCGAAAACGGTACGGTGCGGCTGCGCGTCGGCCGGAGCGACCGGGAAGGCTGGATCCAGGTGATCGACACCGGCCCCGGTATGGATCCGGCGTTTGCCCGCACCGGCCTGTTCGAGCCCTTCCGCCAGGAGTCCGAAGGCACGGCGCGTCGCCACGAGGGAGCCGGGCTGGGCATGGCCGTTGCCCGCCGTTTCGTCGAAGCCATGCACGGCCGCATCGAAGTGGACACGGCGCCCGGACGGGGCACCACCGTGACGGTATATCTGCCGCTACTCACAGCGCAATCCGCTTCCACGTCTTCGGCCCTGCATCCGGAAGCCCGCGAGCTGCGCCGTCTGCAGCAACGCCTTCAAGAGCGTCATCCGCGCATCCTGATCGTCGAAGACAATCCGGAAAACGCCCGCTTTCTGGAGCTGGCGCTGCAGGACGTGGCCGAGGTGACGGTGGCCACCGACGCCCACCGGGCACTGGAGCTGATCGATGCCGGCCTGCTGCAGGGCCAGACGTTCGACCTGATTCTGCTGGATCTGAACCTGCCCGGCGACTTCAACGGCCAGGCACTCCTCCACGAAATCCGTCGGCGGTCGGCCTACCACCACGTCCCGATTGTCGCCCAGACCGCCTACGCCGAACCCTTCCGTCCGGAAGACTTCCTGGCCGAAGGGTTCGACGGCTTTCTGATCAAACCCATCGACCGCCTCACGCTCTACCGCGAACTGGACCGCCTGCTGACCCGGCAACCGACACCCTCCTGACATGCCCGCCCCCACCGAACCACTGCCGGACATTTACCGCATCCTTTTCGAGCAGGCCAACGATGCCATCTTTCTGGCCGACGTCGAAACCGGCTGCCTGCTCGACGCCAACCCGCGTGCCTGCGAACTGATCGGCCGCACGCGGGATGAAATCCGGGGCATGCACCACCTGGAACTGCACCCCCGTGAAGAACGCGAACGCTACCGGGCCATCTTTCAGCGTCACGCCGAGGCCGGCCAGGCCATCGAAGACGTCGAGGTGGTACACAGCGACGGCACGCGCATCCCCGTCGAGATCAGCGCTTCCCGCGTCGTGCTCAACGGACGTCCGGCACTGATCGGCATCTTCCGCGACCTGCGCCCGCGCCGCGAGCTGGAGCAAAAGCTGAACGAAGCGGAAAGCCACTACCGCATCCTGGCCGAGCAGAACCTGATCGGCGTGTACCTGGTCCAGGACGGTCGCTTCGTCTATGTCAATCAGTACATTGCCGATTTTCTGGGCTACGAGCGCCCCGAGGACCTGATCGGCCGGTCCCTGGTCGAGTTGGTTCACCCCGAAGACCTTCCTACGGTAACGGCAAATATTCAGAAGCGGCTTTCGGGTGAAATTCGCACGGTCCATTACAGTCTTCGAGGCTTTCACCGACAAGGATACCTGGTGGAAGTAGAGGTGATCGGCTCGGCCACCACCTACCGGGGACGCCCGGCCGTGCTCGGCGTCATGCTCCACACGAGCGAGGCCCGGCGTCAGGCCCGCTTCTACGAGACCGAAAGCCGCATCCTGCAGGACCTGCTCCGGGGCGCTCCCCAGGAGGCCCTGCTCGACGCGCTGTGCACCGCCATCGAAACGCGCCTGCCCGACGGCATCTGCACGATCCTGTTGCTCTCCAAAGACCGCCTTTACCGAGGCGCCTCGCACATGCCGCCGGAGTACGACGCACTGATCGAAGGACTGGAAATCGGCCCCGAAGTCGGCTCCTGCGGCACGGCGCCCTTCACGAAGCAGCCGGTCTGGGTAAGCGACGTCTTTTCCGATCCCCGCTGGGCCGCCTACCGGGAGCTGGCCGAACGGTTCAACTTCCGCGCCTGCTGGTCCTATCCCATCCAGAATGCCCGCGGCGAGGTGCTGGGAACGTTCGCCGTGTACTTCCCCAAGGAGCGAACACCGGAGCCGTCCGAGAAGGAAGTGCTGGCCCACGGCGCCTCGCTGGCCACGCTCATCCTGGAGACCCACCGCCTGCAGACCGAGAACGCCCGCCTGGCCGAGGTGGCCCGCCAGACTTCTTCGGGCGTGCTCATCACCGACTCCGAGCGCCGCGTGCTGTGGCTCAACGAAGGCTTCACGCGCCTGACCGGTTACACGCTGGCCGACGTCTACGGACGACGCCCGCCGGAATTTCTGGCCGGAGAGCGGACGGATCGCAACACGCTGGAAGGGATCGGAGAGCGCCTGCGCGAGGGGCTGCCGGTCCACACCCGGATCTACTTCTACCGCAAAGACGGCACGGGCTTCTGGGACGAACTGCGCATCGAGCCGCTCCGGGACGAGCAGGGCCGCCTGATCGGCTTTATGGGCCTCAACCACGACATCACCGCGCTGGTCGAATACGAGCAGGAGCTGGAGCGCGCCCGCGCCGAGGCCGAAACGGCTGCCCGCCTGAAGGCCGCCTTCCTGGCCAACATGAGCCATGAGATCCGCACGCCGCTCAACAGCATCCTGGGCTTCGCGGAGCTGCTCGACGAACAGCTCGCCGCCAACGGCCTGGAGCCTCTGCGGGAATTCACGGGCATCATCCAGCGCTCGGGCCGCCGCCTGCTCCGCCTGATCAACGATATTCTGGAGCTGAGCCGGCTGGAAGCCGACCGACTCGTGCTGCAGACCGAACCCTGTGCGCTGCACACGATCGTCGAAGAAGCCGTAGCCGAACTCCAGCCACAGGCCGCCCAGAAAGGGCTGGCGCTTGTCGTACGCGCCGAACAGGTCTCCCCGGTGCTGGGCGATCCCCGACGGCTCCACCAGATCGTGACCAACCTGGTCGCCAACGCCATCAAGTACACCGAACAGGGCGAAGTGCGGATCGAACTGCACGAAACAACGAAAGACGAAGCCCGACAGGTCGTGCTGCGCGTGACGGACACCGGCCCCGGCATCGACCCCGACTTCCTGCCGCATCTGTTCGAGCCGTTCCAGCGGGCGCCGTCCGAAAACGACCGGAGCGAAGGAAGCGGACTCGGCCTGGCCATCACGAAGCGGCTCGTCGAGCAGATGAGCGGCCGGATCACGGTGGAATCTGCGCCGGGCAAAGGCACAACCTTCACCGTGACGTTTCCGGCGCTACTTGCCGATGCAGAAGCGTGAGAAGATCTGGTCGAGCACGTCCTCGGTGGTGATCTCTCCGGTGATGGCGCCCAGCTCGTGAAGGGCGCGACGGAGTTCGAGCGCCAGCAGGTCGCCGCTGAGCCCCTGATCGAGCGCGGCCCGCGCGGCCTGCACCGCCTCGCGGGCACGCGCCAGATGCTGACGGTGCCGCTGGTTCATCACGACGGCCGATTCGTCCATGCTGCCCAGGTCGGCCGTCACGGCGGCTACCAGTTCCCGGATGAGCGGCTGCAGCTCGGCGGCGTCCTCGCGGGCCCGGCGGGCCGAAAGCACCAGCACCGGCCGATCCAGTTCGGGAAGCTCCGGGGCCGAGTCGAGCAGGTCCCGCTTGTTGCCCACCACAATGACCGGAAGCGCCGGCTGCTCGGTCCGAAGCTGCACCAGATAGGCCCGCTCGTCAGGCGCCAGCCCTGCCGTCAGGTCGAAGACGTACACGAGCACGTCGGCCGCCGCGATGGCCTGCTGTGCCCGACGCACGCCTTCGGCCTCGATCTCGTCGGCCGTCGGGCGTAGCCCGGCCGTGTCCACGAATCGGAAGCGAAGGCCCTCGATTTCCGCCTCGGCCTCGATCTGGTCGCGCGTGGTGCCCGGCACGGGGCTGACGATGGCGCGGTCCTGTCCCAGCAGCGCGTTGAGCAGCGTCGATTTGCCGGCGTTCGGCCGCCCGCCGATCACCACGCGCACACCGTCGCGGAGCAGTTCGCCCAGCCGATAGGAGCGTAGCAGTTCGTCGAGCAGCCGTTCGGTGCGGTCCAGCAGCGCTTCGAGCTGCGCGCGATCGGCAAACTCCACGTCTTCGTCCGAGAAGTCCAGTTCCAGCTCCACGTAGGCGCACAGCTCCAGCAGGTCGCTGCGGAGGCGTTGCAGTTGCTCGGAGTAGCGACCCTGCAGATGCGCCAGCGAGACGCGGTGGGCCCGGGTGGAACCGGCATGGATCAGATCGGCAACGGCCTCGGCCTGCGCCAGGTCGAGCTTACCGTTCAGAAACGCCCGGAGCGTGAACTCGCCGGGCTCGGCCAGCCGCGCCCCGTAGTGCAACAGCGTCTCCAGAATGAGCTGCGGCGCCAGATCGCCACCGTGACAGGTCAGCTCCACCACGTCCTCGCCCGTGTAGGAGCGCGGCGCCCGGAAGACCGTGGCCACCACCTGATCGATGGGTTCACCGTCCGGGCTCAGCACATAGCCGAAATGCGCCGTGTGCGAGGGCACCGCCTGCAGATCGGCCCCCCGGAAGCAGGCCGCGGCAATCCGGCACGCCTCCGGTCCCGACAGCCGCACGATGGCCAGGGCGGCCCGCCCGCGGGCCGTGGCAATGGCCGCGATCGTGTCCCCCCGCTGCCGCATCACCCCACGCCTGCTACGTTATCGACGGGTTCGGGCTTTCTTCTTGCGCCGGGCTTCGGCCGCCTTACGCGCCGCCTTCTGCGCGGCCCGGCGATCTCCCTGCCCGTCCACCGCCGCCTTCGCTTTTTCTCTCTCCAGCGAACGATTGATCCAGAACTGCTGAATCGCCGAGAAGATGTTGTAGCAGAGGTAGTAGAGGTTGAGCGCCGAAGACAGCCGGTTGAAAATCGCGAAGATGAAGACCGGGAAGACGTAGGTCAGGATCTTCGTCTGCGGGTTCGAGGGCGTCGAAGCGGACTGAATGCGCATCTGGATGATCATGGAAAGGCCCATCAGCAGCGTGAAGCCCGCCACGAAGTCGCCGTAGAGCGGAATCTTGAACGGAAGGTGCAGGATGGGATCCGGTGCCGAAAGGTCCTTCGCCCAGAGGAAGGCCTGCTGGCGCACGATGAGCGACTGCTGGAAGTACTGCCAGAGCGCGATCAGCACGGGCCACTGCAGCAGCATCGGGAGGCATCCGCCCAGCGGATTGATTTTCTTCTCCCGATAGAGCTTCATCATGGCCTCCTGCTGCTTCTGGGGATTGTCCGCGTACTTTTCGCGGATGGCCTCCAGCTCGGGCTGCAGCTCCCGCATCTTTGCCATGTTGCGGAACGAAGCCCGCGTGAGCGGATAGAGCGCGATCTTGACCAGCAGCGCGAAGACGATGATGGCCAGCCCGTAGTTGCCCAGCAGGCGCCCCAGCAGCGTGAAGAGCGGAATGAAGACGAACTTGGCCAGCGGCCGGGTCATCCACTCGAAGGCGTCCCAGCCGTAATCGACCATGTCGTAGAGCCCCAGGTCGTAGCGGGCCAGGCGGAAGTATTCCATGGGACCCAGATAGAGCCGGAATTCATCCACCTGCCCGTCTTCGGGCCGGGGCATCAGGAGCCGGGCGGCATAGTCCTCCCAGTACGAAGGATCTTCGGGTTCGCCCAGCCGTTCGCCGACCAGTTCGGCCCCCCGGGTCTCGCCGGAGGGAATCATTACGGCCGTGAAGAACTTGTTCTTGACGGCCACCCAGTCGACCTGTCCAGCCAGGCGCTTTTCCTCGGTGCGGTGCCGGTCGAGCGTGATCTTTTCCAGCTCGCCGCCGCTGCGGGCAAAGGCGCCGCTGTGCCGGGCCTCGTCGTCACGGTCGCGCTCGGCGAACGGCACGCCACCGTTCCAGACCAGCTCGTAGCCTTCGATGGTGCTGAAGGTGGCCGCGCCCTCCTGCTCAACGCGAAGCCGGACCTCGTAGTCGCCTGGAAGGAACGTGTAAACCTGGCGAATGCGGCCGTCGCCGACGGGCACCTCGAAGGCCACCTCGACCGGCTCGTCGGCCACGCGGATCGTGTCGGCCGTCGTGGCCGTCCGGAAGTACAGCGCGCGCGTGTCGACCAGGTGGTTGGTCGGTGTGGTGAAGACCAGACTCAGCGCGCCCGGTTTGGTGGTATCGACGAGCTGGACGGGCGTCTCGAAGTCGTACTGTTTGTATTTCTTGAGCTTCAGCGAGACCAGCGTGGCCCCTTTCGTGGAAAGCCGCGCCTCGTAGAGATCGGTTTCGATCGTGATGGTGCGGGCCCGGCCGTTGCGGGCGGCGGCCAGCAGCGTGTCGCTCAGGGGACCGGCCAGCAGTGGCGCCCCGGGGCTGGCCGGGGTCTCTTCGGGAACGGGCGTTTCCTGCGCGGCGGTGTCTTCCTGCTGGAGCGAGTCGCGCGCGGCCGTCGTCAGCGGTGGCGGCGGTGGGGCCAGCCACCACAGCCAGACGAACATGATCAGCGCGGTCAGAATCGTGGCGATGACAACGTTGCGGTCCACGGCAGGGCCTTCTTCTGGCTCGGCAATTCAAACGGAGCAGGATACGGAGCGGATGACCCGCTGTTCCGTCTCCGCTCAGGCTTCAAGTAGCGTGTTTTTAAGCTGTTCCGTCAGACGCCGGAGCGCCTCGGGCAGGTCACGGCGAATGCACTCGCGGGCGACGGCCGGATCGGCCCGGTAAAGGATCATCAGCGTGAGCGTGTCGGGCCGATTCCGGAACAGTTCCACCAGGGGATGCTGATGCAGGCGGTAGGTTTCGCGGAGCAGGCGGCGAATGCGGTTGCGCACCACGGCGCGCCGAGCCTGGCGTCCGGCCGAAAAGCCCACCTGCACCGGCACGTCGGCGCCCACTTCGCTGCGCGGCACCACGCGATAGAGCAGCCGCACGCACCCCCTGGCGATGGTGCCGACGTCGGTCCGCGAGCGGTCGAATAACGGACGAATCAGGCGCTGACGCCGCAACCGAAAGGCGCGCGGCAACCGGTTTGTGCCCCGCGGACCACCCCCGGATGGTGCCTGCTCCTGCGACGTCGTCACCCTGAAGACGGGTTCACTTGCCCGACATCCGGTCGCTGACGGTCAGGCTCTTGCGGCCTTTTTTGCGGCGGCGGGCCAGAATCTTGCGGCCGTCCTTCGTTTTCATCCGGGCCCGGAAGCCGTGCGTGTTCAGACGCTTGCGACGGCTCGGCTGATACGTACGCTTGGGCATGGCGTGTTCGGGTCTATTTCGGAAAGCCTTTTTCGCTCGAAAACGGCTGCTGAAACGCCCGCCCGGCGGTCAGGTTGCCTGGAACCTGCGGACGGGATCAGGCGATAGAAGGACCTGGAATTTACAATGCACCGGCAACGCGCGGCACGGGTCCTCTTGACATTCACCGAAAACCTGCAGTAAACTTAATGTTGCCCGTGCCCGGAAAGGGCCGGTGACGAACGAGCGGAAGTAGCTCAGTTGGTAGAGCATCAGCTTCCCAAGCTGAGGGTCGCGGGTTCGAGTCCCGTCTTCCGCTCCCACGCAAAGGTGGCGATTGCCCCCCGAATGCCGGGCGCGGCAATCGCTTTTTTTCGTGGACACGCGGGCGGTTAGCTCAGCTGGTTAGAGCGCCTGCCTTACAAGCAGGAGGTCAGTGGTTCGAGTCCACTACCGCCCACGTTCGGTTCATGGCGCCCTCCTGCGTTTGCCCGTGCTCCGGCACGGGCTTTTTTTGTTGCCGCAAAGCTTTTGTTGCTGCAAAGCACCCGGCCACTTTTTCTGACAGGTCATTACAACCGCGTTACAAGATCGTTACAATTCTAACCGGTTCACCTTTTCATCATCTGTTGCAACAGCAGGTAGTCACTCCCTCTTGTATTGATAATGTCTGAAACTCAGGAATTCTTCCCAACTCCAAACATGCTCAGCCAGGCCAATCGCCATAGCTGGCGTGCGGGGTCGATAGCGCCGCCCGCCCGGCAAGCCTCCAACGCGCTCTCGCAACGCCCGATGCGGACGCATCCAGTTGTGCTCGAACAAACAGAGCCGCACCAGCGCATCCCAAGTCGTCGGCTGCTTCGCAAAAGCATGGGTTTTGCGCGTCAAGGCGTTGAGCCGATCTCGCAACACCCCGTTGAGGCGTTCCACGTGCACACAGTAGGGACAGGCGACCGGCTCCCCCACGACCGGGCGCACTTCCACCCCAACGACGCGCCCACCCACCCGTTGCTTGACCGCTTGCGTCAAGCGCACATCCTGCCGCAGCACCAGGGGCGGACGCCCCCGCTTGCCGCTCCGTTGCGGGTCACGATACACCCGCCGGACGGCCTTTTCGTAGGCCTTCCGGCCATCACTGACCCAACACACACCGGCCTGCCCCCGAGTGCGCTCACGGCTCAGACGGACCACTTCCGGCGCCAGTGCATCCTCGGTCGGCCCAAAGGCCCAGGCCACCACAAAGCGGCTGGCCCGCTCCTGGCTTATGCATCCCCAGCGCGGGCCCACCCCGTCCGGCGTGCCTGTCCTGCTTCTAAGCGCGCCCCGCTTTTTTTAACAAATGACCAGAAGGCGTCCACTTCCAGCTGGCTCAGTTGGAGCTCGCGCACCAGGGCCTGGGTGATGGCCTCCGCATGGTCGGCCGCCCGCCGCAGCCAGCGGCCGATCGTCTCGTACTTGTGGCCGGTGATCTCCTCGGCGGCGCTCAAACTCCCTCGCCGCATGACGAGGAGCAGGGCACGGGCCACTTCGGCCGGTGGGGTGCGCAGGCGGTACAAGGGCGTGCCGAAGGTGGGGCCGAAGGAACGCCCGCAGCCGCGACACACCCAGCGCTGGCGCCCGTCTTTGCGGCCGTTACGCACCGTGTGCTTGTGGCCACAATGGGGACAGGGGGGATTGTTCGGGGATGGTCTTCTCGCCATAGTTCACCTCCTGCCCCATTATAATCAACACCATAAAGAGTGACAACCCAACAGCAAGACTCAACCTATTATTTTTGATTCCTTGAAGGAAGCTTCAACATCTGTGTTCATCAGCTGGGAGATGTCATGATTCCCCCACCCTTCACGTACGCGGCGCCCGCCAGTCTGGAGGAAGCGCTTGCGTTGCTGCAGCAGCACGGTCCGATGGCCAAGATCCTGGCCGGCGGCCACAGTCTGCTGCCCATGATGAAGCTCCGCCTGCTGGAGCCCGAAGTGCTCATCGACCTGCGACGCGTGCCCGGCCTGGCCGACATCCGCGAGGAGAACGGCTACCTGCACATCGGGGCCATGGTGCGCGAGGTCGAACTCGAAGAACACCCGCTCATCCGGGAGAAATACCCGCTGCTCCACGAAACGACGCGCTGGATCGCCGATCCCCAGGTCCGCAACATGGGCACCGTCGGGGGCAACCTGGCCCACGGCGACCCGGGCAACGACCACCCGGCCACCATGATGGCCTACGACGCGCAATTCGTGGTGGTCGGGCCGCGCGGCGAGCGCGTCATCCCGGCGCGGGAGTTTTTCCTGGACTTCTACACGACGGCGCTGGAGCCGGAAGAAATCCTCACGGCCATCCGCATCCCGACGCCACCTCCGCGCAGCGGCGGCGCCTACGAAAAACTGGAACGCAAGGTGGGCGACTATGCGACAGCCGCCGTGGCCGTGCAGCTCTCGCTGGCCGAGGACGGCACGCTCAGCTACGTGGGCATCGGCCTGACGAACGTCGCCCACGTGCCGCTGTTTGCCGCCCGGTCGTGCGCTCATCTGCAGGGCCAGCGTCCCACGCCGGAACGCATCGACGAAGCGGCCCGGATGGCTTCGGAAGACTGCGACCCGCGGTCGGACCTGCGCGGTTCGGCCGAATACAAACGCGCGATGGTGCGGGAGCTCACCCGTCGCGCTTTTCGTCGAGCCCTTGAGCGAGCCCAGGGAGGTCAATAAGCCATGGCAAAGCAAACAGTAACGGTAACCCTTACGGTCAACGGGGAAACACACACGGCCGAAGTCGAGCCCCGCCTGCTGCTCGTGCACTTTCTGCGGGAGCATCTGAACCTGACCGGCACGCACATCGGCTGCGACACGACGCACTGCGGCGCCTGCACCGTGCTGATGAACGGCCGGGCCGTCAAGTCCTGCACCGTGCTCACCGTACAGGCCGACGGGGCCACGATCAAGACGATCGAAGGCATGGCCGAAAACGGCAAAATGCACCCGTTGCAGGAAGGCTTTCACGTGGAGCACGGACTGCAGTGCGGCTACTGCACGCCCGGCATGATCATGCGGGCTGCCGAGCTGCTGGCGAAAAATCCCGATCCCACGGAGGACGAGATCCGCTGGGGCATCTCGGGCAACCTGTGTCGCTGCACCGGCTACGTCAACATCGTGAAGGCCATCCAGTACGCCGCCCGCAAGCTGCGCGAACGCGAGCAGGCAGCGGCCGGCTCTTGAAGCTTCCGCCAACCACGCAAGCCACGGAAAAATCATGGAAACCGAAGTCCGGACGCCCCCGACGATCTGCGGCATGGGGCATCGCATGAAGCGCAAGGAAGATGCCCGCTTTCTGTTTGGCAAAGGGCGCTACGTGGACGACATCAAGCTGCCCGGCATGCTCTACATGGACATCGTCCGGAGCCCCTTTGCCCATGCCCGCATCAAAAGCATCAACGCCGAACGGGCCCTGGCCATGGACGGCGTCGTGGCCGTCATCACGGGCAGGGACCTGGAGAAATACAACCTGCACTGGATGCCCACGCTGATGGGCGACACCCAGATGGTCCTGCCCACCGATCGCGTCATGTACCAGGCGCAGGAGGTGGCGGCCGTGATCGCCACGGATCGCTACATCGCGGCCGACGCCGTCGAGGCCATTGAAGTCGAGTACGAGCCGCTGGAGCCGGTCGTCGATCCGTTCCGGGCGCTGGAGCCCGACGCGCCGGTGCTCCGCACCGACAAGGGCAAGACGGACAACCACATCTGGCACTGGGAGGTCGGCGATCGCGAGGCCACCGAGCGCGCCTTTCAGGAGGCCGACGTGGTCGTCAAGCAGCAGATTTACATTCCGCGCATCCACGTGGCCTCCATCGAGACGTGCGGCTGCATCGCCGACTACAACCCCGTCGAGGGAAAGCTGACCGTCTACATGACCACGCAGGCGCCGCACGTGGTGCGGACGGCCCTGGCGCTCGTGGCCGGCCACGTGGGTCTGTCGGAGGAGAAGATCCGGGTCATCTCGCCGGACATCGGCGGCGGCTTCGGGGGCAAGGTGCCCATCTATCCGGGCTACGTCATCGCCATTGCCGCCTCGGTGCTGCTGGGCAAGCCGGTCAAGTGGATCGAAGATCGGTCCGAAAACCTGCAGGCCGATTCGTTTGCGCGCGATTACCACATCACGGCCGAGCTGGCCGCCACGAAAGACGGCAAGATCACGGCGCTGCGGATCAAGACGCTGGCCGACCACGGCTACACCGACGCGGCCGCCAACCCGTCGAAATTCCCGGCCGGGCTGTTTTCGATCTGCACCGGCTCCTACGACATCAAGCACGCCTTCGTCGAAGTCGACGCCGTCTATACGAACAAGCCGCCCGGCGGCGTGGCCTACCGCTGCTCGTTCCGCGTGACCGAGGCCGTGCACGCCATCGAACGCATGGTGGACGTGCTGGCCCAGAAGCTGGGCATGGATCCGGCCGAGCTGCGCTTCAAGAATTTCATCCAGCCGGACCAATTTCCTTACAAATCGGCGCTGGGCTGGGAGTATGACAGCGGCAACTACCCGGCCGCCCTGCGCAAGGCGATGGACCTGATTGGCTACGAGGAGCTGCGCCGCGAGCAGGCCGAGCGGCGCGCCCGGGGCGAGTTGATGGGCATCGGCATCAGCAGCTTCACGGAGATCGTGGGCGCGGGTCCCTCGCGGCACTTCGACATCCTCGGCATCAAGATGTTCGACAGCTGCGAGCTGCGCATCCATCCCACGGGCAAGGCCATCGCCCGCTTTGGCACGAAGTCGCAGGGCCAGGGTCACGAGACCACCTACGCCCAGATCATCGCCGAGGAGCTGGGCATTCCGGCCGCGCACGTGCAGGTGGAAGAGGGTGACACCGACACAGCGCCCTACGGGCTGGGCACCTATGCCAGTCGTTCCACGCCGACGGCCGGTGCCGCCGCGGCCATGGCCGCCCGCAAGGTGCGCGAAAAGGCCCGCAAAATCGCCGCCTACCTGCTCGAAGTCAGCGAAGAAGACCTCGAATGGGAGCCGGGCGTCTTCCGCGTCAAAGGCGCGCCGGACAAGTCCGTCACCATTCAGGAGATCGCCTTTGCGGCCTACACGAACCATCCGCCGGGCATGGAGGCCGGCCTGGAGGCCGTCCACTACTACGATCCGCCCAACCTCACCTTCCCCTTCGGTTCGTACATCTGCGTGGTGGACATCGACAAAGGCACCGGCCAGGTGAAGATCCGTCGCTTCGTGGCCGTGGACGACTGCGGCCATGTGATCAATCCGATGATCGTCGAAGGCCAGATCCACGGCGGCCTCACGATGGGCTTCGCGCCGGCCATGATGGAGGAGCTGGTCTACGACGAAGAGGGCAACATCCTGACCGGCTCGTTCATGGACTACCTGCTGCCCACGGCCGTCGAGACGCCGCGCTGGGAGACGGCCCGCACCGTCACGCCCTCGCCGCACCATCCGCTGGGCGCCAAAGGCGTGGGCGAATCGGCCACGGTGGGCGCTCCCGCGGCCATCGTCAACGCCGTCGTCGATGCGCTCTCGCCCTATGGCGTGACGCACATCGACATCCCGATCACGCCCTATAAAGTCTGGAAAATCCTGCACGAAAAAGGCGTGGTCTGAAGCGAACTTTCAGGCGGGCCGCCCGTCTAAAACGGACGGAGCCGGGAAACGAACCCTGTCGGGCCTACACGGAAGTACGCCTGTGCATAAACATGTAACGCCATGAAAACCACCATCGAGAAAACTTTTACCGTTCGCCAGCCGCTGGAAAAGGTCTGGACTTACCTGAGCGATCCGGCCAAGGTGGTGCCCTGCGTGCCCGGGGCCCAGCTCACCGAACAGCTCGACGAACGCCACTACCGGGGCACCGTCAGCCTGAAGGTGGGACCGGTCAGCGCCAGCTACAAAGGGGAAATCACCATCGAGACGCTCGACCACGAGACGCACACGATCCAGCTCGTGGGCAAAGGGCTGGACGCACGTGGCAAGGGAAGTGCCTCGATGACCATGCGCGGCCAGGCCCGGGCGCTGGACGACGGCACCACCGAGATCACCAATCAGATCGAAATCTCCGTGACCGGCATGCTGGCGCAATTCGGCTCGCGCCTGATCGAGGATGTCTCGAGCCGTCTTTTCGATCAGTTTACCGAATGCTTCGAGTCGCTGCTGGCGGGCGAGGCGCCGGAAGATCAGGCGCTCAGCGCCGGCTCGCTGATCAAGGAAGGCATCAAATCGGTTGCCGGACGATTCTTCGGGAAGAAGGAAGGCGAATGAGTACGGAGGCCGCCGCCCGCATTGCGGGGTTGATCGAAGGACTGGAGCAGCAGGGCTACGTGGTGGACGAGGCGCTGGCCACGGTACTGTACCTGGTACTGACGCTGCGCCGGCCGCTGCTCGTGGAGGGCGACGCCGGCGTGGGCAAAACCGAAATCGCCTACGCGCTGGCCGGCTACCTCGACACGGAGCTGATCCGCCTGCAGTGCTACGAAGGGCTCGACGTCCACTCGGCCGTCTACGAGTGGAACTATCCCCGCCAGCTGCTGGCCATCAAGCTCTGGGAAAGGAGCGACGTGCCGCTGGAAGAGCGCGAGCGGCACCTGTTCAGCGAAACCTATCTGCTGGCGCGGCCGCTGCTGAAGGCCATTCAGGCCGAGGCGAAAGCGCCCGTGCTGCTTATCGACGAGATCGACCGGGCCGACGAGGAGTTCGAGGCTTTCCTGCTGGAGCTGCTGTCGGCCTTTCAGATCTCGATCCCCGAGCTGGGCACGATCCGCGCCCGCCATGTGCCGTACGTGGTGCTGACCTCCAACCGCACGCGCGAGCTGAGCGACGCGCTCAAGCGGCGCTGCCTGTATTACTGGCTCGACTACCCCGACGAGGCGAAAGAGCTGCGTATCATCCGGAAGCGGCTGCCGGACATCGAGACCGAGCTGGCCCGCCAGGTGGTGCGCTTCGTGCAGGCGCTGCGCCGAGAGCGGCTGCACAAGATCCCCGGCATCGCCGAGACGCTCGACTGGGCGCGGGCGCTCGTGGCGCTGGGCGTGCGTCGGATCGACGAGGCCACGGTGGCACGCACGGCGGGCTGCCTGCTCAAGTCGGCCGAAGACCTCGAACGCCTGCGCAACCACGTGCTGGAAGAGCTGCTGGCCCAAATCGAAGCCTGAGCCATGAGGGCGCCGGGCACCATACCGCCGACCTTTTCGGCCTCCACGAACTTCACCGGGGCGGTGCGGGGCTTCTGCACCTTCCTGAAAAGCCATGGCTTCACGATCGGCGTTGCCGAGACGCTCGACGCGTTGCACATAGCCCGGAGCGAGCTGTTGCACACGCCCGAGCGTTTCCGGACGGCCCTGCGTGCGCTGCTGTGCATCTCGCCGGACGAATGCCGGCGCTTCGACGTGCTGTTCGACACCTACTGGCTCGGCCGCTCGCCGGACGGCGACACGCCGCCTGCCCCGCGCCAGCGGCGTCAACGTCCCCCGGCCACCGAACGGGCCGCCCCGCTGCTCATGGCCCTGCAGCAGACGGCGGCCCCGCCCGAAGAAGACGGCAAGACCACCACGGGCGCCAGCACGGCCCACCGGCTCCGCCAGGTGGACTTTGCCCGCGTGCCGGCACCCGAGCAGGAACAGCTCGAAGCGCTGGCCGAACAGCTCTTCCGCCGGTTGCACGTGCGTCTTTCACGCCGGGAAAAAGCCGCCCGCCGCGGCCGTCGCATCGACCTGCGGCGCACGATCCGCCGCAACCTCGACCGGGGCGGCGAGCTGGTCACGCTCCGCTACCGCCGACGCCAGCCGGATCGTCCCCGCCTGGTGGCGCTGCTCGACGTGAGCGGCTCCATGGACCGCTACAGCTACTTCCTGCTGCGCTTCCTGCACGCGCTCCAGCAACACTTCCGGCGCGTCGATTCGTTCGTATTCAGCACCGAGCTGACCTGCATCACCGAGCTGCTGCGCCAGCCGACGCTGCCCGACAGCCTGCGTCAGCTGGCCGAAACACCCACGCCCTGGTCCAGCGGCACCCGCATCGGCGCCTGCCTCGAGGCGTTCGTGGCGCATTACGGCCGCCGGCTGCTCTCGCGCCGCACGCTCGTACTCATCCTGAGCGACGGTCTCGATACGGGCGACCCGGCCCTGCTGGCCCACGCACTGCAGGCCATCCGTGCCCGTTGCCGCCGGATCATCTGGCTTAACCCGCTCATGGGCATGGACGGCTACGCACCGCTGGCCCGGGGCATGCAGGCGGCCCTGCCCTACCTCGACGTGTTTCATCCCGCCCACAACCTCGACAGCCTGCTCCGCCTGGAGCAGCATCTGCGCCATGTTTGACCCGATTCTCGAACGTGCCCGCGAGCAGACGGAACGGGGTGAACCCTGCGCCCTGGCCATCGTCGTGCGCTACGAAGCGCCGATCTCCGGCAAGCCCGGCGACAAGGCGCTGATCCTGCCCGACGGCACGCTGCACGGCTGGGTGGGCGGCGGCTGCACGCGCCCGGTAGTTATTCGCGAAGCCCTGCGGGCCATGCGCGACGGCCGCCCCCGTCTGGTGCGCATCACGCCTGAAGCGGCCGAAGTCGAAGTCGAGGGCATCGTCGCCTACTCGATGACCTGCTACAGCGGCGGCACGCTCGACGTGTACATCGAGCCGCTGCTACCCCCGCCGCAGTTGCTGGTGCTGGGCCGCTCGGCCGTGGCTCAGGCTCTGGTGCGCCTGGGCCGGGCCCTCGGCTATCGCGTGCTGGTCGCCGACCCCGAAGCTTCCACCGCGCTGTTTCCGGAAGCCGACTTTCTGGTGCCGTCGTTCGCCCTCGACAACCTGCCGCTGACGCCCTGGACGTTCGCCGTCGTGGCCACCCAGGGCGAAGGCGACGAAGAAGCGCTGGAAGCCGCCCTCGCCCATCCTTTTCCGTACGTGGCGCTGGTGGCCAGCCGCCGCAAGGCCGCCCGCCTGCGCGAAGTGCTCGCCGAACGCGGTGTGCCGGCCGACCGTCTGGCGACCGTGCGCGCCCCGGCCGGACTGAACCTCGGCGCCCGCACCCCGGAGGAAATTGCCCTGAGCATCCTGGCCGAGATCGTGCAGGAACGGCACCGGAATCCCGTGCCGGCGCTCGCCGACGAACCGGCTCCGGCCGAAGGCCTGATCGAAACCACGCTGCACATTGAGGGCATGAGCTGCGCGCACTGCCTCCACACCGTCGAAAAGACGCTCAAAGCATTGCCCGGCGTGGTGGTGCGCACGGTGGAGCTCGGCTACGCCGAAGTGGCCTACGACCCCGCCCGGGTAACGCTGAGTGCGCTGGCCGAGGCGCTCGAAGCCCGGGGGTATCATCTGCGCACCGACACCGTGGCCGAACCATGAAGGTACCGGAACGCGTGGCGGCCATCGTGCTGGCGGCCGGCGCTTCCCGGCGCATGGGCGGCCGCAACAAGCTGCTGTTGCCCTTCGGCGGCCAGCCCCTCGTGCGCCACGTCGTGACCACGATTCTGGCAAGCCGGGCCGATCCGGTCCTTGTGGTGCTGGGACACGAGGCCGAGGCCGTCCGCGCTGCGCTGGCCGAACTGCCCGTCACGTTCGTTCACAACCCGCGCCATGCCGAGGGCATGACCACCTCGATCCAGTCGGGCGTGGCGGCGGCGCCGGCGGACGTGCTCGGCTACATGATCTGCCTGTCGGACCTGCCCCTGATCGAAGCGGCGGAGTACGACCGGCTCCTCGACGCGTTCCGGGAAGCCCACGCCCGCGATCCGGCCTGCATCATCGTGCCCGAATTCGAGGGACGGCGCGGCAACCCCGTCCTGTTCGCGGCCCGCTACCGAACGGCCATCCTGGCCGAGGAGCGGCTGACCGGCTGCCGCGGCCTCGTGCAGCGCCATCCCGAACACGTCGTGCGCGTGCCCATGCCCACCGATCACATCCTGCAGGACATTGACACGCCCGAAGCGTTCGCAGCGCTCACCGAACGCACGCCCGGGCAAACACCGCGCTGAGCCCATCTCCTCCTGCAGTGCGCCACGAAGGGCTCCTGGAGAACGGCACTCCGCTTCGCTCCGTGCCTGATACGATTTCCGGGAAATCATCGTGCATGTGAGAAAGCACGGGCGCACACGGCGGTGCGCCCCTACAGATCCCTGACGTTTTCCTTCCGTAGGGGCGGACCCCTGTGTCCGCCCGATCATACCCGCCGGATCACGTCCGCCACACGGGGTGTGGCACCCTCATGCGCCAGTAAACCAGCGATCCCATATTACCCGAGACGGCACTCCGCTTTCGCTCCGTGCCTGACGACAGGCGCGCTGGTAGGAGGCGTCAGTTGTAGGGGCTTCGGAAGACAAGAGTCCTGCCGCGGCATGACGATCCCGCGTCCGCTCACGAAGACACGTTGAGCGGACGCGGAAGCGGCGGGCGCTCGCCGTGGATGGGCGCGTCGCGTTCCCGGAGCGGCCGCGCCGAACGTCCGTGCAGCACGGCCTGGATTTCGGCCAGCGCCGAGAGCGCGATCTCCTCGGCCGTCTCCGTGCCGATGTCCAGCCCGACGGGCCCGTAAATGCGCGCGCGCTCGGCCTCCAGGCGCTCGCCGTGCGTGCGGGCCAGCTCGCTCAGCATCCGTTCGGTGCGCTCCTTCGGCCCCAGCATTCCGATGTACGGGATGTCGGTCTCAAAGAGCAGCGTCCCCAGGATCTGCCGATCCCGCAGGTAGGTGTGGTTCATGACCAGCGCGGCCGTGCGGCGATCGACCCGCACATGCTGCGTGAGCTGCTCCGGGTGCATCAGGAAGCGACAGGTGTCCGCTTCGGGAAAGCGTCGGGCCAGCTCTTCCGGCGGACGGCGGCCGATGACCTCCACTTCCCAGCCCAGCCCCCGCGCAAAGCGCACCACCGGAAACACGTCGTGTCCCTCGCCGAAGACGAGCAGGCGCACGGGTGGCTGCACGGCCTCCAGCAGCACGTCCATCTGCGCCGGGCCTTCGGCGACGCGGTGGGTGGCCCAGCCCCGCTCCTCGCGTCCGGCCAGCAGGCGCTCGAGCATCTGGCGGGCCGCCTCGTAGATCAACCGGGCCGGAGGTCCTTCCAGCAGATCGCCTTCGGCGCCTCCGTCGGCCCGGAGCAGCAGGTGCCGCCCGAGCCAGTTCGTCCAGGCCTCGGTGGTCTCGATCACGGTGGCCAGCACCGCCTGTCGCCGCTCCTGCAGGCACCGGCCCAGCAGTTCGAGCGGACTGAGCCGTCCCGGCGCCGGCACGCGCTCCAGCAGCACGTGCGCCACGCCGTCGCATCCGGTCCCGAAGCCATAGATCAGATCGTCGTCGGCCAGATCGAACGGAAGCAGGCGGGCGGGGGCGCCTTCCTCCAGAAGCTGGAGGGCCCGGCGCGTCACCTCGCCTTCCAGACAACCGCCGCTGATCGTGCCGTGGTTGGTGCCGTCCGCTTCCACGATCATGCGGGCGCCCGGCCGCCGGTAGGTGGAGCCGCCGATACGGACGACGGTGGCGACGACGTGCGGGGTGCCAGCGGCCGTCAGCCGCCCGGCCTCCTGCAGCAGATCCCGTAGTTCACGCATGGCCCTTCCCGAAGCGCTTTCTTCTTCTAAAAAAAAACAAAAAAGCCCTGTGAAGGCAAACGCCTGTTGCACCAGAGGTTTCCCGTCCAGTCGGACAGGCTGAGAGACAAACCCACCGACAAAAAGTGGCATGGCATCAAAGAGCAGCACTCCCCCGACACCCCAACGGTGGAACTACGATTCGGAGGAGCAAAGGCTACTGGAGGCGTGGCGGGACCGGACGGCGGTCCCGGCTTAAATCCCGACGTGCCCGGGCGCGGCGCATGCCCTTGCGCGGTCCCGTCGGACCATGGGCGCCCGGACGCCGGAATCCCCGGCCTCCACGGTTGGCCTGCCGGTTGGCGTAGCGAATGAGCCAGACGGCAATGGCCAGCCCGACGGCCATCAGCAGCAGCGCCAGTCCGTAGATCCAGGGCATCGTGCGTGCAGGGTTCGCTTTCGGCCATGGAAAGTACAAAAAAAATTCATCAAAGAAAACCCGAGCGTCCCGTCCCCAACAAAAAAGGCCCGATCCTTTCGGACCGGGCCTTTGCAGGCGATGGCGCTCCCTCAGCCGGCGACCGAAGCGTCGATGCCCAGTTCCGCTTCGATGGTGGCCGGATCGAAGCCCAGCGCCCGGGCAACCCGCCGGCCATAGTCCACGTCGGCCCGGTAGAAGTGCCCGAGCTGGCGTTTCTGCACCTCCAGGCGCGCCTGGCCCAGGCTCGCGGCAATGGCCCGCGCCAGGCGATCCTTCTGGCCTTCGTCGAACAGGCGGTAGAGATTGCCCGCCTGCGTGTAGTCGTCGTGATCCTTCCGGCTGTCGTACCGATCGACGATCACCTCGCCCAGGTGCCAGGCCGGCTCCTTGTAGATCGGATCGTCCTGCGGCGCACCGGGAATCGAGTTCGGGAAGTAGTTCGGGTGCCCCGAGCCCTCGATCTGCGCCATGAAACCGTCCCGCTGATAGTGATGCACCGGGCAGCGCGGCCGGTTGACCTTCAGCTGCTGATAGTTGACGCCCAGCCGGTAACGGTGCGCATCGGCATAGCTCATCAGCCGGGCCTGGAGCATTTTGTCGGGGCTGGGCCCGATGCCCGGCACGAACGCGCTGGGCTTGAAGGCCGCCTGCTCGACTTCGGCGAAATAGTTCTCCGGGTTGCGATTCAGCTCCAGCACGCCGACCTCGATCAGCGGAAACTCGGCGTGCGGCCAGACCTTCGTCAGATCGAACGGATTCCAGCGGAAGTTCTCGGCCTGCTCCGGCGTCATCACCTGGATGTAAAGCGTCCAGCGCGGATAGTCGCCCCGCTCGATCGCCTCGTAGAGGTCCCGCTGGTGCGTTTCCCGATCCTCACCGATCAGGCGCGCGGCCTCTTCGTCGGTCAGGCACTTGATGCCCTGCTGCGTCTTGAAATGGAACTTGACCCAGAAAAGCTCGCCCCGATCGTTGTACATCGAATAGGTGTGGCTGCCGTAGCCGTTCATATGGCGGTACGAGGCCGGAATCCCGCGATCGGAAAAAAGAATCGTCACCTGGTGCAGCGACTCGGGGCAGAGCGACCAGAAGTCCCACTGCATGTCGGGATCCCGAAGGTTCGTCTTCGGGTGCCGCTTCTGCGAGTGGATGAACATCTGGAATTTGTAGGGATCGCGCACGAAGAAGACCGGCGTGTTGTTGCCGACCAGGTCGAAGTTGCCTTCTTCGGTGTAGAACTTCACGGCGAAGCCCCGCACGTCCCGTTCGGCATCGGCAGCGCCCCGCTCGCCCGCCACCGTCGAAAAGCGCACAAACACCTCGGTCTGCTTGCCCACCTCCGACAGGAAGGCCGCCTTCGTGTAGCGGGTCACGTCGTTCGTGACGGTGAAGGTGCCGTAGGCGCCGCTTCCCTTGGCGTGCACGACGCGCTCCGGGATGCGCTCCCGGTTGAAGTGCTGGATCTGCTCCAGCAGCTGCACATCCTGGATGAGCAGCGGGCCCCGCGGTCCCGCCGTCAACGCGTTCTGGTTGTCGCCGATCGGCCGGCCGTCGGCCGTGGTCAGACGCGGTGCTTTCCGAGCTTCCATAAACGCTGCGTAATTGTTGGTGAAACACAATGGCCTGCAGTATACGGGTCGGCATTTTATTTGTCCAATCAATAATTTCTACCGGATCATAGAAATAAGCTATCGAGCTATGACGCTGACGCAACTGGCCTATGCGGTGGCCGTCGATACGTACCGGCACTTTGGCCGGGCGGCCGAGCACTGCCACGTATCCCAGCCGACGCTGAGCATGCAGCTGCAGAAGCTGGAGGAAGAGCTGGGCGTGCAGCTTTTCGACCGGAGCCGCAAGCCGATTCTGCCCACGCCCATCGGGGAACGGATTCTGGCCCAGGCGCGCGTGATCCTGCGCGAGTGCGAGCGGCTTTACGAACTGCTGAACGAAGACCTGGAGGCCGTCCGGGGCGAGTTGAAGCTGGGGGTGATTCCTACGCTGTCGCCCTATCTGCTCCCGCTGGTGACGCGTCCGTTGCAGGAGCGTTATCCGGAGCTGACGGTTCAGGTGGAAGAGCTGACCACCGAGCAGATCCTGGAGGCGCTGGCCACCGACCGGCTCGACGCCGGACTGATCGCCACCGAAGAAGGCCGTCCGGGCCTGCGGCGACGCGCCCTGTTCCGGGAGCCCTTTGTGGCGTACCTGGGGGCCGACCATCCCCTGCTGGCCGAAACGCGGCTCGATCCGTCCCAGCTCCGGCTCGAAGAACTCTGGCTGCTTCGAGAAGGGCACTGCTTCCGGGATCAGGTGCTTCAGGTGTGCAGTCGCCGTGAGGAGGCGGGTCCGGCCCCCCAGCTACGCTTCGAGAGCGGCAATCTGGAAACGCTCCGGCTGCTGGTGGATCGGCTCGGCGGGGTGACGCTGCTGCCGTTTCTGGCCACGCACTACCTGCCGGCTGAAGCGCGCGAGCGCGTGCGGCACTTTCGCGAGCCGGCGCCCCACCGCACGATCTATCTGATCTACGCCCGCGCCCACCTGAAGCGCACGCTGCTGGACGCCTACGTGGCCGTCCTGCAGGAAAGCATCCGGCCGCTCCTGCCGCAACCGAACGCCGCGATCGACGCGCTCGCCCCGATAAATTCGTAGGGGTACGTACTTGTCCGCGACGACGCACGGCCGATACAGAAAGCGCCCGGAACCAACCGACCCTGCGCCGTGCGTCTGCTTTCCGGACTCCGTCGCATCCTGTCCTGGCTGGGCCTGATCGGGGCCGGCTGGGTAATCGTCACCGACTACAGCAGCCGGCCGGCCCCGGTGGGTAACGTACCGGAGGTCTGGCCCGCCGACGCGCCTTTCGGGCCCGACGCGACGCGCATGACGCTCGTCATGTTCGTGCACCCGCGCTGCTCTTGCAGCCGGGCCAGCCTCCGCGAACTGGCCTACATCATGGCGCGGGCCCGCCACAACCTGACGGCGCACATCTTTTTCTACCAGCCCGCCCACCGGCCGGACGCCTGGATCGAAACCGACCTCTGGCATTACGCCCGGACGATTCCGTTCACCACGGTGCATCGCGACCCGGACGGCAAGCTGGCCGAGCGCTTCGGTGCGCTGGCCTCCGGACAGGTCGTGCTGTTTCGTCCCGACGGCCGCCGCGTGTTCTACAGCGGCATCACGGCCGGCCGCGGTCACGAAGGCCCCAACCCCGGCCGCAACCAGGTGCTCCACCTGGTGCGCGAGGGCGTCGGCACCGCCGACCACACGGCCGTCTGGGGCTGTCTGATTCAGGAAAAGGAAGCAACCAAACCGGAATAGCGCGATGTGGCGTGCCCTGTTTCAAAGCGACGTCGAGCTGAACGATCGCTCCCGAGAAGTCTATCAGCAGTTTCAGCACCAGACCTACGTGCAGACCGACCGGCTTTTCGGCTGGTTGATGGTCGCCCAGTACGTGGCGGGGATTGCGCTGGCGCTGATCGTCTCGCCGCGCACGTGGATCGGCGACACCGGCAAGGTGCACCTGCACGTGTACGCGGCCGTCATTCTGGGCGCGCTGGTCATGCTCGTGCCGGCCTTTCTGGCCTTCCGGCGACCGGGCCGCGCCTCCACGCGCTATGCCATCGCCGTCGGCCAGATGCTCACCTCGGCCCTGCTCATTCACCTGACGGGCGGCCGCATCGAGACGCACTTTCACGTGTTCGCCTCGCTGGGCATCCTGGCCGGCTATCGCGACTGGAAGGTGTTCATCATCGCCACCGTGGTCATTGCGCTCGACCACCTGTTCCGGGGCATCTACTACCCCCAGTCGGTCTTTGGCATTCTGACCTCCGACCTCTGGCGTGTGGTCGAACACGCCTGGTGGGTGGTGTTCATGGTAGCCTTTCTGCTGAAGAACTACGCGAACACGATCGCCGAGGTCAAACGCATGGCCCACCAGCAGGCCGAAATCGAGGAGATGAACGCCTCCAATCAGCAGCTCCTGGAGCAGTCGCGCGAGCAGGAAGCGTTGCTGACCCAGAAGCAGGAAGCGCTGGAGCAGGCCATGGCTGCGCTGGAGGCCGAGCGCTCCGCGCTGCGCAGCGGCGTAGAGGCCATGCTGGAGGCCATGGACCGCTTTGCGGACGGCGATCTGCGCGTGCGGCTGCCCGAAGACCGGGAGGGCGACCTGGGCCGGCTGTTTTGCGGCTTCAACCAGGCACTGGATCGCGTGGAACAGATGATCCGGGAAGCCCGCGAGATCGCCTCCGAGACCGCCGCGCTCTCGGCCCAGATCAGCAACGCCACCGAAGAGCTGGCTGCTGGCTCCCAGCAACAGTCGACGCAGACGCACGACGTGGCTGCCGCTATTGAGGAAATGACCCGCACCATCATTGAAAGCGCCCGCCACGCTTCCAAAACCGCCGAGGTGGCCGAAAACGCCGGGCAACTGGCGCAGGAAGGCCGCAACATCGTCGATCAGACCGTGCACAAGATCCGCGAGCTGGCCGACGTGGTGCGCGGCTCCAGCGAAACGATCCAGAAGCTGGGCGCTTCCAGCGAAGAAATCGGCGAGATCGTCTCGGTCATCAACGAGATTGCGGATCAGACGAACCTGCTGGCGCTGAACGCCGCCATCGAAGCGGCCCGCGCGGGCGAGCAGGGCCGCGGCTTCGCCGTGGTGGCCGACGAGGTGCGCAAGCTGGCCGAACGCACCTCCCAGGCCACACGCCAGATCGCCGACATGATCGCCACGATCCAGGCCGACACGCGCGCGGCCGTCGCCGCCATGGAGCGCGGCACGCACGAAGTCGAGGAAAGCATCCGGCTGGCCGATCAGGCCGGACAGGCGCTTGCCCGCATCGTCGAAGGCGTGCAGCAGGCCATCGACACGGTCACGCAGATTGCCGCCGCCACCGAAGAGCAATCAACCACCAGCGAGGAGATCTCGCGCAACGTCGAGACCATCTCGTCGCTGGCGGCCGAAGCGGCCCGTAACGTGGCCACCATCGCACAGACGACCGAGGAACTGGCCCACCTGACGCAGCGCCTGCAAGCGCTCATGGAGCAGTTCCGCACCGGCGAGACGGCCGAATCGGTACGCGCCAACGGGCACCCCACCACCCCTGGCTTCCCCTGGCTAGATTGAAAGAGAGGGGGCGCCCATGTGGGCGCCCCCTCTCTTTCGGCCATCCCCGTCCCTGTCACCAGACGGGCCTTACAGTTCCTTCAGCAGCCGCTGCGCGATCTCGTGCAGCTCCTCCGGTGCAAAGCCCGGAATGGAGGCTTCCGGCGCTTCGTCCAGATCCAGCTGCGGTCCTCCCGGCGGAGTACCATCCACCACTTCCAGCGGCTGCCCGTCCTGCGGATGGGTACCTTTCCAGATCCGGACAATGTCCCGGTAGTCTTCGAGGCTGAAGCGATAGAGTTTGCGGTGCTGTCCGGCCTCCTCGTACTTCCGGGCTTCCGGGAAGCGGCTGTTTTCGATCTTGGGAATGGGGAGCATCTTCGTGACGTTGACGCCGGTCAGGATCTCCAGCGCCTTGGCATAAGCCGTCGCGTGTACCCCACCCCGGACCAGCAGGTATCCGATCATCTCCCGGGCGACCGGATTGCTGGTCATCTCATAGACCCGGATTTTGTGCAGGCGCGCCCCGCACTCCAGGAAGAAGTTGTGGAGCAGGTCCAGCACCAGGTCGCCACTGTTGAACACGTAGTCTCCCTGCCAGGGCGTGTTCATGGAGTTGGCGACCAGGGCTCCCTGTCCCGTCACGATGAAGTGGTGCGTGTTGCGCGCTTTGAGTCCCGGAGCCAGCGGGGTCTCGCTCGGGTCTTCCTTGCGCGAGGCACCGTTGAGCAGCGCGTTCACCGTGGCGGCCACCAGCTCCACGTGGCCGTACTCTTCGGCGCCGATGTTGGCGATCAGGTCATAGAACGGTTTCAGCTCCTTCTTCCCGCGAAAGTTGAAGGACTGGAAGGTGTAGTTCATCAGGGTGGACATTTCTCCGAACCGTCCACCCAGCAGTTCCTGCACCACGGCGGCCGCATCGGGATCGGCCTCCTTGGGCATGGGGAGTTCGATCTGCAGCTTGTCGATCCGGAGAATCATGGCACACCTCCCTAGGTTTGGGTTACGGGTTTCGAACCGTTCGCAATATATCTTTGCCCTATCGATATGTCCAATCGATAATTTTTATCTATGAAATAGAAGCTGTCGATATAGAAAAAAAGCTTTCGCAGGTCCATTACGGGATCGCTCTGGAAACTTCCAATCGGTCCCTGTACTTTGCGGACCGACGCCGACCACCCCTGACAACCGATGCGTATGCTGGCCCAGTTGCTTCAGCCCGAGGTGCAGGAACTCATCCGCACGCGCAATCTGCGCGCGCTGCGCGACGTGCTCGTCGAGTGGGAGCCCCCGGAGATTGCCGGCCTGATCGATCAGCTTCCCTCGCCCGACGACGTGGCCGTCTTTCGCCTGCTTCCGCGCGAGCTGGCCACCGAAGTCTTCGAATACCTGAGCACCGAAAAGCAGGAAGAGCTGATCGAAGCGCTGGCCCGCGAAAAAGACTGGCTGGCCCAGCTCCTGAACGAACTCTCCGACGACGACCGCACGGCCCTGCTCGAAGAGCTGCCCGGTCCCGTGGCCCAGCGGCTGCTGAACATGCTCGCGCCCGAGGAACGCGAGGTGGCCATCAAGCTGCTGGGCTACCCCGAGGACAGCGTCGGGCGGCTCATGACCACCGAGTACGTGGCCGTCCGCCCGCACTGGACCGTCCAGCAGGCGCTCGACCACATCCGCCGCTACGGCAAAGATAGCGAAACGCTCAACGTCATCTACGTCGTTGACGACAACTGGCGGCTGCTCGACGACCTGCGCATCCGTGAGCTGCTGCTGGCCGATCCGGATACGAAGATCGAAGAGTTGATGGACGGCCGCTTCGTGGCACTCAAGGCCACCGACGACCAGGAAACGGCCGTCCAGGTCTTCCGCGACTACGACCGCGTGGCGCTGCCCGTGACCGACACGGAGGGCGTGCTGCTGGGCATCGTCACGATCGACGACGTGCTCGACGTGGCCGAGGAGGAAGCCACCGAGGACATCCAGAAAATCGGTGGTATGGAGGCGCTCGAAGAGCCCTACATCTCGGCCTCGCTGGGCACGCTCATCAAAAAACGCGCCCGCTGGCTGGTGTTTCTTTTCCTGAGTGAAATGTTTACAGCTACGGCCATGGGCCGCTTCGAGCATGAAATCGCCCGGGCCGTCGTGCTGGCGCTGTTCGTGCCGCTGATCATCTCCAGCGGTGGCAACAGCGGTTCTCAGGCCGCCACGCTGATCATCCGCGCCATGGCCGTCGGCGAGATCACGCTGCGCGACTGGTGGCGGGTCATGCGCCGGGAAATCCTTTCCGGGCTGGCGCTGGGGACTATCCTGGGAGCCATTGGTTTTCTACGCGTATCGGTCTGGCAACTGGCCGGTATTTTTGATTATGGACCTTACTGGTACCTGATCGCCCTGACGATCTTTCTGGCGTTAATCGGCGTGGTGCTGTGGGGCACGCTGATCGGGTCGATGCTGCCCTTTCTTTTGCGACGGCTGGGACTGGACCCGGCCGTCTCCTCGGCCCCCTTTGTCGCCACCCTGGTGGACGTTTCCGGCATTACCATTTATTTCGAAGTAGCCCGGTTTATCCTGACCGGCACGCTGCTTTAGGAGATGGCCAGTTCGTTCATGGCCCGGAGCAGGCGCTCCAGTGCGGGGCTCTCGGGTTGCAGGGCGCGGGCGGCTTCGACGGCCTGGCGCGTCTGTTCGGCATAACCTTCCTGCAGCAGTCGCCGCGCCAGCTTGAGCAGCGCCAGGGCGTCGGCCTGGCGGGCGACTTCCACTTCGGCCTGCGTCAGCAGCGGCTCCAGTCGACGAAGCTGTTCGGCCCGGTCCAGATGGCAGCGCCCGGCGGCCGTGTCGCCCCGGGCCAGCAACGCTCGCCCCGGGTGGTAGTGGGCGACGGCATGCCAGGGCCGCGCCTTCAGCACGCCTTCCAGCCAGGTGGCCGCTTCGTCCGGGCGCCCCATTCGCACCAGCAGCGTCCCCAGCGCCAGTCGGTAGTCGGGATTGTCGGGCGCCTGCTGCTGCGCCTTTCGGGCGGCGGCCAGCGCTTCCGGAAGCCGTCCTTCCAGTTCGTGCACCTGCCGGAGCCCGTCCCAGGCCTCGGCCAGCGTGCTGTCGAGCCGGCCCAGCTCGCGATAGGCGTGGCCGAGCTGCAGCCACGCGGCCGCCCGCAGGGTGCCTGTGGCCCGGTGCAGCGCCTGCCGGTACTGGCCGAGTGCTTCCCGGAGCTGTCCCTGCTGCTGGAGCACCCGCGCCAGCAACAGGCGGGCTTCGACATGGTCCGGTTGCAGCCGCAACGCTTCGCGGAGGGCCGCTTCGGCCGCGCGGAGCTGCCCCAGCTCGCGTAGCACGACGGCCTTCCACACGTAGCCATCCGGCCACGCCGGCGCCCGAAGAACCACACTGTCGGCCAGCGCCAGGGCCGTCGCCCGTTCGCCGGCCCGATAGGCCCGCTGCAACTGCCCTACCAGCGCCGTCGTGGTCGCGTCGGGCACGGGCGCCGGTCGCTCCGACCGGCAGCCAGACGCCAGCACCAGCAGCAGCGCTATGCCTGCGCCCCACAGCTGCGCCGCACGATGAGTTCGGCCTGCAGGTTGGCATGCACGGCCAGCCGTTTGCGACCTTCAATCTGGTCGATGAGGATGTTGGCGGCCCACCGGCCCTTCTCGTAAATCGGCTGATGAACGGTGGTCAGCGGCGGACAGGTGTACTGCGACACGGGGAGATCGTCGAAGCCCACGACGGCCATCTGGTCGGGCACGCGCACGCCCGCTTCGTAGAGGGCCAGCAGCGCCCCGATCGCCATCGTGTCGCTGGCGCAGAAGACGGCCGAAAAGTCCGGACCTTTTTCCAGCCAGCGCCGCATGATTTCGTAGCCCGAGCGCTGCGAGTAGTCGCCGATCTCGATGAGCGCTTCCTGGACCTCGGCGCCGGCATCCTGCAGCGCCTGCAGGTAGCCCGCGCGGCGGTCGCGCGTCTCCTGCAGCTCCGGATGCCCCAGGATGGCCGCTACGCGCCGATGCCCCAGGCGGCACAGGTGCCGGACGGCCCGGTAGGCCCCGCCGAAGTTGTCCACGTCCACCGAGCTGACGTCCGGGTAGGCCGGATCGTGCCCGACCAGCACGGCCGGCGTCCCCCGCTCCCGCAACGTGTCGATCACGCGCTCGGCCACCTCCGAGGTGAGCAGCACAAAGCCGTCGAAACTGTGCTCGTTCAGCAGCCGATCCTCCAGTTCCTCTTCGGCGTCGCCCGAGAGCATCGAAAGCGACACGTAGTAACCACGCTGGACGCACTGCTCGAAGATGCCCAGGTGCAGTAGCGTCCAGAAGCCGTTCGCCAGTGCCTCGTTGCCCCGGCGTGGCGTCAGGATGCAGATCTCGTAGGTGCGGCGGGTGGCCAGGCTGCGCGCGACCGAGCTGGGCCGGTAGTTGTACTTTTTGATCACCTCCAGCACGCGCCGCCGCGCCTCCTCGCTCACGTTCGGGTGGTTGTTGAGCACGCGCGAGACGACCGAGCGCGACACGCACGCCAGGCTTGCCACCTGATCGATCGTCAGCTTCTCCATGCTCCCCTCCTCCGGATACGGTCCGGGTTTATTTCAGACCCAGATGTTCGAGCACCTCGTCCGGACATCCTTTCCATTCGGCCACGGCCGTGTTGCCCATGTACTGCAGGTCTTCCATGCCCATCTTGCTCGACCAGAAGCCCGAGGCCACCAGATCCCGAAAGCTGTTGAAAAAGGCCACGCCCGGCGCCATCTCGGGCGGTGCCACGTCGGGATAGGCGATCAGGTCGAGCATCTCCTGCTGCTGGCTCCGGTTGCATTCGACGAATGGCGCCCCGTAGCGCTGCAGGCACTGGTAGTCGAGCCAGGCCAGCCCGCCCCGGATGGCCGTCTGCCGCCGCTCCAGCCCCGGAATGAGCGGATCGCTCATGATGAAGTCGATGAAGGCCGGCACGCCGGCATCGCTGGCACTGCCCGAGCGCTCGTCGGCCGGAATGATCCAGTCGGCCAGCACCGTCACGGTCCGGTACTCGTGCTCGGTGAAAAACTGCCGCCGGTAGTCCGGGCCTGGTTGCGTCTGGCCCCGTCGCTGTTGCGCCTGTTGCACCTCCTCGGGGCGGCATCCGAAACTGAACGTCGGCGCCGCCGCCATCAACGCCAGCAGCTTGAGTGCGTCCCGTCGATTCAATTCGCTCATAGGTTGCCCTGTTTGCGCTGTTCGACAATGTAGTCCGCCGTGCGCCAGGCCAGCGCCAGAATCGTCCACGTCGGGTTCTTGTGCGGCATCGACACGAACGGCCCGGCATCCACCACGAACAGGTTCGGCACGTCGTGCGCCTGGCAGAACGGATTCAGCACCGAGGTCTTCGGATCACGTCCCATGCGCGTGGTGCCCGCCTCGTGGATGATCTCGCCCGGCTTCGTAATGCCGTAGCCCCGCTCCGGCCCCGGCATCTCGTCGAGCGGCTCGCCGCCCATCGCCCGGATGATCTCCCGCCCCGTCTCCTGCATGTGCCGCGCCTGGCGGATCTCTTCGTCGCTCCACTTCACGTGGAAGCGCAGCACCGGAATGCCGTAGCGATCCACCACGTTCGGATCGACCGTGCAATAGTTCTCGTAGCGGGCGATCATCTCGCCGCGCCCCGAAAAGCCCACGATCGCCCCGTAGAGCTGGCGGTAGTCCTCCTTGAGCTGCAGGCCGTAGCCTCCGCCGCCTTTCGGACGGGGCCGACCATCCGGGCCGGGCAGCCGACCGTTGAGCCGGTGAATGCCCGCCCCGAAGCCGTAGCCCGGCATGCGGCGCCCGCCCCACACCTCCAGGTGATACCCGCGCGGAAAGTCCAGCTTCTGGTTGTAGGCCCACCAGGGAATGTAGATGTGCATGCCGCCCACGCCGTCCTCGTTGTGCGGCAGGTTCTTGACCAGCGCCGGGATGAAGCCCGCCACGCTCGTGCCCGTCGAGTCCATCAGGTAGCGCCCCACCAGCCCACTCGAATTGGCCAGGCCGTTTTCGTAGCGCGGGCCGCGCGAGTTAAGAAGCAGCCGCGCCGTCTCGCAGGCACTGGCCCCCAGCACCACGATCCGCGCCCGCACCTGCCGCTCCTGCATCGTCTCCTTGTCGATGTAGGAGACGCCCCGCGCCCGCAGGTTCTCGTCCACCAGAATCTCCCGGGCCATGGCGTTCGGGATGATCGTCAGCCGGCCCGTCTCCAGCGCGGGCGGAATCAGCACGTAGCTCGAGGCGAAGTTGGCCCGCACCGTGCAGCCCCGGTTGCACTGGGAGCAGTAGTGGCAGGCCGGGCGGCCGTTGAGCGGTCGCGTCAGAATCGACAGCCGCGAGGCCAGCACCGGAATACCCAGCTTCTCGCAGGCCTTTGCCACCAGCAGCTCGTAGCAGCGCGGCTTCGGCGGCGGCAGAAAAATGCCGTCCGGCTCGTTGTAGAAGTTATCCTTCGAGCCGAACACGCCGATCAGGCGATCGACTTTGTCGTAGTAGGGCGCCAGGTCTTCGTAGCCGATCGGCCAGTCGTCGCCGTAGCCGTCGCGGCTTTTACCCTTGAAGTCGTCGGGCCCGAAGCGGAGCGAGATGCGGCCC
Organism: Rhodothermus marinus; assembly: GCF_009936275.1. NCBI lineage: Bacteria > Pseudomonadati > Rhodothermota > Rhodothermia > Rhodothermales > Rhodothermaceae > Rhodothermus > Rhodothermus marinus. Next base: position 3,408,453 of record NZ_AP019797.1, read on the forward strand.
CAGTGGTTGGTCCGCCCGCCCAGCATCCGTGCCCGGAACCACATCCAGTCGGTCCCTTCGTCTTTCAGATAGGGCTCGCCAGGGATCTCCCAGCCGCCGTAGCAGGCGTCGAACTCCCCGAAAGGACGCTCCACGGTGGAAGCACCGCGCCGGGGCGACTCGTAGTTCCAGGAAAACATGGCGCCGTCGCGGGTCACATCCCACATCGGCCCCGCTTCGAGCATCACCACGTTGGCCCCGGCCTGGGTCAGTACGTAGGCGGCCATGCCGCCCCCGGCCCCGGAACCGATAATGCACACATCGTACGCCGGGGCCCGGTCAAGCACCTGAGGCATCGGCAAACTCCGGCTGCTTCGACAAACGGTTAACGTACCGTGAAGTATAGGCGAGAGCGGTTACAGACTCAAGTCCGGGCGCCGTCTCCCTGCATTTTGGAACCGGTCCCGAAATGCCAAACCCCTTGCGTACGGTGGCTTTAGCACCGGATCATTGGAAGGGCAACCAACCGAAGCAGAGCAACCATGTCGGTAAACGCCACAATGCAATCATCCATCCCTGCCGTAAGTCCGACCACCGAGGGAACGCAGCGCGAGCGGGTGCCGGTGCGGATCTTCGACAATCCGGCGCAGCTCGCCCGCGAGGTGGCCCGGCGCATTGCCGAGTTGATCCGGGAGCGACAGGCCGAAGGCCGCACGGTGGTGCTGGGCCTGCCCACGGGCTCCACGCCCATCGGCGTCTATCAGGAGCTGATCCGCATGCACCGGGAAGAGGGGCTCGACTTTTCCAACGTGATCACCTTCAACCTGGACGAATACTACCCCATGCATCCGGATAGCCTTCAGAGCTATCACCGGTTCATGCGGGAAAATCTTTTCGACCACCTCAACATTCCGCCCGAAAACATCCACATCCCCCGCGGCGACATCCCGCCCGAAGAAGTCGAGGCGCACTGTCAGGCCTACGAGGAGGAGATCCGGAAGGCCGGCGGACTGGATCTGGTGCTGCTGGGCATCGGGCGCAGCGGCCACATCGGCTTCAACGAGCCGGGCTCGGGCCCCGAGACGCGCACGCGGCTGGTGGTGCTCGACGAAATCACGCGCAAAGACGCCGCCAGCGACTTCTTCGGTGAAGAAAACGTGCCGCGCCACGCCATCACGATGGGCATCGGCACGATCCTCGAAGCCCGCGAGATCATCCTGATGGCCACCGGCGAGCACAAGGCGCCTATTGTCCGCCGGGCCGTCGAGGAACCGCCCGACCGCCAGGTGCCGGCCAGCTTCCTGCAGACGCACCCGAACGCCGCCTTCTACCTGGACCGCGCGGCCGCCAGCGAACTGACCCGTGAAAAGACCCCCTGGCTCGTGCGCGAGGTGGTCTGGGACAAGCCGATGGCCAAGCGGGCCATCATCTGGCTTTCGGAAAAGCTAGGCAAGGCGATTCTCAAACTCGAGGCGGCCGACTTCTACCGGAATCACCTGCACAGCCTCGTGCACGCCTACCCCGATGTCGATGCGCTCTGCCTGGAGATCTTCGAAGACCTGCGCCAGCGCATCGTCTATCCCCACCAGCTCTTCAAGCGCCAGCGCGTGATCGTCTTCAGTCCGCACCCGGACGACGACGTGATTTCGATGGGCGGGATGCTCGACAAGCTGGTGGCCAATCAGAACGAGGTGATCGTCGCCTACATGACGAACGGCTCGGTGGCCGTCTTCGACGCCGACGTGCGGCGCTACCTCCGCTTCGTCGAGCTCAGCCACGACATTCTGGGGCTGGAAGGCGAAGCGCTCGAACGCTTCCGGGCGCGCCAGCAGGAAATCCTGGACTTCTTCGCCCGCAAAAAGCCGGGCGAGGTGGATCTGGAGGTGATCCAGAAGCTCAAGGCGCACATTCGCTACGCCGAGGCGGTGGCGGCCATCGAAGTGGTGGGCCTGACGGCCGAGCACGCCCGCTTTCTGGACATGCCCTTCTACAAGACGGGCACCGTCCGCAAAGACCCCATCGGGGAGGCTGACATTCGCATCGTGCACGACCTGCTCGAAGAAATCCGCCCGCATCACATCTTCGTGGCGGGCGACCTGTCGGACCCGCACGGCACGCACCGCATGTGCTACACGGCCATCCAGCAGGCGCTGCAGCGCTACCACCGGGCGCACCCGCGCGAGGAGTGGCCGCTGGTGTGGCTCTACCGGGGCGCCTGGCAGGAATGGGAGGTGCACCAGGCCGACGTCTTTCTGCCCATGTCGAAGGCGGACCTCGACCGCAAGATCGAGGCCATCTTCAAACACGAGAGCCAGAAAGACCGGGCCATGTTTCCGGGTGCCTACGACGACCGGGAGTTCTGGCAGCGCGCCCGCGATCGCAACCGGGGCACGGCCGAAACGCTCAACCGCCTCGGCCTGCCCGAATTCTATGCCGCCGAAGCCTTCGTCACCTGCTATGAGATGCCCTGAACCCTGGAGCCGGGCCGGCTGTCTGGCCGTCTGTTTCGGCTTCCTCCGGCTGCTTCTGGACGCTTCGACGGTGGCCGGGCAGCCGGTCATGGCTCCGGATTCGCTGTTGCCTTTTGCGCCCCGCACCTACGTCTGCTACCGAAGCGATCGGCCGCTTCACATCGACGGCCGCCTCGACGAACCCGCCTGGCAGGCCGCCCCGTGGAGCGCGCCGTTTGTGGACATCGAAGGACCACGCCGCCCACCCCCACCCTACCGCACCCGCGTCAAGCTGCTCTGGGACGACACGTACCTCTACATTGGCGCCGAGCTGGAAGAACCCCACCTGTGGGCCACGCTGACCCGGCGCGATACGGTCATCTTCTACGACAACGACTTCGAGGTTTTCATCGACCCCGACGGCGATACGCACGCCTACTACGAACTGGAGATCAACGCGCTGGGGACCGTCTGGGACCTGCTGCTGCTCAAACCCTACCGCGACGGCGGCCCGGCCCTCGACGCCTGGGACATCCGGGAGCTGCAGGCGGCCGTGGCGCTCGACGGCACGCTGAACGATCCGTCCGATACCGACCGTGGCTGGACCGTCGAACTGGCCCTGCCCTGGGACGTGCTCGAAGAAGCGGCCCCCGAAGGGCGCCCGCCCCGCCCCGGGGAGCAGTGGCGCATGAACTTCTCGCGCGTGCAGTGGCCGCTGGAGGTGGTCAACGGCCGCTACCGCAAACGTCGGGATCCGGCAACCGGACGCCCCCTTCCCGAATCGAACTGGGTCTGGTCGCCGCAAGGCGTGGTCAACATGCACCTGCCCGAACGCTGGGGCTACGTGCAGTTTTCGGCGCTCGTGGCCGGCACCGGGACCGAACCGTTCCTTCCACACTCGGACGAGCCGGTGCGCTGGCTGCTCCGCCAGCTCTACTATCGCCAGCGGCTGTTCCGCGAGCGGCATGGCCGCTACGCCCGCACGCTCGACGAACTGGAGGTCCCCGCCAACCGGCACACGCGCTACCGCCTGACGCTCCAGACTACCGAAAGCCTCTACGAAATCACGGCCGCGCTGCCCGACGGCGCACGCCTGCACCTTCGCGAAGACGGACGGATCTGGAAAACCCGACCCGATACCCCATGACCCGCAGGGAGTTGCTGCAACGTCTCGGGGCCGGCCTTGCCGCGCTGGCCCTTGGCTGTCGCCCTGAATCCACCACGCCGCGCTACAAGCACTGGGCCTGGATGGGCGCCAGCGTGGGCAGCGACGACGATGCCCGCCGCACCTTTGCCCGCCTGAAAAGCAGCGGAATCGATGCGCTCCTGCTCCACGAAAACCGCGAAGAAGGACCGGCCTTCTACGAGCGCCTGATTCCGCTCGCGCAGGCCGAAGGGATCGAGCTACATGCCTGGATCCCCACCATGTTGCAGGCCGAGCTGCTCGAGACGCATCCCGACTGGTACGCCGTCAACCGCGAGGGCGTCTCGACGGCCGAAAAGCCCCCCTACGTGGACTACTACCGCTTCCTTTCGCCCTGCGTGCCCGGCGTGCGGGCCTACCTGGCCGACTACTACGACCGCATGGCGCAGATCGAAGGGCTGGCCGGCCTGCACCTCGACTACATCCGCTTTCCCGACGTGATCCTGCCCATCACGCTCCAGCCGAAGTACGGGCTCGTGCAGGACCGAGAGTATCCGCCCTTCGACTACGGCTACCATCCTGAATGCCGGGCGCAGTTCAAAGCGCAGACCGGCCTCGATCCGCTCGAACTGGAAGACCCCTCGGCCAACGAAGCCTGGCGACAGTTCCGCTACGATCAGATCACGGCCGTGGTGCGTCAGATCGCCGAGCGCGTGCATGCGCGGGGCAAACCGCTGACGGCCGCCGTCTTTCCCACCCCGGAGATTGCCCGCACGCTGGTGCGCCAGGACTGGCCCCGCTGGCCGCTCGACGCCGTCATGCCCATGATCTACCACAACTTCTATGACAGACCGGTAGCCTGGATCGAAACGGCCACGCGAGAAGGCGTCGACGCGCTCGGCGGCCGCATGCCGCTCTACAGCGGGCTGTTCGTGCCGGCACTCACCCCCGAGGAACTGGCGCAGGCCATCGACTATGCGCTGGCGGGCGGCGCTTCGGGCATTTCACTCTTCAACGTGGAATCGCTGACCGACGCGCACTGGCAGGTGCTGAAGACCCGGCTGGCATCCTGAGCGCCTTCATTCCGAGCCGACACCGGTCGCCAGCAGGCGCCGGGCCAGGCGCAACGCGCCTTCGACCGGCCGCCGCCGCTGCACCTCGACGGACCAGTCCGGCCAGCGCCGGGCAAGCTGCTCGCGCAATCGGGCCACGTAAAACGGCTCGTTCATCAACCCTCCGGCCAGAGCCATGCGGGGGGCCACGTCGTCGCCGAGTCGCTGCAGAAGCCATCCGACCTGTTCGACCAGCCGGGCCACCTGATCGTCCACGATGTGCCGCGCCACCGGATCGCCCGTACGCGCGGCCTCCAGCACGACCGGCGCGAACTGCTGCAGCGGCCAGCGCTCCTGATAGACGCGGTGGATGATGGCGTCGCGTTCGCTGAGCTGAAAGCGCTCGGCCAGCAACGCCTGCAGGCGCGTGGGAGGCCCGCCGTCGAGCGCGTGGGCGACGGCCTGCAGCCCGGCGCGGGCGATGGCAAAGCCACTCCCTTCGTCGCCCAGCAGGTAGCCCCAGCCGCCGGCCACTTCGATCCGCCCCTGCAGCGTACGGGCCAGAATGACCGAGCCGGTCCCTGCCACCAGGACGACGCCGCTCCCTCCTTCAAAGGCCGCCTCCAGCGCAATCTCCGCGTCGTGGACCACCCGTACCTGCACGGCGCGCCCGCCGTCCCCGAGCACCTGCTGGAGTCGCCGGGCCAGCAGCTCCTGGTCTTTCAGACGGCCGCATCCGGCAATGCCCGCGCATACGGAAAGCACCGATACCTCGGGGAAATGGCGCAGCGCCTGTTCGATCAACTCCTGCAGAACGGCCACGGTCTGTTCGAAGCCGACCCGTTGCAGATTGGCACCCGGCCCGACCAGCCGCACGGGCTCGCTTCGGGCATTCGGCGTAACGGCCAGCAGCTCGGTCGACGAGCCGCCCACGTCCAGACCGACGAGCAGCGATGGCACGGAATGCTCCATGTTTCAAGCACTTGGCATTGGCCGGCGCCTTTTACCTTTCATTTATGCCTGCGCTTCCAGCAGGACGCCTTCTGTTCACGATTTTCTATCAAAAAGAAATCTCGAGAAGCCTGCTCGGCGCAAGAAACAGCAGCAGCCCGTCCGGTGCAACCTGGTAACGCTCCCAAAATCACACTTTTTTCAGTGGAACCGATCCCAAAGTACGCAGCCGCCTTGCTGAAGCCTGTGGTCCACCCTATTATGAAAACCACATCAAGGCGAAGACAAAAATTTTCCAACCAAGCTGTCCAAAGCTATGGAACGTTGCTACAAGAGGCTCCGCAGACGTCTGCTGTTGCTGAGCGTGCTGCTGCTGAGCGCCTCGGCGGCCTACGCCCAGTTCGAGGTGCGAGGCGTCGTGCGCGCAGCCGACGACAACAGTCCCCTGCCGGGCGTCAACATCGTGGAGGTGGGCACCATGAACGGGACCACCACCGACGCCGACGGCAACTTCGTGCTCACCGTCAGCAGCCCCCAGGCCACGCTCCGATTTTCGTTCGTGGGATACGAAACGCAGGACGTGCCGCTCAACGGCCGCAACTACCTGGAGGTGCTGCTGCAACCGACCGTGGCCCAGCTGGGCGAGGTCGTGGTCACGGCGCTGGGCATCGAGCGGGAAGCCCGGGCCGTAGGCTACGCCATCAGCCAGGTAAGCGCACAGGACCTGGTCACGGGCACCGAGACCAACTTCGGCAATCTGCTGCAGGGCAAGGTGGCCGGCCTGCAGATCAATCCGACGGCCGGTGGCCCGGGCTCCTCGACCCGCATCGTGATCCGCGGCGTTTCGTCGCTCACCGGCGACAACCAGCCGCTGATCGTGGTCGACGGCGTGCCGATCGACAACTCGACGATCGGTTCGGCCGGCATGTGGGGTGGCTTCGACGGGGGCGACGGCATCTCCAGTCTGAATCCCGAAGACATCGAGAGCATCTCGGTGCTGAAAGGCGCTGCGGCCGCTGCGCTTTATGGCACCCGTGCCCGCAACGGCGTCATTCTGATCAACACGCGCTCGGGCAAGGGGCGGCGCGGCCTGAACGTCGAGTTCAGCACCACGCTCACGGCCGAAGAAGGGCTGGTCGGCTTTTCAGATTATCAGAACATCTACGGCCAGGGTTCTCAGGGGAAAAAGCCTGCTACCCAGGCCGAAGCGTTACAGTTTGGTCTTTCGAGCTGGGGCGCGAAGCTGGACGGGTCGCCCGTCATTCAGTTCGACGGTGTGGCCCGGCCCTACCGGGCCGTCAACCGGCGGCTGGAAGATTTCTACCGCACAGGACTTTCGGCGCGCAACACGCTGAGCATTTACGGTGGGCAGGAGAACGCGGCCGTTTATTTTTCCGTCACCCAGCTCGACGCGCAGAGCATCGTGCCGGGCTCGGGCCTGCAGCGCACCTCGCTGACGCTGCGCGGCACGGCCACACTGGGGCGTTTTACCGTCGATGCCAAGGCCAACTATGTCAATGAGCTGGCCGACGATCGTCCCCGTCTGTCCGACAGCCCGGGCAACGCAAACTGGACCATCGCCTTCCTGCCACCCAACGTCGATCCGAAAACGCTGAAGCCGGGTTATACCGAAGAAGGCACCGAGCTGCAGTTCTCCGACAACATCTACGCAACGAACCCCTGGTGGGTGGTCAATCGCTTTCAGTCGGACGACGACAAAGATCGCCTCATCGGCGCCCTGGACGTCGAATATCGGCTGACCGACTGGCTCGCGATCGAGGGCCGCACCGGCCTGGACTGGTACACGCTCCGTCGCCGGAGCGTCACGCCCTGGGGCACGGCCTATCGACCTGGCGGCGACCTGTCGGAAAACGAATGGCGCGTCCTTGAAAGCAATACGGACGTGCTGCTGAAGGCCCGGCACCAGCTGACCACGTCGTTGGGGCGCCTGGACCTGAACGCGTACGGCGGAGGGAGCGTCCGCTGGCGACAGACCGAAATGCTGGGCGCTTTTGGCTCCGAATTCAAGGTGCCCGGGCTCATCACCATCTCCAACACCAGCAATCAGTCGCCACAGTACGACTTTTCCGAAAAGCAGATCAACTCGCTTTACGGTGCCCTGGAGATAGGCTACAACGACTACCTGTTCCTGAACCTGACCGCCCGCAACGACTGGTCCTCGACGCTGCCGCCGGACAACAACAGCTACTTCTATCCGTCGGTCAGTGCCAGTTTCGTCTTCAGCGACGTGCTGCCGGTGCCCTCGTGGCTGAGTTTCGGTAAAATCCGGGCCGCCTGGGCCCAGGTGGGAAGCGACACGGATCCCTACATGCTCAACCTGACCTACGTGCTGGACAACACGTCGCACCTTGGCCAGCCGCTTGGATATATCGGGCAGAACTCCGTCCCGCTGTTCAACCTGAAGCCCACCACCACCACCGAAACGGAGCTGGGCGTCAACCTGGAGTTTCTGAACAATCGCCTGGGATTGGACCTGACGTGGTACCGGCGTGAAACCACCGATCAGATTCTCTCGACCTCAATTTCAGAGGCTTCAGGCTTCGGCGCCCGCGTCATCAACGCCGGCGCACTGCGCAATCAGGGCGTGGAACTGTTGCTGCGTGGGACCCCGCTTCAGACTTCACAGATGTTCTGGAATCTTAGCGTCAATTTTGCGAAAAACATCAGCAAAGTGCTCGCGCTGGCCGGCGACCAGACCGTTCTGGTACTGGACCAGAGCCGTAGACAGACGGCCTGGATCACGGCCGAAGTAGGCAAGCCCTACGGCACGATCTGGGGCTACCGCTACCTGCGGGACGATCAGGGACGCATCGTGCACGACGACAGCGGGCTGCCCATGCGCGATCCAGAACGCGTCGTGCTGGGCCGCGGCACGCCCGATTGGACGGCCGGCTTCCTTTCCGAACTCGGCTACAGAAATCTGAACGTGTCTCTGCTGATCGATGTCAAATGGGGCGGCCAGCTCTTCTCGGCAACCAATGCCTACGCCTACAGTGTGGGTCTGCACAAAAACACCTTGAAAGGCCGCGCCGAGTGCGACGCTGTGGCCGATCCCATCAACGGCTATCCGTCAACCGGCTGCATGGTGGGCGAAGGCGTCAACCAGCAGGGACAGCCCAACACCGTGAAGGTCCTGCCGCAGGCTTACTATGGCCGTATTGCCAGCCAGATTGCCGAGGAGTTCGTCTACGACGCCAACTTCATCAAGCTGCGCGAGCTGCGCATTGGCTATCGGATTCCGGATCGATGGCTGATGCGCACGCCGCTGCGGTCGTTGACCGTCGCGCTTGTGGGCCGCAACCTGGCCTACCTCTACAACACGGTCCCCAACGTGGACCCCGAGTCCAGCTACAACAACGGCAACGCCCAGGGCCTGGAACTGGCCGGCGTGCCGCAGACGCGCAGCCTGGGCCTCAGCATCAACGCCCGTTTCTAAGTCCACCAACCGGTAGAGCCAACCATGTATCGCAATAAAGCCATGAACCGCACGCGCCTGCTGAGATGGCCAGAAAGCCTGCTCGTCCTGCTCATCGCCGTGCTTCTCGCCTCGTGCGATGCGCTGAGCGACTTCGGCGACATGAACGTCGATCCCACGCAGGCCTCCACCATCGATCCCGGCATGCAGTTTTCCACGGTACAGCTGGCCACAGCCGGCTCCCGCTACGAAACCTGGCGCGTCAACCTGATCTATGGCGAAGCTATCGTGCAGCACCTGGCCCATACCTGGTGGGCCGGCGACAAGTACACCTTCAACGAAGACTGGGCGACTTCGCTGTGGCGCACCGCCTATTCAGGCGCGGGAGTGTCCTGGCGCGCCGCTGTCAAAAACATCGAAGACCTGAAGGCTCGTCTTGAGGAAGCGAAGGCTAACGGCGAGTCGGTTGACAACCTACTGGCCGCCGTACGAATCTGGCGCGTGCTGATCTACCACCGCATTACCGACACCTACGGGGATACGCCTTACTCCGAGGCGGGCAAAGGTTATCTGGAAGGCATTTTCGCGCCCCGTTACGACCCGCAGCAGGAGATCTACATGGACATGCTGAAGGAGCTGGAAGAGGCCGTGGCCCAGTTCGATCCATCTCAACCCACGTTCGGCAACGCGGACCTCGTTTACGGGGGGGACATCACGAAATGGAAGAAGTTCGGCAACGCCCTCATGCTGCGGCTGGCCATGCGGCTGGTGAAGGTCGATCCGGCTACCGCTCAGCAGTGGGCCGTCAGGGCCATCAACGGCGGCGTAATGGAAAGCAACGACGACATTGTCTACATGCGCCATCAGACCGGCCCCTCTACCGGACCGGCCGGCATCAACACCAATGCCAACAGCGAAGTGTTTGCCGTGGACGTTCCGCGGCTCAGTCAGACGTTCGTTAACTGGCTTAAAGCGCATAACGACCCGCGCCTGCCTGTTCTTGGGGCCGTCATCAAGGACGGACAGGTCATCACCGATCCGACCGAGCAGAAAGGCATGCCCAATGGCTACGACGCCAACACGATCCAGAACCACCCGAGCTGGACGGGAAGCCTTGATGACTATTCGCGGGTCAATCCGCTGCTGACCGGCCTGGACGATCCATTTTTCTTTGTGACCTACGCCCAGACGGCCCTGCTGCGGGCCGAAGCGGCCGTGCGCGGCTGGACGAGCGAAGACCCGGCCACACTTTACGCCGAAGGGGTCCGGGCCGCCATGAAGCAACTGTCGCTCTACGATGCGAGCGGGGCGGCCGACATCGACGACGCAGCGATCGACGCCTACCTGGCCGCCAATCCGCTCAGCAGCGACCCCGACGAAGCCCTGCGCCAGATTAACGAACAGTACTGGGCTGCCACGTTCCTTGACGGCATCGAAGCCTGGGCCAACTGGCGCCGCAGCGGCTATCCCGTACTGGAGCCGGCACCGGTCGATGACCCCAATCCCTACCCGGGTAACGTGACCAACGGCCAGATCCCGCGGCGGCTGACCTATCCGCCTTCCGAGGGCGTGCTGAACGCGGAAAACTACCAGGAAGCCCTCAGCCGTCAGGGGCTGCGCGGCGACCCCAGCGACATGGCCGTGCCTGTCTGGTGGGACCGGCAATGAACCTCCCCCGGCCGGTTCCATGAAAGGCCCGCACGCTTTCCAGCGGCGGGCCTTTTTTGCTCCCCGGACCGCATCGCTGGTTTCTCCGACGAATTGTTCTTTTCTTTCAAAAAGAAAAACTTAAACCGCTGCGCGCACCATGCGAACCGTTCGGATTCTGCTGCTGACCGGCCTGCTGCCTGCCCTGACGCTGGCCCGGCACCCCGAGCGCCTGACCGTTTACTGGGGCGTGGTTGCCAACCAGGACAACGGCCGGGCCCGCTGGGAACTGACCCTGGTCAACCAGGACACCGTGGCGCTGCCCGCCTCGGGCTGGACACTCTATTTCAACTTCATGCGTCCGATCCTGCCTGAAAGCGCCCCGCCTTCGGTGCGGCTCACGCACGTCAACGGCGACTTCTACCGCCTGGACCCCACCGACACGTTCGCGCCGCTGCCGCCGGGCGCACGCCGCACGCTGTCGTTCGAATCGATGGGTCCCCTCATCAAGGCCATCGACGCTCCCTCGGGGCTCTACCTCGTCTTCCAAGAGGCGCCGAACCGTCCGGTCCCGATCCAGGATGTGCGCGTGCTGCCCTTCGCCTCGGAGTTTCAGACGCGACGGCATCTGGCCGATCGGCTGCCTGTGCCCACACCGGCCCTGCGCTACTACCGGAACGCCCCGCTCCGACTGCTGCCGGCCGACAGTCTGACGCCGGTCATCCCAACCCCGCGCCATCTTACGCGCCGGGAAGGGCACTGGACGCTCGACCGCACGGCCGCCATCGCCTACGATCCCGCCCTGGCCCGCGAGGCGGCCTTCCTGGCCGACGTACTGGCGTCGCTGCTGGACGCACGGCCCCTCCTGCTGGAAGGCGCCGACCAGCCCGCCACGATCCGCCTGCGCCTCGGCGCGGTTCGCCTGCCCGACGGCCCGGCCGGCCCGGAGGCCTACCACCTGATCGTGGACCCGGAAGCGGGCATCACGCTCACCGGCACCGACGCGGCCGGGGTCTTCTACGGTATCCAGACACTGCAACAGCTCATCGATCCGTCCTTCTATCGACAGACGTCCGAGGCCATCCCGATCCCGGCGCTCGAAGTGCGTGATGCGCCGCGCTTCGGCTACCGGGGCCTGCACCTCGACGTGGCTCGCAACTTTCATCCGAAGGAGGTGGTGCTCCGGTTGCTCGACCTGATGGCGCGCTACAAGCTCAACCGGTTCCACTTTCACCTGACCGACGACGAGGGCTGGCGCCTGGAGATCGAGGGCCTGCCCGAACTGACCGAAGTGGGTGGCTGCCGCGGCCACACCGAAACGGAAGCAACCTGCCTGGTGCCGTCCCATGGTTCCGGACCGATCCCCGGCCGGCCGCCTGGAAGCGGCTACTACACGCGCGAAGACTTTGTCGAAATCCTGCGCTACGCCACGGCCCGGCACATCGAGGTGATCCCCGAGATCGACGTGCCCGGCCATGCCCGCGCGGCCATCAAAGCCATGGAAGCCCGCTATGCCCGCCTGAAGGCGGCCGGCCGCCCGGAAGCCGAGGCGGCCGCCTACCGGCTCGTCGACCCGGCCGACACGTCCGTCTACCGCTCCGTGCAGGGCTGGAACGACAACGTGATCAACGTCTGCCTGCCCTCGACCTACCGCTTTCTGGAAAAGGTGGTGGACGAACTCCGGCGGCTCTACGACGAAGCCGGGGCGCCGCTCCGCGTGGTGCACACCGGCGGCGACGAGGTGCCGCACGGGGCCTGGGCCGGCTCGCCCGCCTGCCGGGCCGTCATGCAGGCCGAAGGCCTCGACGATCCGGCCGCGCTGCAGCAGTACTTCCTGGACCGGTTCGATCAGATCCTGCGACGGCGCGGGCTGCGCACGGCGGGCTGGGAAGAGATCGGGCTCGTCGCCACCGAGGAAAACGGCCGGCGCGTGCACCGTCCCAACCCGCGCTTCCGCGATCGGGGCTTCCTGGTCTACGCCTGGAACAACATCTGGGGTAGCGGCGCCGAGGATCATGCCTACCGGCTTGCCAATGCGGGCTACGACGTGGTGCTCTCGCTGGCCTCGAACCTGTACTTCGATCTGGCCTACACGAAGCATCCCGACGAGGCCGGGCTCTACTGGGCGGGATTTGTGGACAACGACGCGCCGTACCGCCTGGAGCCGTTCGATCTGTTTCTGGGTCCGATCCAGCACTGGCTGGGCCACACGCTCCCACCCGAAGCGTTCGTCCACCACGAGCGTCTGACGGCCGAAGGACGGCCTCGCATCGTGGGGCTGCAGGGCCAGCTCTGGGGCGAGACGCTGCGCACGCCGGACCGGGTCTTCTACATGGCCGTGCCTCGGATGCTGGCGCTGGCCGAACGCGCCTGGGCCGAACGTCCGGCCTGGAGCCGGATTGCCGATCCGGAAGCACGGCAACGCGCCCTGCAGACGGCCTGGAATGCGTTTGCCAACCGGCTGGGCCAGCGCGAACTGCCCCGGCTCGATGCGCTCTACGGCGAGGCCGTGCCCTACCGCCTGCCGCCGCCCGGCGCCGTCGTCGAGGACGGCTACCTGAAGGCCAACGTGGCACTCCCGGGCCTGACGATCCGCTACACGCTGGACGGCAGCGAACCCACAGCTGATTCACCCCGGTACACGGAGCCGGTCCGACTTGAAGGACACGGCGAAGTGCGCCTGCGCACGTTCGACACGAACGGACGCGGCAGCCGCACCGTGCACGTGGTTTACTGAGCGAGGTTGTTGCGCCGGAATAAACCTGCGCGGCCAGCTTGTAGTGCGCCACGGAGGCGCCAGCCGAAGTGGCACGCTTCCGAAGCGGCGTGCCGCTTCGCTTCGTGCCCGCCTGTAAGCCCGAGCGCGTTCGTGTCACCGAACGCCCAGCACCCGGTCGAGCAGCCGCTCCAGCACCCCGTGCAGCGGGCGGTAGGCCTCGGCCGGGTGCGCCAGGAGCGTCTCCGCCGGTTGCACGTAGGCCGAGCGGGCACGGGCGGCTTCCAGCTCCGCCCGACCGGCGCGCACGAGCGCCTGCACGCTCGCGGGCGTCATCTCCAGATGAAACTGCAGCCCCAGCGCCCGGTCTTCCCAGACGAACGCCTGATGGGCACAGGCTGCGCTTTCCATGAGGTGCACCGCGCCCGGTGGCGGATCGAACGTATCGCCATGCCAGTGAAAGACGGTCAATTCGTCGGGCACGTCGGCCAGCAGCGGATGCACGCGCCCCTGCGACGTGCGGCGCACCGGAAACCAGCCGATCTCGGGCTGCGGCCCCGGATAGACACGCCCGCCCAGCACCTCGGCCAGGAGTTGCGCCCCCAGGCACACCCCCACCACCGGCCCACCCGCTTCGAGCACGGCCCGAAGGAACGCCTTCTCATCCCAAAGCCACGGGTAACGATCTTCGTCGTAGACGCCCATCGGGCCGCCCATCACCACCACACCCTCGACGGCCTCCGGCTCGGGCAACGTCTCATACGATTTTCAGGAAATTATAGTGCATGTGAGGAAGCATGGGCGCACACTGCGGTGCGCCCCTACAGATCCCTGACATTTTCCCTATTCCGTAGGGGCGGACCCCTGTGTCCGCCCGATCATACCCGCCGGATCACGTCCGCCACACGGGGTGTGGCACCCTCATGCACCGGTAAATCAGCGATCCCATATCATCTGCATAGAAGCGCGTAAACGACAGCCGATGCCCGCGCTGCTGCGCCCACGTGGCAATGTGCGCAGGCCCTTCGAACGGGACATGCTGCAACACGTGCAGGTGCATACCACGCTGCAGTTTAAAACAACGCAGCTCAAAAAATAATCAGGACAGAATAGTCATCACTGATTTAGTAGCCACATCGGATCAACAGCATCAATGGGCCGGCGTCAGCCAGACGAAGTCGCCCAGGCCCATGTGCTGCGCCGGATCGAACCGAAGTGGGTCGGCCGACGGGCGAAGCACCACCACCAGCATACGCGTACCGGGCCGGTAGCGACGCAGCATCTCGGGCGTGCCCAGACGTGCTTCCACGTGAAAGGCGCCGGTCACGTGCACGATGAGCGCTTCGGGCTGGCGCATCAGGTGCTCGGCCAGCGTGTAGGCCATCGTGGCGTCCCAGAGCGCCTGCGCCTGCAGCAACCGCTCCGGATCGACCTGCACGGGTCCATGACCGGCGCCGCGCATCAGGTTCAGGAAGCGCCGCCGATACAGGTCCGACGGCTCGGGATAAGGGAGCGGCAGCAGGTAGGCCCGCGCCTGCGGCGAAAGCACCGCCAGCGCCTCGCGCCCGAGACGACTGACCCGGTTCACGTAGCGACGGGGCGCGTTGGCGGCCAGGATCGTCCAGCCGTGTGCCCGGGCAAACTCCACCAGCGGCCGGTAGTCCCTTTCGTAGTTTCGCCAGGGACGAGCGGCCTCCAGGAATTGCGCCTCGGTGATCAGCCCTTCCCGGTACTCGTCGAGTACGAGCTGCACGTCGCGCTCGAACATCTCCAGCGAGAGCACCAGCGGCCGCTCGTCGCCGTAGCGCTCCTGTAGCGCCTCCAGCACGCGGAGTTGCCGCCGGTGCGCCACCGTGTCGTCGTGCTGCTCACCCAGAAAGACCACCTCGACGGCCCCGGCCACTTCCAGCAGTTGTGCCCATGAAGCCGGGCGCCCGTCGGCCGTGAACAGGCCGGGCTCGGGCGCCTGCGCCCGAACCCCCAACGCCACGAGCAGGCTTCCGATCAGCAGAATTCGGCGATTCATGACTTCTTCCGGCGACCGCGGCGACGTTTCTTCCCGGGCGGGGCGTTCTGCTCGGACGCAGGCGCCTCGACTTCCGATTCGGGACGGATCCCCCTGCGGTGCCCTTCCTGCACGTAGAGGGCATCCACCAGCATGGCCAGCAGCTCCGGCTCTTCCTGCGCCAGTTGCTCCACCAGCGGCACGAAGCGCGCAATCCGCTCCCGGTCCAGACTGGTCGTTTCGCGGTAGCGGTCTTCGAGCAGCGCGACGGCGCGTTCGGCCACCCGCTCGGCCACGACCTCGGGCGTGGGCAACGTGCCCTTTTCGAGCGGAATGTCGTACTGTCGCGCAATCGCGCGAAGCCGCGCCTCTTCGAGCGGCGTCACCAGCACGATCGTGGTGCCTTCCTTCCCCACGCGCCCGGTGCGTCCGGATCGGTGCACGTAGTACTCGGGATCCTGGGGCACGTCGTACATGAACACGTGGCTCAGGTCCGAGATGTCGATGCCGCGCGCCGCCACATCGGTAGCCACCAGCAGGCGGAGCTGGCCCTTCCGGAGCCGGTCCATGATCCGCTCCCGCTGTTTCTGCGGCAGGTCGCCCGTGATCGCGTCGGCATTGTAGCCATAGTTTTTGAGAAACTGCCCCAGGTACTCGACGTCACGCTTCGTGTTGGCGAAGATGATGGCCGACTCCGGATTTTCCAGTTCGATGAGCTGCACGAGCGCCCGGTCTTTCTCCATGGGCGGCACGATGAAGTAGCGGTGCTCGATGGTCTCGGCCGCGATCCGATCCGTGCTCAGCGACACGTAGGCCGGATCTTTCAGAAACTCACGGGCCAGTGCCTGCACGCGCGGCGGAATCGTGGCACTGAACATAGCCGTGTTGCGCGCGCGTGGCAGGTAGCGCTTGAGCTGGCGCATGGCCGGGTAGAAGCCCATCGAGAGCATCTCGTCGGCCTCGTCGAAGACGAGCACCTGGAGCGCGCCCAGCCGGAGCGCCCCGCGTTCGATCAGGTCCAGAATGCGACCGGGGGTGCCGATCACCACCTGGGCACCCTGCTCCAGCGCCTTGAGCTGCGGACCGTAGCGCACGCCACCGTAGACGAGCACGGCCCGAAGCGACTGCGCCCCGGATACGCCTGCTTTCATCTGCTCGAACGCTTCAAAGATCTGCCGGGCCAGCTCGCGCGTGGGCGTCAGAATCAGCGCCTGCACCTGTCCGCGAGAAGGGTCCAGCCGCTCGAACAGCGGCAGCAGAAAGGCGCCGGTTTTGCCCGAACCGGTCTGCGACTGGACGATCACGTCGCGACCTTCCAGCAGATAGGGCAACGTGCGGCGCTGCACCGGCATCAGCTCGGTCCAGCCGATCGCGCGGGCGGCCTGCTGCATGCGTTCGGGCAGCTCCGCAAGGGATACTTCCGGCAACGGCGCGCCGGTGGCCTGAACGGCCGCCGCCTCCTGTTTTTTCTGCTGAGCCCGTCGCGTCAGATCGATGACGGTGGTGTAGGGCGAGCGAACCGGTTCTTCGGCCATGGTTTTCCTGTGGTTTTGATCAAAACAGATGCGGCGGCCAGAGGCCGCCGTTTTTCCCAACGCCGAAGCCCGCCGGTTCGATCCGAAGCGCCTACATGGCCATGCCGCCGTCGACGTGCAGCACGTGTCCGGTAATGTAGCCGGCGGCAGGCGAGGCGAGAAACAGCACGGCCTGCGCCACGTCTTCGGGCGTGCCCGGCCGGCCCAGCGGAATGCCGCTCAGCATGGCCTGACGGGCCTGTTCGGGCAGCGCGGCCGTCATGTCGGTTTCGATGTAGCCGGGCGCCACCACGTTCACCGTAATGCCCCGGCTGCCCAGCTCCCGCGCCAGGCTCTTCGAGAAGCCGATGATGCCGGCCTTCGAGGCCGCATAGTTCGTCTGCCCGGCATTGCCCACCACGCCCACCACCGACGAGATGTTGATGATGCGGCCGCTGCGCTGGCGCATCATGGGCCGGTAGACGTGCTTGCAGAAGTTGAACACGCTTTTCAGATTGGCCGCCAGCACGGCATCCCAGTCCGCCTCGTTCATGCGGAGCAGCAGGTTGTCGCGCGTGATCCCGGCATTGTTCACGAGCACGTCGATCTTCCCCCAGGCCTCCAGCACGGCCTCCACGACGCGTCCGGCCGCCTCGAAGTCGGCCGCATCGGCCTGAAAGGCCAGCACCTCGGTCCCCTGCGCTTCGAGCTGCGCCTTGAGCGCCTCGGCCTCCTGCACGGAGCTGCGATAGGTGAAGGCGACGCGGGCGCCGGCCTTTGCGAAGGCCTCCACGATGGCGCGGCCGATGCCGCGCGTACCGCCGGTCACCAGTACGGACTGCCCGGAGAAATCGAACGTCATGGCTCAGGAGGTTTGCTGCAGGAGAGATTCCAGTTCGTCGGCCGTTCCGGCCGTGGCCACTTCCACGTCACGGCCCAGCGTGCGCCGCACCAGCCCCGTCAACACGTTGCCCGGTCCCACCTCCAGGAACGACGTGAAGCCGTCGGCCTGCATGCGGTGCAGGATCTGCGTGAAGCGCACCGGGGCGAGCATCTGCTCGACGAGTCGGGCCCGGATCTCTTCGGGATCGGTGGTAGGCGCCGCCGTCACGTTCAGATAGACGGGACAGCGGGGCGTCTCGAGCGGCACCTCGGCAATGGCTTCGGCCAGCTTCCGGCTGGCCTCCTCCATGAGCGGCGAGTGGAAAGCCCCGCTGACGGGCAGCATCACCACGCGGCGGGCACCACGGGCCTTCGCTTTTTCGGCCGCCTGCTCCACGGCCGCCACTTCGCCCGAGATGACCACCTGACCCGGCGCGTTGTAGTTGGCCGGCTGCACGAAGCCCCCGCCTTCGTCCACCACCTCGCGGCAGAGCGCCTCGACGGCCTCGTCGTCCAGCCCCAGAATGGCCGCCATCGTGCCGGGCCGCGTGCGGCCGGCTTCGGCCATGAGCTGGCCGCGGAGCCGCACCAGTCGAAGCCCGTCCTCGAACGAAAGCGCGCCGGCGGCCGCCAGCGCGCTGTACTCGCCCAGGCTGTGGCCGGCCACCGCGTCGGGACGCCGTCCGGCTGCTTCGAGTACGGTCACCACGGCCAGACTGTGCACGTAAAGCGCCGGCTGCGTGATGTCGGTCTGCGCCAGCGCCGAAGCGGCCGCTTCGGCATCGTCGGTGTGTGTGCCGAACATGTAGGCGGTCAGCGGAAAGCCCAGCAACCGATCGGCTGCTTCCAGACGTGCCCGGGCCTCCGGGAAGCGTTCCATCAGATCCCGGGCCATGCCTACCCGTTGCGATCCCTGTCCGGGAAACAACCAGACCTGCGCCATTGCGCTCAGGCGTTTTCGGTGGAAGTTTCGGCGGTAGCCTCGGCCGCGGCCGCCACTTTATCCCCGTCGTAGGCCCATTTCAGGTAGATAGCCCCCCAGGTGAAACCGCCGCCAAAAGCGGCCAGAATCAGGTTGTCCCCTCGCCGGAGTTGCCGTTCCCAGTCGTACAGACAGAGCGGAATGGTGGCCGCCGTCGTATTGCCGTAGCGATCGATGTTGACCATGACCTTGTCGGGCGAAAGCCCCATGCGGCGCGCCGTGGCGTCGATAATGCGAAGGTTGGCCTGGTGGGGCACCAGATAGCGCACGTCGTCGGCCGTCAGGTTGTTGCGCTCCATGATCTCGACGGCCACCTGCGCCATCCCCTCGACGGCCAGCTTAAAGACAGCACGGCCCTCCTGGTGCAGATAGTGCATCTTGCGATCGACCGTCTCGTGGGTGGGCGGGTTCAGGCTGCCGCCCCCCAGCATGCAGAGCAGTTCCCAGTTGTTGCCATCACAGTGCTCGACCGAATCGATCACGCCACACTCCGGATCCGGCTCGAGCAGCACGGCCGCCGCCGCATCGCCGAACAGAATACAGTTCTTTCGATCCGTATAGTCGGTGATCGTGCTCATCTTATCGGCGCCGATCACCATCACCCGCTTGTGCTTGCCGCTTTCGATGAAGCGGGCGGCCGTCGAGAGCGCAAACAGAAAACCGCTGCAGGCGGCCGAGAGATCGAACCCCCAGGCGTTACGGGCTCCCAGGTTGGCCTGGACCAGACAGGCCGTGGCCGGGAAGAACATGTCGGGCGTGACCGTGGCCACAATGATCAACTCGACATCCTCGGGATCCATCCCGCGCTTCCGGAGGCACTCCCGGGCCGCCTCGGTGGCCATGTACGAAGTGGCCTTGTTTGGATCCCGCAGAATGCGGCGTTCCCGAATGCCGGTGCGCGTGCGGATCCACTCGTCGCTGGTGTCGACCATCTTTTCCAGATCGGCATTCGTCAGCCGATCTTCGGGTAGAAAATGGCCGACGGCGGTAATGGCTGCGTAGGGCATTGCTCCCGTTTGCGGTTACGTGCAGTTCAGGCTGGATGAAAGGCGGCGGCAATGGAGCGAACCACGTCCTGCTCGACCAGCTCGGCCGCGGCCTGGATCATGCGGGCAATGGCTCGGGCTGAAGAGCTACCGTGTCCGATCACGACGGCACCGTTGACGCCCAGCAGCGGCGCCCCCCCGTATTCTTCATAGTCGAAGCGACGCAGCACACCGCGGAGCAATCCCAGCACCTGTCGCTGTTGCGCGGCGTCGAGCCCCTGCGCCGCCATTTCCTGGCGGAGCATCTCGACGAAGGCCGTCACCATGCTCTCGCCCAGTTTGAGCATCACGTTGCCTACGAAGCCGTCGCACACGACCACGTCGGCCACATGGTGCATCAGATCCCGACCCTCGACGTTGCCGCGGAAGTTCAGATCCGGCGCGGCCCGCAACAGCTCGTAGGCCGCCTTCGTGAGCGCATTGCCCTTACCGGGCTCTTCCCCGACGTTCAGCAGGCCCACGACCGGCCGTTCGACATGCCAGACGCGCTCGACGAAGATCGATCCCATCCGGGCGAATTGAAGCAGGTGCTCGGGCTTGCAGTCGACGTTCGTGCCGATGTCGAGCACCAGGCAACGGCCCTTCGTCGTGGGGAAAAAGCCCACCACCGACGGACGCGAGACCTCGGGCAAACGCCCCAGAATGAACAGCGCGGCGGCCATGATGGCCCCGGTGTTTCCGGCGCTGGCGAACACGTCGGCCTCGCCCCGGGCGACGGCCTGCAGCCCCAGATGGATCGAAGAGCGCAGCTTGGTCTTGACGGCCACGGCGGGCGACTCGGCCATGCCGATCACGTCCGGCGCATCGACGAGCCGAAGACCCTCACGCCCCAGCGCCTGACGGGCCGCCAGCTCGGCCTCCACCACCGGGCGGGGGCCGTAGAGCTGGATCTCCAGGCGCCCGGGGGCCGCCTCAAGCGCCTGTAACGCACCCTCGACGACGACCGCGGGCGCGGCGTCGCCTCCCATGGCATCAACGGCAACACGCAGGGCCATGTGTGCAATCTGCGGACTTGGTCAGGACAGTGCTGGAAGTCTACGCTTCGGCCGGGGAAAAAAACAAGGGCCGCCCGCAACCATTCGGACGGCCTTCGGCATCAGGCAAACTCTTCCACATCGACCACCTTGCGCCCGCGGTAGTAGCCGCACGAGGGGCAGGCATGGTGCCGCAGCTTCATGTTGCCACAGTTGGGGCATTCCATCAGAGGCAATGGCTTCTCCACCAGCCGCCGGTAGTAAACGGCCCGACGCTTCCGTGTGCGCGACTTCGAGTGTCTCCGTTTCGGGTTGGCCATGGCTGTATGCGAATGGTTTTATGTTGTCAGAGATTTCGAAGTTTTTTCAGGGCTTCCCAGCGCGGATCGATCGGGGGCTCCTCGGGTTCCGGCTCCTCCGGCGCGCCAAATTGCGTCGGAATCGGGATCGACTCGGCGCCCGGTTTCACCTTGCGCATGGGGATCGCCAGCAGCAACGTATCCCGCACCACATCCGTCAGGTCCACGAACCGATCCGCCGTACGCAGCTCGCGAACCTCCTCCACATCATCCCGGCTTACGGCCGCCCCCGGAGGCGCATAGAACAGCGAATAGGTCCCCTCGACGGGCTGCTTGAACAGCTCCAGCGTGCGGTCGCACTCCAGCGTCGCCGTAGCGCCGGCCCAGAGCTGCACCAGCAACCGCCCGTTTTCATAGGTAAGCCCCAGCTCCACGCGGATGTCCTCGAACACGCCGGGGTCCAGATCCAGTGCCTCCGCCGAGGGCGTCAGCGCCATTCGCTGAAACCCCTCGCGCAGGGCGGCCAGCTCAATCCGCACCATGATCCGTTCCGCTCCGGTTCATCCCGATAAACAGCCGCAAATCAACGAGACGAGCCCGTGGGAGTTCCGCTTCAGCGCAGCAGCCAGGCCCACAGCGCATAGAGTCCCGAGCCCAGCAACAACAGGATCATCAGCCAGGCAACCGCCCGGTGCACCGGCGAGGTGGTCGGAAACTCGTAGCCGCAGTAGGGACAGACCTCGGCTTCCTCTTCGACCGGCAGGGCGCACGACGGACACTCCCGCATCGGCACGTTCGTTCGGTTTCAGTCAATCTTCTTCTCCAGGGGTCAACCCGAAAGGCGACCGGCAGGTTCAAGCGCCCTCGCCTGCTAAACACCAGGGTTCAGCATCGTGAAAATGTCCGGGACGTCTTGCAGTTCAGCCCGACATGCCGTAGCATTTGAGCGGGGTTTACGCTGGGGTAACATGCCCCCTTTCCACCACCCAGGCATTGTGGATAACCTGTGGAAAATTTACAGACCTGACCTGATTATTGGCCGCATCCTGCACCGCCGTCCTCTTCCTGTGGACGGCGTGTGCATTTTAATCAGAAAATAACGCGACAAAACTTGAAAAACAAAAGACTTGCGCAAAAACCTTGATGTGGACAACCTGTGGAAAACCTGGGAATTTTTGGAACGAACCCCACCATCCAGCCGACGTGAAATGCACAGGATGTGCATAACGTGTGCATAATTCCGGGGGTGTCCTCTGCAGACGCCCGCGCACCCGGCCACCGAAACGCCGCACAACCCGTT